>NZ_JBLNKU010000033.1:0-1183 GCF_048158545.1 Flavobacterium melibiosi | reverse complement strand
CACATTGAACAGTAACATTCGCTGGTAAAGCTTCAACAAATACAGGAGCCGTTGTATCTTCAACAGTCACAATTTGAGTATGAGTTGTAGTAAGACCACAAGAATCAGTAGCAGTCCAAGTACGCGTTAGTGTATAAGCACCGGCACATAATCCTGGAGTAGTTGTTTGATTGTAAGTTACAGTAGCATCACTACAATTATCAGTTGCGGTTAGCGTAGCAGCAGTTGGAACAGCACCACATTGAACAGTAACATTCACTGGTAAAGCTTCAACAAATACAGGAGCCGTTGTATCTTCAACAGTCACAATTTGAGTATGAGTTGTAGTAAGACCACAAGAATCAGTAGCAGTCCAAATACGCGTTAGTGTATAAGCACCGGCACATAATCCTGGAGTAGTTGTTTGTTCGTAAGTTACAGTAGCATCACTACAATTATCAGTAGCTGTTAGCGTAGCAGCAGTTGGAACATTAGAACATTGAACAGTTACATTTTCGGGTAAAGTTTCTATAAATGTCGGAGCAGTTTCATCAACCGTTCTGATTAAATTTTGAGTCACGTTGATTGTGTTTCCACAAGCATCCGTCACACTGTATGTTCTGATTGTAGTTTCACTACAACCCACTAAAGCAGGAACACTATCACCAACAAAAGCCACAACCGGAGTGGAACAAGCATCCGCCTCATCAGTCACTACAGCAGTATCAGCAGCAGGGAAAGTTCCGTTGCAACCGATAAGAGTAATATCAGCAGGGTTAGAAGCAGTCGGAGCAGTTTCATCCACCGTTCTGATTAAATTTTGAGTCACATTGATTGTGTTTCCACAAGCATCCGTTACACTGTATGTTCTGATCGTAGTTTCAGTACAACCCACTAAAGCAGGAGCACTATCACTAACGAAAGCCACAACCGGAGTAGAACAGGTATCGGCCTCATCAGTCACTACAGCAGTATCAGCAGCAGGGAAAGTTCCGTTGCAACCGCTAAGAGTAATATCAGCAGGGTTAGAAGCAGTCGGAGCCGTTTGGTCAACCGTTCTGATTAAATTTTGAGTCACATTGATTACGTTTCCACAAGCATCCGTCACACTGTATGTTCTGATCGTAGTTTCAGTACAACCCACTAAAGCAGGAGCACTATCACCAACAAAAGCCACAACCGGAGTTGAACAGGCATCCGCCTC
>NZ_JBLNKU010000032.1:0-1669 GCF_048158545.1 Flavobacterium melibiosi | reverse complement strand
GTTTCCACAAGCATCCGTCACACTGTATGTTCTGATCGTAGTTTCAGTACAACCCACTAAAGCAGGAGCACTATCACCAACAAAAGCCACAACCGGAGTTGAACAGGCATCCGCCTCATCAGTCACTAGAGCGATATCAGCAGCAGGGAAAGTTCCGTTGCAACCGCTAAGAGTAATGGCAGCAGGGTTAGAAGCTGTCGGAGCAGTTGTATCTTCAATTTTTATAGTTTGATTAGCGGTTGCTGTATTACCACATGCATCGGTAACCGTCCAGGTTCTAGAAATAATTTTATCTCCAGGACATGAAGCTGGTGTTAAACAAACGCTTTTGAATTCAATACTACCATTTACACTAGCTTGTTTTCTGGAATAAATTAACCAAGTTCCATTCATTGTTCCTGAGAAGTTTTCAAAGCTGGATACATACGATGTCAATTCAGGAATTGTATTTGTTGAAGTTGTTGCTCCATATGGAGTGAAATTTTGACTAACACCATTTTGAACAAAATTATTGTTGTTCCATTTTACATAAGCAGAACTATTAGGATAAAATATGGGTAAGTATAATTCTTTAGTATTTGAATTTGCATCATCACATGCTCCACCTGTACAATAAGGACCAACTAAAATTATTCCTTGACCGTTAGGGGCAATTAAAGTGAATTCTGCTCTTCCTTTTCCTTGATTTGTTTCGAATGCTAAAGCAATTTTTTCAATACTGCTTGCAGATATTCCATCAAAACCTGAAACGGTAAATGGAAAATAATTACCATTTCCAGCATTTACTTCTTGATTATCTGAGTTTCCAAAACAATTTGTATCAGTATAGGTAGGAGGCTCTAGATTTGAATCACAAATGTCATTGTATGTTGGATTGCCTGTTATAGTAGGGCTAATATCAGTAACACAATTTGCCCCACTGCTAAGTATTATATTTTGTGGAGGTGTAATAGTTGGAGGTGTTGTATCTTGAACTTTGATGATTTGTGATTTCGTTGATGAATTACCACAGGCATCAGTTGCTGTCCAAGTTCTTGTTAAGGTATAGCTGCTTGGACAATTACCATCTATTCGTTCTTCACCAAGATAAGTTACTATAGGTGCTGTGTCACAATTATCAGTTGCACTTATATTTGCTTCAATTTCTACAGTAGGTACAAAATCGCATTCAACAGTTGTATTAGCAGGTATACCCGATAATAAAGGAGCAATAGTATCTTCAACAGTAATGGTTTGTACCAAATTAGTTAAATTACCTGCACAGTCTCTTAAAGTATATGTTCTAGTTACAATGTATGGACTTCCTTTGCAGCCAGAACCTTCATCATTGGTATCATTAACAGTTACTGTAACTGATCCAGAACAATTATCTGTTTCATCAGTTATATCAGTGATTTTTGCAATTGGAATATCAGCTTTGCATTGTATACCAATAATATTTGCTGGTACTGTTGCTGTTGGTGCAATAGTATCATCAATTGAGTAAGTATAAACCCAGTCGTGTGCGGTTCCTTCACAATCGGTGAAAGTGTAGGTATAGGTTACGGTTCCTTCACAGGCAGGTGTTGCAGAAATCACGGCAGCGGCAGGCGTTAAAGCGTTCCCACAATTATCGGTAACCACCGGTACAGTCGGAGTAACGATATCAGCGGCACAAGCTACAGTTGAA
>NZ_JBLNKU010000031.1:0-1903 GCF_048158545.1 Flavobacterium melibiosi | reverse complement strand
ATCGGATAGGAGCCTAGGGATTATTTCCCTAGGCGACCTTCCACACCACCCGGCATACGGATCCGTACCAAGGCGGTTCTTAATTTACGATACATTTTAGGTAGATGTCATTTAGGAACGTGTAGCCTGCTTTTCTTAGATTTATCGTAGTTAAAGATGTTTTCAGGATTGGACTAAGTGCAGTTCGACAATAGCTCTTTCGAGTATTAGCCCATTGATAGGCTTGATTGTCTCTAATACCAGCCTTTCTAAGATTGTTGTATTTAGTACTTATCTTCTTCCAACTTTTCCATATACACATTCGTATTCTAAATCTAAGCCATTCGTCTATACGTTTAATCTTGTTTGACATATCCGCTAGTTTAAAATAGGATATCCAACCCTGTACGTAGTATCGCAAGAGTTCTTTCGTCTTTTGATACCCCACACCATTACTACGATTAGTAATTTCCTTTAACCTGTCCTTAAGTTTACTATAAGTCTTTGGGTGTACACAAAGCCCCCATTTTCCTTTACTTTTGTTATAGAAGCTATATCCAAGGAACTTCTTTCCTTTGATATACCCAACCGTAGTTTTCTCTTTGTTTACCTTTAAGTATAATACGCTTTCAATAAACTTAGTTATACTTTCCTTAACACGAAGACATGCTTTCTTACTCTTACAGAAGATTAAGCAATCATCTGCGTAGCGCACAAAACGATGTCCTCGTCTAGCGAGCTCCTTATCTAATTCATCAAGCATTATATTGCTCAACAAAGGACTTAGAGGACCGCCTTGCGGAACACCTAATATACTTTCTTCAAATTTGTTTCCCACAACAACACCAGCTCTTAGGTACTTATGAATGAGTGATATCACTCGTGGGTCTTTGACTTTCTTCGATATTAGTTCTATAAGCCTACTGTGATTAACAGTATCAAAGAATTTCTCTAAGTCTAAATCCACTACATAGTGATACTTATCATTGAGGTGACTTTCTACTTCTTTCAAAGCAGTATGACAGCCTCTTTTGGGTCTAAAACCGTGGCTACTTGCGTGGAATTCTTGTTCGTAAATGGGCGTTAGGATTTGAGCAATACTTTGTTGGACTAAGCGGTCTACGACAGTAGGAATACCAAGTGACCTTGTTTTACCTCCCTCTTTAGGTATCTCAACTCTTCGAACAGCTTGGGGTTTGTATTTCCCCTTTTCTAGCGATGTGATTAATGACTCTTTATTTTCTAAGAGCCATTCTAATAAATTCTCAGTGGACAACTTGTCTATTCCAGAACTCCCTTTATTGGATTTGACCCTTTTATAAGCCATATTCATATTGGAAGGACTGAGGATTAGTTCTAATAGTTTCCCCTGACCTAAATGTACTTCCGTGAGGTTGTTTTCAGTTATCCCAATAAAGGTCTGCACTCCTTGGTAGCTGTCGGATTCCGTCCTATCCTTCCCAAGGCAGTTATCAAAATTATTCGATATTTTCTGCATTCGTTCCTTCAAAGGTAACATTCATTTACTACTCACTTAATTAAGTTCAGTCCTTCGGTACTTAATTTTAGTACCTACTATGACCTCTGCTGACTTCTTATAGCAATTGTTATCCATAGTTCTGTAAAAAAAAACTTCCCTATGTCTATAAGACCTCCCCAGGTAAGAACGATAACTTTCCTCTCATCTACCTGCTATATTTACCATGATGTTTCCGTACAGTTTGGGACTTCAGTTTGTGTAGCAACTTTATCCAACATTTCTGGCCTTATATATAGTTTCTGTTCGTCAGGTCAAGAGTTTGCCTACTGCTTCCTTCAGATTCCACTTCACAGTGGACACCCTTGCATTTAGCTAACACTTCCCACTGTAAAGGCGTGTTCGGGACTTGCACCCTAGAGTTACCGCCCATGCTGGGCACACTAC
>NZ_JBLNKU010000030.1:0-2018 GCF_048158545.1 Flavobacterium melibiosi | reverse complement strand
CGTCGCCTTTCTTTAAAGAATCCTCATCATGAATTTGATGAGGATTTTTTTTGATTTATAGTCTCGTGGATTTTTATAGAAAAGTATTTTGTCAACTTAGTAGTTGTGCATGGGGGGATATAGTTTTTGAATAGTAATAATCAAAACTATACTATCATGAAAGAAGGCACTATAAGCCATTGTTTGGGTATGATCCTAACTCCGTAGAAAGAATCAATAGCGTTACAATCATTTGGTATGGAATTTATTGATTTTTTAAAAAAAGACGCTAACTCTTGTGTTACCCGAGTCCCCGTCCGCTACTAATTTCCAATCTTTAAATAGGATTCCCCAGTATCAGTGATATGAAGATATTGTTAGTGTCCGCCAATGCGGAAATCTTAAACAGTTATCTCGTCAAAGAAGACTTTTGAATTTAATTTATATTGTCGGTATTCTTTAGGAATCGAATTAATCTTTTTTAGATACAAATGCAAAATTTCTGTTTTTTTTTATATAAGATGTTAACTCAAAATATTCAACGATTATCTCCGGTAATAATAACTTGATGAGTTTGCTATAGGAAACTTGTATCTGTAGCTGATTTGGAAATGTAAATATCTCTTTTTTAATATTTCTCGACAACTTTTGGACCTAATCTAAAAAGAGATAATTTGTTGTTTCTTTTTTTATAATGGGTCGGGTTGTATGCTGCAAGTCCTCAAAAAAAACTCCATTTCATTCCGTTTTCTGCGGGCTTTCCGCTGCTATCTCTAACGCGGGCAGTTGAGTTGTTTATTAATTAATTAATTTCAAGTTGCTAGTTAATCGATTTATTTAATTGTAGTCCAAACACAAATAAAGTTAGCTTTATTAGAAAACCTTCAAGTGTAACTGCATGTGTTGTTCTTGGAAACATTTTCTTAATGTCACTTATTACTGTTTCTACTCTTTTTCTCATTTTTAGCTTTTCATTTTTTTTGTTCCAATGTATCTATTCTCTTAGTGTTTGACTTGCGTTGAATCTTTAATAAGATGCATTTTCTCTCTAGAGCAATGTCTTCTAGCCCATAATCTGTATAGGCACTATCGCCATATAATGAGGCTTCTGCAGGTAATTTATCTATCATTTTTCCTAATGCTTTTGCATCTCCAGTTTTACCTGGTGTAAAATGAAAAGCTATTGGAATTCCATCTTTTGTGGTGAGTAATTGTACTTTAACCCCATAAAAATAATTTCGCATACTAGAGGTGTAACCTCTCCATTTTTTATCTTTAAGAATCTTGCAGTTTGCAATGCGCATATTGTTACATACTGCAACTGGAAAAGAATCTATGATATAGTGCATTTCACAACAAAAGTCTTTATAATAAGAACTTACAATTAAAAGTTTACTTATTTTATGTAATCGCCTGTTGAATCTACTTTTATCCAGCATATTGGGAATAAATCCATACTGCTTCATAAACTTTATAGCTGACGAATGATTACCATAAAAACTTGTTGAAGAAACAATTGCAGTCAAGATGATTTTACTATCACAAACTTGTCTTCTCACATCTTCTACATGGTTAATTCCTTGCAAAATATCATCTATTAAACAAAAAATTGATATAATTTTGTCTTTACAAAGCATTGGTTCTGTTTATTGGTTAGCAAAACAAATTTACTTAACCTCTGCTTTGTTTTTTATGTTATTTCAACTAGCAACTTGAATTAATTATAGTATATATTACATAGTATGTAGCATTTTGACTAGTATTAATGGTTGTTATAGCAAGTCTCAAACCGTTGAAACTGGTAATGAATCTGGGTATTTGGGAGTATTAGAAAATCAACAATCAAATAATAAGGCTTTCCTATATATAATGCCTATGGCAAATGCTATCCATTTCGGCGCCTTTCCTAAGGAATGGTAAGGGGATAGTTAAAAAACTTCATGCTCCAAAAACCATGTTTCCAGCGAGTTAAATTTTAAGTTAAGGAAATATGAAAAAAAGTGATTAAAAAAGCTTGTTAAAGCGAATAAAGGTGGTAC
>NZ_JBLNKU010000029.1:0-3402 GCF_048158545.1 Flavobacterium melibiosi | reverse complement strand
TTTGATCTCCTCCGCTTAACGGAACAAGTGGTATTGGATTAATCGTTAAGGTTACAGCAGTACGAGAGTTGCTTACACATGGTGTTGTATTTTTTACCGATTCCGCATAATATGTAACGCTTCCTAATGCACTTAATGAAGGATCTGCCACTATATTTCCTCCGGTTAATGCATCATACCATACTACTGACTCTCCTGAGTCAGCTGTAGCTGTAGCAGTCAATGTCTGAATTGGTGACGTAGCACATACCGTTTGATTCCCTCCACTTATTGGAGCGATTGGTTTTGAATTTAAAGTTAAAGTAACTGCCACACGTGATGTGCTTACACAAGACGTTATGCTATTTACCGCTTCAGCATAATAAGTAATAGTTCCTAATGAACCTAAAGAAGGATCTGGCACTATAGTTCCTCCGATTGCTGCATCATACCAAACTATCGATTCGCCTGGCTGAACTGTAGCAGTAGCTGTCAGTGGTGTGATTGGCGATGAAGCACATACCGTTTGATCTCCTCCGCTTAACGGAACAAGTGGTATTGGATTAATAGTTAAGGTTACCGCAGTACGGGAGTCGCTTACACATAGCGTTGCATTTTTTACCGATTCCGCATAATAAGTAATGGTTCCTAATAAACTTAACGAAGGGTCTGATACTATATTTCCTCCAGTTGGCGCATCATACCAAACTAATGACTCTCCTGATTCAACTGTAGCTGTAGCAGTCAAAGTTTGAATTGGTGATGAAGCACATACGGTTTGATTATTTCCTGTTGGAGTTAAAGGCGGAACATGAAATTCTACTGTTATATCTGCAGCTGAACTAGAACAGATTCCATTTGAGATAGTCCATGTAAAAACATATACACCTTCTACATTTACTGTAACTGTAGATGTCCCGCTATTTACAGCACTGAAATTTACTAAACCAGGACCTGATTTTAATGACCAAACACCGGAACCAATAATAGGAGTGTTGCCTCCAAGTGAACTACTTGTTAATGTACAATTGAATTGACCTGAACCTACGGTTGCAACTGTTGGCTTTTCATCTAAATTAACTAAAATACTATCTTCTTTGTAACAAGGAATTAAAGCATCCGCTGAGACAACAACCGGATTTGGGTCTTTTATGTTATAATCAACAGCACCGCTCCCGTAATCTAGCGAACTAGTTAATTCTGGGCTTAAAAAGGAATTTGTAACATTATAATTAAGTTCACTATCATCTTGCATCGTGAAAGCAAAAAACTTAATATCTCCAATTACATAGCCTATCAATGATTTCAATACTTCAACTTCAAAACCAAGATTATAATCTGCAATTCCTGAATTACCAGTATTAACCCCCATCACAGAAGAAGGGAATCCTGTTGCTGCATTCCCTATGTTTACCTTAGTAGAACTACCTGTTTTTAATTCGATAATATCAGCGAAATAATTTGTTCCACCGTCATCAGTTGAAATTGTAAGACAATAATCCGCTTGAAAATAAGAATCAAAAGTACTTGGGTTATTATTAAAATAATTAAATCCCTTTACAGAGGGAATAACATTTGCTTCATCTCCATAATTTGCCAAATTAAAACCTCCAGGCTTTGTATCCAGAAACAACAGCATACTTCTATTGTTTTCTAATTTTCCTGGAATTCCAAAAACTATCTTATCTTCTGTGGGACTAATTTTAATAGAATTAATATAGCCGTTTGATGCATTTGAGGATAATGCAGCTGAAAGTATATTGTCTTCCATCGAACCTTTTCCCCAAGCAGTTTCAATCATGGATCCGTCAAAAGTAACTGCATAGCGTGTTCTAACACTGACTACCTGACCTTTTTTTAATGTCGTTGTTAAATATTCTCTATTTGTTGACATAGCCTGCACAACAGTTCCGTCAACTGAAAATTCAAATAAATCAGCACCATTATTTGCAGTAAATACAAGAGGAACTCCTTCACATATAATTTGATCTGCAGGTGAAACAGATAAAGTTACTATTGGTGGAGCAGAATAAACGGAAGCAACAACAGGTACCCTAACACTAAAATCAGCACCAGCATGGGTTCGAACATAATACGTTGTAGTTTGACTAATAGTCGGACTAAATATAGATCCTGTATGCAATATAGTATTAGAAGTTTGACTCGAAAACCATTCGATAACATCTCCACTACCTCCAGAGGCAGCCATAAATACTCTTACAGTCAAGTCACTCTCTTCTTTACAAGCACTTCCCGCAGTAGTCAAGGGTGACGGTATGATAGCTGTAGATTTTGCAGTTTTAAATGTCCTATTAGATTTTTTAATAGTATCAGTTAAATTAACAGTTAAGGCCAACTGCAAATTTATTTTAGAATTATTTAAAGTTTCTTCGAAATTTTTGGCACTAATTTTATTTCCTAAAAACGAAAAAAACATTAAAAATAAAAGTAATTTATTTTTCATAGAATAAATTTTGTTGTTAATATAATTGACGATATATATTTAATTAAATAAAAGTATAGTTTTATTTTGGTTAAGCAAATAAAATTTTAATATATAATTAACAATATTATAAACAAATTACAAATAAGCAGTTAACTAAAAATTGTTATTATTTAAATAAAAATCGGATCAATTCTAAAAGTCGTGAGAAATAGTAATAAAGGATATTTTTAAATTCAAATTAGACAGCAATGCAAGGTTCCAATAGCGAACTCATCAAGTTATTATTACCGGAGATAATAGTGAACTATTTCGAGTTAACTTCTTATAAAAAAATCATATTTTTTGCATTTCTATCTAAAGAGATTAATTCCATACCAAAAGAATATGGTAAATATAAATTAAATTCCAAAGGATGCTTTGTAAGATAACGGTTCACGATTTTCCAATTCGCGGACATCAGTTATACCTACACATCACCCGAAGGAGATGGCTCAATGAGGATACTGGATAAGTAGTGTTTAGAGATTGGAATTTAGCGGCAGACGGAACTCCGGTAACACCGAAGTTTGCGTTTTTAAAAAAATTAATAGATTTCAAGCCTAATCATTGCAATACTACAACCTTTCTATGGAGTTATAGGCAAAAACCACAACATTAATACAAAGATTCCTTATGTGATTTTAAAATCTTGAACCAAAATCGCATGCAAAACAATGGTTTATTTTTCTCAAAAAACTTAGACAAGTGTTTGTCAATAGATAAAACTTCACTCTCTAATGGAGAATTATACGTATTCATCCCCCCCATGCACAACTACTAAGTTGACAAAATACTTTTCTATAAAAATCCACGAGACTATAAATCAAAAAAAATCCTCATCAAATTCATGATGAGGATTCTTTAAAGAAAGGCGACGACATACTCTCCCACATAACTGCAGTACCATCTGCGCAGGCGGGCTTAACTACTCTGTTCGG
>NZ_JBLNKU010000028.1:0-3449 GCF_048158545.1 Flavobacterium melibiosi | reverse complement strand
AAATAATTATGAAATCTACCGCAGACGGCAAGCCATAGTAGAACATCCTTACGGTGTCATAAAACGCCAATGGGACTTTTATTATATCATGACAAAGAAAACCATCAAACACGCCTCGGCTGATGTTGGCCTGATTTTTTCAGCATACAACTTACGCCGGATTTTTAATTTGATTGACCAAAATCTACTAAAACAATATTTAAAAGTATTGGCTCAATATTTTGAGGTTCTGACAACCCTTTTTAACACTTTTTACGCATTATTTTCTTTTAAGAAGCAGAAAGTGACTTTTCTTAAAAAGAATTTTAATTGTAGTTTAAATCCCATATATTTACTAACCCATTAACCAAATTGAGTTCGTTTGGAGGTTTTTAGACGAACTGACGTTATGTGACACCCCTGAAAAACGTAAATTCAAGCATATTTGTTCTTAACCACAGAAAAGCGATACTCAAAATTTGCATAATTAAAAATGACAACTTACATTTGACAAATGTTGTCAAGTAAAATTATTCATATGAAAACAGTCGGACAAATAATCAGAGCAAAAAGAGAAAGTTTAGGTTTGCTACTTCGACAAGTAGCGTCTTATCTCGACATTGACCAAGCTATTTTAAGCAAAATTGAACGTAACGAACGTAAACCAACTAAGGACAATATTATTAAACTTGCTGAAATACTTAAACTTGATAAAGAAGATTTATTAATTCAGTTTATTAGTGACAGAATTGCTTACGAAATAGCAGATGAAGATTGTGCAAGTAAAGTCTTAAAAGTTGCCGAGCAAAAAGTAAGGTATTTAAAGTCTAACATTGTAAAAAACTAAACTATGCACACAGAAACAATAGAAGCAGAATTAAGCATAGTACAAGAACCACAATTAGATTTTTTATATTATCCGAAAACAAGTCTAAAAACAACTAAAGAAGGAGAAAAAGAAACATTAAATGTTCTTTCGCTCTTTTCAGGCTGTGGAGGAATGGACTTAGGTTTTGAAGGCGGTTTTTCTGTTTTACAACAATCAGTTAACGAAATTCTTACACCACATTTTATTGACAGAAAATTAAAAAACGGTTTTGTTCAACTAAAAAAAACAAAATTTAAAACTGTTTTTGCAAACGATATATTATTAGATGCAAGAAATGCTTGGGTTAATCATTTCGTAAAAAAAGGCCATAATGCAGAAGATTTTTATAAAGAAAGTATTGTTGATCTAGTAAAAATGTATCGTAATGGCGTAAATGTTTTTCCAGAAGACGTAGATGTCGTTACGGGCGGATTTCCTTGCCAAGACTTTAGCGTTGCAGGAAAAAGAAAGGGCTTTACTTCACACAAAAATCACAAAGGAGAACTTATAGAAGAAAAAACCGCTTCAGAAAAAGAAATAGCTTCAGCTGAAACACGTGGACAACTTTATATGTGGATGAAAGAAGTGATTGAAATTACTCAACCAAAAATTTTTATTGCTGAAAATGTAAAAGGACTTGTAAATCTTGGCGATGTAAAATCAATAATCCAAAATGATTTTTCATCAGCAAACGGAAACGGTTATATTGTTCTGAATCCACAAGTTTTACATTCGGCAGATTTTGGAGTTTCTCAATCAAGAGAAAGAGTAATATTTATTGGAATTAAAAAATCTGCATTGAAAGCATCTGCATTAGCAGAATTAGAAAAAGAAATCATTTCGGAGCAATATAATCCTTACCCAAAACCTACTCATTCTTATACAGTTGAAGGAGAGAATTTAAAACATTTTGTTCAGTTAAAAGATGTTTTCAAACATTTAGAAGAACCAGAAAAAACAGAAGATTTATCCCAAAGATTTTACTCAAAAGCTAAATTTATGGGTAAACATTGCCAAGGACAAACTGAAATAAAACTTCCAAGCATATCACCAACAATTCGTTCCGAACATCACGGAAATATTGAATTTAGAAGACTTTCAAAAGAAAATGGGGGACTGATAGAAAGTGAATTAAACAAAGGACTAAAAGAAAGGAGATTGACCGTACGAGAATGTGGTTTAATTCAAACTTTTCCGCCCGATTACGATTTTGTTATTGAAAACAAAAATGGTCGAAAAGGTTCCTTTTTGGTAAGTCCATCACAAGCATATAAAATTATTGGTAACGCAGTTCCACCACTTTTAGCATTCAATTTGGCTAAAAGAATTGAAGATATTTGGGACTTATATTTTAAAAAGTAAGAATGATAGTTTCAGTAAATTCAGACCCAAACAGAAGTGAATTTGATTTGTTGCTTAATTCAACAATTTCAGAACTTAATGTACACGCTCAAAAATCTTCTCAAAAAGTAGCTACTCTTTTAGGTAGAAATTTAGAACCTTATGTGAGAGATGTAATGACAGATTTAGCTGTAGGAACGGTTTTTGAAAATTCAATTGAGTTAATTGGTGGGCAAAAATTCCCTGATATTGTTGCGAAAAAATATTATGGAATTGAAGTAAAAACGACAACCCAAAATCATTGGAAAACTACAGGAAATAGTGTTTTAGAAGGTACAAGAGTTGATAGTGTTGAACGTATTTTTATGCTGTTTGCTAAATTAGCAAGTCCGATAGAATTTCGTTGTCGTCCATATGAAGAAGTACTTTCCGAAGTTGTGGTAACACATTCACCACGTTATTTGATTGATATGAATTTGGAAAAAGGCAACACCATTTTTGATAAAATCAAAACGCCTTACGATAGTTTGAGAAAAAATGAAAACCCAATCAGACCAATTGTTGACTACTACAAAAGCAAACTAAAACCAGGTGAAGAACTTTGGTGGATGGATGCAGAAAACGACAGTAAACCAAGTAATATTGTTATCAAAATTTGGAATAATTTATCTTTAAAGGAAAAGCAAGAACTGAAAAATCGAGCTATGGTTTATTTCCCCGAACTTTTTGGAAATAAAGGCGACAAATTTGGAAGACTTGCAATTTGGCTAGTAACACGTGAAGCTGTTATTTGCCCTAATGTTAGAGATTTATTTACAGCAGGAGGAAAAAGAGATTACACAATTGGAAATGAAATCTATCCGAAAGTTCCACGAATATTTTTAAACTTGTTTGACAATATTCCTACTATTGTTGAAACTATTATGCAAACATCAGCTTTTGAACTTTCTGAATATTGGGAAACCAAAACAACTGACAAAACCAAACTATTCGATTGGATTGACTTGGTTGCAGAACACGCTAAAAAAATTCAAGACGCAAAACATTTAAACGTTAAACAAATATTAACCGAATTAGTACTAAAATAACCAATACAAACGAAAACAAATTGATGAACACCTGAACCAAAAAAAGGGGCGATCACATAATCGAGTAGACGGCTCCGCTAGAAACTAACGGAGTGCGCCTCTCACACCACCGTACGTACGGGTCTCGTATACGGCGGTTCGCAAAGTGATGGGTTGAGTTCCATGTAAATCTC
>NZ_JBLNKU010000027.1:0-3907 GCF_048158545.1 Flavobacterium melibiosi | reverse complement strand
GTTACCAACCGTTTTGGCTTGGTATCTCGATTTGGTGTAGATGCTGAAATCATCGGCGTAACGGACAAACTTCAATCCTTTTCGTGTCAGTTCTTTGTCCAATTCGTGGAGCAAAATATTTGACAAAAGCGGACTTATTGGGCTTCCTTGCGGAACGCCTTTTCTGCGTTTTACCAGTTTCCCTTTGATGAGTATTGGCATTCGCAACCATTTGCGGATTAATCGCAAAGTTGTTGGGCATTTTACCTTTTGGTAAATCAGGTTCAGCAACAAGCAATGGTCCACTTCGTCGAAGAAGGTCTTTAGGTCAATATCTACAATATAATTGTAGCCTTCGTGAATGTTTCCCAAGGCTTTACCCACCGCTTGGCGGGCGTTTTTGTTGGGTCGAAATCCAAAGCTGTTCACGCTAAAATCTTTTTCAAATCTTGGCATCATTGCTTGTGATACGGCTTGTTGAAGTAGTCTATCCACTACTGTTGGGATTCCCAAGAGTCGGAGTTTTCCGCCTCCCTTTGGAATCTCCACTCCAAGAATGGGTTGCGGTACATAACGATTATTCTTAATATCGTCCAATAATGCAGTTTTGTGTTCACGAAAATAATCCGCTAGTTGAGTGGTTTTTAAGCCATCAACGCCCGCACTGCCTTTATTGGCGACTACTTGATGTAGCGCCTTTTGGAGATTGTAAGGATGTATTACTTGTGCAATCATTCTTGTTGTTTTAATCTGTCCCGAAACTTCGGGATTATTTCAGATTCTTGTTTAACCTGTTCCGCTTTTCTAGGGCTATAACTTGCGCCATTCCGTTAGAAATTGAGAACCACTTGCGTTCAGTCCTTCCTTGTTTGTGAGACTTATACCATTTCTATTGGTAACTCGTTGCCCCAAGTACTATGACTTCTGCTGACTTCTCTTTTGGGATTAACCCGTAATCCAAGAGACCTCCCTCGGTAAGCACTTCCTCTTTCTGTCTATCCCCGACGCATCTACTAACTAAATCTGTTGTCTCTAGGCTTTGCATTGCTGTGCATGCTTACCCCAATTTAGCTAGCCTCGTATGCGCTTCGTGTTCCTCGGTACAGACTTTTGCCGTTTGGCTTCCTTCACTCAAAGAATCGCTTCTTCCGAGCTTGCCACGTGCTAATCGGCTCAATATAACACAACAACTTGCCGATAAGGGACTTGCACCCTCTAGATAAAATTCCTACTTTTGAGGAATTGGAAGTGCATGCAAGGCACACACAGCCGTTACACGAGATTTGGGCATTAGGTTGAATTTAAAGATGGTTTTGTATTTGGAAAATTTGTGTTTAACCGAAAAACCTCGCATCTTTAATCCCAAACCTCGTGTAGCGCCAGAACGTTAGGCGTCAGCTTACACACGAAACGAGAAA
This sequence comes from Flavobacterium melibiosi, assembly GCF_048158545.1. Taxonomy (NCBI): domain Bacteria; kingdom Pseudomonadati; phylum Bacteroidota; class Flavobacteriia; order Flavobacteriales; family Flavobacteriaceae; genus Flavobacterium; species Flavobacterium melibiosi. Next base: position 2,510 of record NZ_JBLNKU010000027.1, on the reverse strand, counting down.
AAACACGAAAATAGATTAATTAAAAATTAACAGATTGAAGAACAACTATAGAAACACTATTTTCATATTCTTAACAATACTTATTATTTCGTGCAAACAAAACTCTAAATCACAAATAACTATGAGTACGGATAAAGTTGACAGTTTAAAAATTGGCTTGTCTGGTTCTTGGGGAAATGCAACTATTGATTGGGGAGACGGAACGACAATCAACTCAAATGATTTGTGGTCAATGCCCATTTATTTTAACAAAAGCTATTCAGACAAAAAAAGCCACGCAATTGCAATAAATGGTAGTGGACGAAATACTATTATAGGTATATTTTGTTCCAACAATGATTTAACTAGTTTAAATGTAAGTAATAATCCCAAATTAAATTATTTGGTAATCCTTAGTAACAAACTGAAAAATATTGATGTTAGTAAAAATCTTGAATTAATCGAATTAGATTGCACTTTGAATCAATTGAAAAGTTTAGATGTTAGTAAAAATACTTTGCTTGAGACTTTATCTTGTGAAAACAATCAGCTTAAAAGTCTAGATGTTCGTAATAACACAAAATTAGCATCTTTGTTTTTACGTTCAAATCAATTAAATGCTACTCAAATAAATAAGTTATTTGAAACTTTACACAAAAATAAAATTTGGGATAAAACAATTTTTATTGGGGGAAATCCTGGTGTCGAAAAATGCGACAAAAGTATTGCTACAAGTAAAGGATGGAAAGTTGATTCAGAACTTGTGGAATTTAAATAATAAAAGCCGAACGCCTAATCGAGTAGACGGCTCCGCCAGAAACTGACGGAGTGCGCCTCTCACACCACCGTACGTACGGGTCTCGTATACGGCGGTTCGCAAAGTGATGGGTTGAGTTCCATGTAAATCTCCAACATTGATTGATAGCCTTTCTTCTTAAGTCGCAGTAGGGTAATTGTAGTGGTAAGAATTGGACTTTGGGCAATGCGCCATCCTCCTTTTCTGGTTCTGCTCCAAGCATAAGCATGGTCTTTGTCAATCCCTAGTCGCATCAGGTTTTTCCTTTTGCGTTCGGGTTTCTTCCAATCCGTCCAGATACAATAGCGCAGTCTGTTGCGCAACCATCCGTCAATATCTCGTAACTTTCCTTGAATACTTGTTCCCCGAAAATAGTTTAACCATCCTCGTTGGATTTCGTTGATTTTCCGGATGCGTTCCTCGAAATTTCTCGGTGCGGTTTTGCGGGTCACTTCTTTTAGACTTTGCTTGAGTTTTGCCCAAGCTTTGTCCCCTACCGTTAATTGATACCTGCCTTTTACCCCTTTTTGATAGGTCGATGCAAACGTGAATCCCAATATCGTGAATTGAATGGGTTTTCTAATCCCACTCTTTTCCAGATTAATGGTTAGTTTTAGCTTATCTCTCAGAAATAGAAAGATAGCGTTTCCAACCGTTTTGGCTTGGTATTTTGATTTGGTGTAAATACTGAAATCATCGGCATAACGAACAAACTTCAATCCTTTTCGTGTCAGTTCTTTGTCCAATTCGTGGAGCAAAATATTTGACAAAAGCGGACTTATAGGGCTTCCTTGCGGAACGCCTTTTCTGCGTTTTACCAGTTTTCTTTTGATAAGTATCGGCACTCGCAACCATTTGCGGATCAATCGCAAAGTCGTAGGGCATTTTACCTTTTGGTAAATTAGGTTCATCAGCAAGCAATGGTCGACTTCGTCAAAGAAGGTCTTTAGGTCAATATCTACAATATAATTGTAGCCTTCATGAATGTTACCCAAGGCTTTGCCCACCGCCTGGCGGGCGTTTTTGTTGGGGCGAAATCCGAAGCTGTTCACGCTAAAATCTTTTTCGAATCTTGGCATCATCATTTCCGCAAAGACAATCCTAAAGCCATTGCTCGCATTTTTCGTGCAACGGTGAAACTCGCCTCCCACTTTGAACTCATTGGTGGCGCTTTGGTTGCAGGAGACAGCACCAAACTCAGAGCGCAAAACTCCAAGAAAAACAATTTTAATCCCAACAAAATAGAGCGTCATATTGCTTATATCGATGCCAAACTCGAAGAATACAACTCGGCTTTAGCCAAAGAAGATGGTGATGTTCTGGAAAAACAAACCATAGCAAAAAAGATCAAAAAACATACCGTTCAGAAACAAAAATACATTGGGTATCAAAACACAATTCATACTACAGGCGTGACCCAAATCTCCACTTCAGATCCCGATAGTCGCCAAATCATGACTCGAAACAACATATCAGAAGTGGCCTACACGGTACAAACCACAGTGGATGCGCTGCACAACATTCCCATTGATTTCAAAGTGACTAATGAAAACGATTCCAAAGCTATGGGCGGCATGTTGCGACGAACCAAAAATATTTTGGGGAACAACAATTTTATAGCCATTTACGACAAAGGTTATCACACGGGGAGCGAATTTGAATATGCAAACCGACTTGGCATTGATGTACTGGTAGCTATTCCTGGTGTGTCTGCACATGCGCCTGATACTGCTTT
>NZ_JBLNKU010000026.1:0-5659 GCF_048158545.1 Flavobacterium melibiosi | reverse complement strand
ACGTTCTTTAATAGACTGGCAAGTAAACTGGATTAAAGGAGAAAATTTATTTTCTAAAAAAGATTCTAAAAAGCTTGTGAGATTAGAAAACGCTTGTTACATTTGCACCCCGCAAAACAGGCAAAGTTCCTTGACAAACTGATAAGAAAAGAAGAAGTAAATTGGGATAAAAATTTCCAAAAAAAACTTCAAAAATTTCTTGCCAGTTAAGAAAAGAAGTTGCACTTTTGCACCCGCTTTGAGAAACACTTTAACGAGTGCTAACGAAGGGAAAAAAACAAGATAAGACTACGTTCCTAGACATATTGAATTGACAGCCGTTTTAAGAGAAATCTTAAGACAAAAGAATAAGAGTAATAGAATCGATAGATTTGAAAAAACCACTAGAATTTAGTCGAATAACAATAGCTTGAAGCAATTCAAGCAGACAATATACGATGAAGAGTTTGATCCTGGCTCAGGATGAACGCTAGCGGCAGGCTTAACACATGCAAGTCGAGGGGTATGCTTCTTCGGAAGTAGAGACCGGCGCACGGGTGCGTAACGCGTATGCAATCTACCTTTCACAAAGGGATAGCCCAGAGAAATTTGGATTAATACCTTATAGTATATATGAATGGCATCATTTATATATTAAAGATTTATCGGTGAAAGATGAGCATGCGTCCCATTAGCTAGTTGGTAAGGTAACGGCTTACCAAGGCAACGATGGGTAGGGGTCCTGAGAGGGAGATCCCCCACACTGGTACTGAGACACGGACCAGACTCCTACGGGAGGCAGCAGTGAGGAATATTGGACAATGGGCGCAAGCCTGATCCAGCCATGCCGCGTGCAGGATGACGGTCCTATGGATTGTAAACTGCTTTTGTACAGGAAGAAACAGTTCTACGTGTAGAACCTTGACGGTACTGTAAGAATAAGGATCGGCTAACTCCGTGCCAGCAGCCGCGGTAATACGGAGGATCCAAGCGTTATCCGGAATCATTGGGTTTAAAGGGTCCGTAGGCGGTCAGATAAGTCAGTGGTGAAAGCCCATCGCTCAACGGTGGAACGGCCATTGATACTGTCTGACTTGAATTATTAGGAAGTAACTAGAATATGTAGTGTAGCGGTGAAATGCTTAGAGATTACATGGAATACCAATTGCGAAGGCAGGTTACTACTAATATATTGACGCTGATGGACGAAAGCGTGGGTAGCGAACAGGATTAGATACCCTGGTAGTCCACGCCGTAAACGATGGATACTAGCTGTTGGGAGCAATCTCAGTGGCTAAGCGAAAGTGATAAGTATCCCACCTGGGGAGTACGTTCGCAAGAATGAAACTCAAAGGAATTGACGGGGGCCCGCACAAGCGGTGGAGCATGTGGTTTAATTCGATGATACGCGAGGAACCTTACCAAGGCTTAAATGTAGATTGACCGGTTTGGAAACAGACTTTTCGCAAGACAATTTACAAGGTGCTGCATGGTTGTCGTCAGCTCGTGCCGTGAGGTGTCAGGTTAAGTCCTATAACGAGCGCAACCCCTGTCGTTAGTTGCCAGCGAGTCATGTCGGGAACTCTAACGAGACTGCCAGTGCAAACTGAGAGGAAGGTGGGGATGACGTCAAATCATCACGGCCCTTACGCCTTGGGCTACACACGTGCTACAATGGCCGGTACAGAGAGCAGCCACTGGGTGACCAGGAGCGAATCTACAAAACCGGTCACAGTTCGGATCGGAGTCTGCAACTCGACTCCGTGAAGCTGGAATCGCTAGTAATCGGATATCAGCCATGATCCGGTGAATACGTTCCCGGGCCTTGTACACACCGCCCGTCAAGCCATGGAAGCTGGGGGTGCCTGAAGTCGGTGACCGCAAGGAGCTGCCTAGGGTAAAACTGGTAACTAGGGCTAAGTCGTAACAAGGTAGCCGTACCGGAAGGTGCGGCTGGAACACCTCCTTTCTAGAGCCTAACTGTTAGTTACGTAAGTAACACTTTTAGGAAAGAAGACGAAAGTTCGAAATGGAAACAGGTTTTAAAATTATATTACTCTTGCTGTTAGTTCAAATAATACCATTTAAGAATAAGAGTGTCTCGTAGCTCAGCTGGTTAGAGTACTACACTGATAATGTAGGGGTCGACAGTTCGAGTCTGTCCGAGACAACTATTTTAGACTTAAAAAAAGAAGAAATTCTAGAGTTGAGGCGTTATGAATGTTATTCATAATTCATAATTCACAATTCATAATTAAAAAAGATTGGGGGATTAGCTCAGCTGGCTAGAGCGCCTGCCTTGCACGCAGGAGGTCAACGGTTCGACTCCGTTATTCTCCACAGATTTAAGTATAAAGTCTTAAGTCATAAGTATTAAGTGAAAACTTATTACTTGATACTTAAAACTTCATATTTAATTAAAGTTCATTGACATATTGAGATAAGAAAATAATAAAAAGTAGAAAGCATTTTTTGCTTGTTTATCATTAGACAAGCAGAAGAAACGGCACATTTTAACTAATGTGTTGGTACAATAAGCAAAATAAGGGCGTATGGGGGATGCCTTGGCTCTCAGAGGCGATGAAGGGCGTGATAAGCTGCGAAAAGCTACGGGGATTGGCACACACGATATGATCCGTAGATACCCGAATGGGGCAACCCACTATGTTGAAGACATAGTACACCGATAGGTGGGCAAACCCGCTGAACTGAAACATCTAAGTAGGCGGAGGAGAAGAAAACAAAAGTGATTCCGTAAGTAGTGGCGAGCGAACGCGGATTAGCCCAAACCAAAGTTGTTACGGCAATTTTGGGGTTGTAGGACCACGACATTTGTTGCGGATAGAATTAGAATCTACTGGAAAGTAGAGCCAAAGAAGGTGATAGCCCTGTATAAGTAATAGAAGATAACGATAGTGGTATCCTGAGTAGGGCGGGACACGAGAAATCCTGTCTGAATTTGGCGGGACCATCCGCTAAGGCTAAATACTCCTGAGAGACCGATAGTGAACCAGTACCGTGAGGGAAAGGTGAAAAGAACCGTGAATAACGGAGTGAAATAGATCCTGAAACCATACGCTTACAAGCGGTCGGAGCCCTTTCGTGGGGTGACGGCGTGCCTTTTGCATAATGAGCCTACGAGTTAACGTTGCTGGCAAGGATAAGTGGTTAAGCCACGGATCCGTAGCGAAAGCGAGTCTGAATAGGGCGCTTTAGTCAGTAGTGTTAGACGCGAAACCGTGTGATCTACCCATGGGCAGGATGAAGCGCTGGTAACACAGTGTGGAGGTCCGAACCGGTTGACGTTGAAAAGTCTTCGGATGACCTGTGGGTAGGGGTGAAAGGCCAATCAAACTCGGAAATAGCTCGTACTCCCCGAAATGCATTTAGGTGCAGCGTTATGCTTAAAGTTATATAGAGGTAGAGCTACTGATTGGATGCGGGGGCTTCACCGCCTACCAATTCCTGACAAACTCCGAATGCTATATAATGTTTCATAACAGTGAGGGCTTGGGTGCTAAGGTCCAAGTCCGAGAGGGAAAGAACCCAGACCATCAGCTAAGGTCCCCAAATATATACTAAGTTGAAAGAACGAGGTTTGTCTGCCCAGACAGCTAGGATGTTGGCTTGGAAGCAGCCATTCATTTAAAGAGTGCGTAACAGCTCACTAGTCGAGCGGACGAGCATGGATAATAATCGGGCATAAGTATATTACCGAAGCTATGGATTTACAAGCAATTGTAAGTGGTAGGGGAGCATTCTAACAGGGTAGAAGGTGTGTCGTAAGGCATGCTGGACTGGTTAGAAAAGAAAATGTAGGCATAAGTAACGATAATGCGGGCGAGAAACCCGCACACCGAAAGACTAAGGTTTCCACAGCTATGCTAATCAGCTGTGGGTTAGTCGGGACCTAAGGCGAACCCGAAAGGGACAGTCGATGGACAACGGGTTAATATTCCCGTACTAGTTATTACTGTGATGGGGTGACGGAGTGATGAAAGCGCCGCGAACTGACGGAATAGTTCGTTGAAGTACCTACCTATAAGCTGCGCAGGCAAATCCACGCGGCTTGGGGAAATACGATAGTACTCGGAGACTTCGGTTGAAGAGATAGTGCGCCTAAGGGCTTCCAAGAAAAACCTCTAAACTTCAGGTAATAAGTACCCGTACCGCAAACCGACACAGGTAGTCGAGGAGAGAATCCTAAGGTGCTCGAGAGATTCATGGCTAAGGAATTAGGCAAAATAGACCCGTAACTTCGGGAGAAGGGTCGCCAGCAGCAATGCTGGCCGCAGTGAAGAGGTCCAGGCGACTGTTTATCAAAAACACAGGGCTCTGCAAAATCGTAAGATGAAGTATAGGGCCTGACACCTGCCCGGTGCTGGAAGGTTAAGTGGAGATGTTATCTTCGGAGAAGCATTGAAATGAAGCCCCAGTAAACGGCGGCCGTAACTATAACGGTCCTAAGGTAGCGAAATTCCTTGTCGGGTAAGTTCCGACCTGCACGAATGGTGTAACGATCTGGACACTGTCTCAGCCATGAGCTCGGTGAAATTGTAGTAGCGGTGAAGATGCCGCTTACCCGCAGTGGGACGAAAAGACCCTGTGCACCTTTACTATAGCTTAGTATTGACCTTGGATAAATGATGTGTAGGATAGGTTGGAGACTGTGAAGTGGCGTCGCTAGGCGTTGTGGAGTCATTGTTGAAATACAACCCTTTGTTTATCTGAGGCCTAACCCCGTTTTGCGGGGGACATTGCTTGGTGGGTAGTTTGACTGGGGTGGTCGCCTCCAAAAGAGTAACGGAGGCTTCTAAAGGTTCCCTCAGTACGCTTGGTAACCGTGCGTAGAGTGCAATGGCATAAGGGAGCTTGACTGAGAGACATACAGGTCGATCAGGTACGAAAGTAGAGCATAGTGATCCGGTGGTTCCGCATGGAAGGGCCATCGCTCAAAGGATAAAAGGTACGCCGGGGATAACAGGCTGATCTCCCCCAAGAGCTCATATCGACGGGGGGGTTTGGCACCTCGATGTCGGCTCGTCACATCCTGGGGCTGGAGAAGGTCCCAAGGGTTGGGCTGTTCGCCCATTAAAGTGGCACGCGAGCTGGGTTCAGAACGTCGTGAGACAGTTCGGTCTCTATCTACTGTGGGCGCAAGAAATTTGAGTGGATCTGATTCTAGTACGAGAGGACCGAATTGGACAAACCTCTAGTGTATCTGTTGTCACGCCAGTGGCATCGCAGAGTAGCTACGTTTGGAAGGGATAAGCGCTGAAAGCATATAAGCGCGAAACCCACCACAAGATGAGATTTCTTTTAAGGGTCGTGGGAGATGACCACGTTGATAGGCTATAGATGTAAAGGCAGTAATGTCATAGTCGAGTAGTACTAATAACCCGTAAGCTTATGTACGCTTTTCCCCGGGGCAACCCGGGGAAGAAACTTTCTCAAAACTTTTTATTTTCTTTATCTCAATATGTTAAGATATTATTGTAATTATGAATTGAAAATTATTCAATTGTTAATTATAGATAATTGCCCAAAGCAATTATAACCTCTTAAGGTGGTTATTGCGGCGGGGCTCACCTCTTCCCATCCCGAACAGAGTAGTTAAGCCCGCCTGCGCAGATGGTACTGCAGTTATGTGGGAGAGTATGTCGTCGCCTTTCTTTAAAGA
>NZ_JBLNKU010000025.1:0-6242 GCF_048158545.1 Flavobacterium melibiosi | reverse complement strand
AGTTATTGACGAAAGACAATATTGGGGTTGGTAAAAAAATTATCATTAAAAACTAGAATTCATCAGGAATGAATATAAAAATGCAATCTTTGGAGGTTGCATTTTTATTATATATAAAATATTTATGTCAAAAAAATGAATAAGATTAATTTATAGCACATTAAATTCAGTTAATAAATAATCATTTTGAAAACACTATAGGTGATTTGCCATGTTATTTTCTTACTATTTTCATCTATAAAATCATTTATTTTATAGCACTATACAAGCGATCATCGTCAATAAAAATAATTTCCCTATTACTTTTAGTGCTTAAAAAAAGGATGTCTAATCAATGTTTTTGTAATTCGTATTCTGATTTCTGTGAAATTATATTTTATGTGTTGGGTAATTGTCTTACTATGTTTTTATAACAATGACTATTTCTTTGATAAATAAATAAAAGGCATTATTGAATAAGTAATAATACTTATATTTGCACAATAAATACTTATAAGTATTTATTGTGCATTAGAAAGTTAAATGGCTTTAGCGTAAGTGGATATATAATTTGTATATCCTTAAAACCAAAAGTATACGTTTATTTCTTTTAAATAACATCAGGACTAATTGCAGAACAAGTTTTTTTGATAATACAGAATAAATAATTAATAAATTTTATTTCCCAATGATGTTGAATCTATTATAAAACCTATTATGACTAACAAGCTTGAGCGCTATAGTAAAGTTGCGCAATCCACTAAAATTGGCATTTGGGAATTAAATTTAGAAACTGGTATTCTTTATTGGGATACTATTATGAGATATATCCATGAAGTTCCTGATGATTTCATACCTAAAATTGAAAGCATAATTAATTTTTATATTGAAGGTGAAAACAGAGATAAAATTAAATTATTTACTGAAAGAGCGATACTTGAAGGAATCCCTTTTAATGGCAAGTTTCAAATTATCACGACCAAAAACAATATCAAATGTGTAGAAAGCATAGGTCAGATTATATTCAAAAATGGAAAGCCAAGCCGTTTATCAGGTACTTATCAAGAAATTACAAAAGAGCAGAATTTAATTAAAGAACTTGAAAAATTCTCTTCCATTTTTTCCAAGACCAATGATGCCGTTTTGATCACTGAAGCAGAACCGTTTAATGAACCCGGATCGAAAATAGTTTATGTAAATGAAGCATTTACGAGAATGACGGGTTATACAACTGAAGAAATAATAAGCAAAAATTCACGAATTTTACAAGGTCCAAAATCAGATAGAAATGAACTAAAAAGATTAGATGAGGCCTTGATAAAATCGGAATCTTGTGAAATTACCACAGTACACTATAAAAAAAACGGTGCAGAATTTTGGGTCAACTTAACAGTAAGTCCGGTAGCAGATGAAATGGGTTGGTTTACCCATTGGATAGCTATCGGAAGAGATATTACACAGCGTAAAAATGAGGAGTTACAAGAGACCCTTTTTGCAGACATCAGCCGTTTATTTAATGAGCTGGGCACATTAAACCTGATTTTAGATAAAGTTTTAGATTTGCTGGTCGATTTTGGATATTTCAGTATAGCGGAAGCTTGGTTAGTCAGTGCAGATAAAAAGAAAATAAACTTAGTTTCTAAATATTGTGAAACAGCTGCTTCACAGACTTTTTACGATGAAAATAAGGAGCTAAACAGTTTTGTCAAAGGGAAAGGTTTACCCGGTACTATTTGGGAAACCAAAACCGTTCAGTTTTGGCAAAATATTAGAGAGGAGAATAGCTTTGTCCGCAGAGATGCAGCTAAAAAAATGGGCTTACAGTCAGCTTATGGGCTGCCTGTTTTTTATAATGATGAAGTGATAGCCGTTTTTGTGTTAGGATTAAATACCGATAAACATTTAATTGAAGACTTTTCTGTTTTGTTTGGAAATATAGGGATTCTTATTGGGGCTGAAATTAAACGTAAGCAATTGGAACAGGAACTGAGCCAGATATTCAGTTTTGCACCTGATGTTATTGGTATAGCAGGTTTAGATGGATATTTTAAAAAATTAAATGCTGCAGCTTGTGTACTCCTTGAATATACTGAGGAAGAACTGTTGGCCGTTCCGATTTCTGAATTCATTCATTTTGAAGACAAACTAAAAACTGCTGAAAAATTCGAAGATTTATCTAAAGGAACCGCTAGAATTTATTTTGAGAACCGGTATATCACTAAATCGGGGGAAATAAAATGGTTGGCATGGACAATTTCTCCGTCTTCTGAAGAAGGATTCTTTTTTGCGGTAGCAAAAGATATTACTGAGAAAAAAAATCTGGATTTTTTGATTAATAAAACAAATACCCTGGCTCGTATAGGAAGTTGGGAGGTAGATTTTGTTAATAACAGGACGTACTGGTCAAGTCTAATTAGAGAAATTTATGAGGTGCAGGAAGATTATGTACCAGCTTTAGAAACGGCTATCAATTTCATTAAAGAAGGAGAAAGCAGGGTAATTATTAGCAAAAAAATTGAAGAGGCCATTGAAAAAGGCATTCCATTTGATGTTGAATTACAAATTGTTACCGCTAAAGGAAATGAAAAATGGGTAAGAGTTATTGGTGAAACAGAATTTTTCAACAAAAAATGTGTAAGAATTTATGGTAGTTTTCAGGGTGTTGATAAAAGGAAAAGAGCGGAGTTAGCAGTTATAGAAGTTCTGGAAGAAAAAAATACTATTCTTGAGAGTATAGATGATGCTTTTTTTGCTGTAGATAAGTCTTGGACAGTTACTTACTGGAATAATCAGGCAGAAAAGCTAATTGGGATATTGAAAAATGAGATAATTGGACATAATTTATGGGAAGTATTTCCCACCAGCATTAATTCTGAATCTTACAGGAAATTCCACGAAGCCGCTGAAAATAATCATACACTTCTATTTGAGACCCATTATGAGCCTTTGAAAAAATGGTTTGAAATAAGTGTTTACCCTTCGAATAAAGGTTTGTCTGTTTATTTTAAAGATGTCACAGAGCGCGTACACTATATTAAAGCAATAGAAAAGCAAAACGGAAAATTGCAACAGATAGCCTGGACACAATCACATGTAGCTAGGGCTCCTTTAGCAAGAATGATGGGTATTGTAAATCTCATCAAAGAAATAGATAGTACATCATCCGAATTTGAAGATTTATTGAATCATTTTTTTGATTCTGGAACTGAATTGGACAACATAATAAGAAACATTGTAAAAAAAACAGAACGCATTAATATTAAAAAAAACTAAAATTAGATGGATTTAACTATAGCGGTTGTAGACGATGATAATGTAATTCTTTTTCTGTATAAAAAAATTTTACAAAAAGCAAAGTTCGATGAGTCCCTCTATACTTTTAATTCAGCAAAAAAAGCATTGGATTTTCTTGATAGTCTTCCTGATAATGCCAAGCCTATTTTATTATTTCTGGATATAAATATGCCTGTTATGAATGGCTGGGATTTATTGGAAGTTATTCACCAGATTGGTTTCGAAAAAGAAGTGCATGTTGTAATGGTGACATCGTCCGTAGATGTATCTGACAAAGAAAAAGCTTTCTCCTATTCCAAAGTTATTGATTTTGTCGAAAAGCCATTAGATGAACTTGTGTTGCAAAGATTAAAATTAAGGTTTTTATAGTCATAAATTAGTTTTTTTGACAGCCTTTCTATTTTTGTCGGCTTAATCTACGTTGTACTGTTTAGTATAATTTTAATGCTGAATTTCGAATATTTTTTTCCTCGAGAAAATTAAGGGAATTCTAGTATTCTTCGAGTTTTTCAATTATTCTTTTCTTTTTTCTTATAATTGTTGACTGTCAATTTTTTGTGTTTTCTAGAGTCAACAAATACCATTATTCTTCAATGGTTTGTAACTGAATTTATCTTGAATTCAGCTTTTTGTGTTTCTTTCAGCTGAATTTACTTACATACACAGTATATAAGCCAATGAACGTATTTTAAGACAATAACTCGAAGTGAAACCTCCTTTATATTGACTTATATATCTTATATTTTAATTATTCAACAATACTGCAGAATGATTTTCAGAAACGAATTCATTTAAATTTAAATAGAAAAGTTGCGGCTATTAGACAGAATGTGACTTAAAATGGGTTGAACACTACTTTTTTTTTGTGCTTATATGTGTTAAAAATTCAGGATTATGAATAAAAAAACAGTTTAAAATTATTGTTTAGACAGATTAGTTTGTATTTTTTTTATTCTTAATATTTTTGGATTGTTATTTTATTAATATCGTTTTTATTTCATAATCGGTACTTTTTTTACAGTAATCATTATTTTTTATTTTATTTTTGATAAGTAGTTTTACGTACAAACGTACTTAATGATTAACGTGGTTACTTACGTATTTGTACTGATGCTTATGTGATTTGCATACTACATTAATCTTAAACATTTATTTTATGAAAAAAAATGAATTAACTCCAAAGAATATCAGATTGTATATTTTTTCAATAGTCTTTTTTCTTCTTTCTTGTTCTGTTGTTAAAGCCCAAGTAGGAATAAATACAATTACTCCTCAATCAACTTTTGAAGTCAATGGTTCTGTGGGTCAAAAGGTAACAACGGTAACCACTAGTACTTCATTAGATGAAAATCATAGCATTATTGTTTGTAATAACGGATCAACCGCTATTAATTTAACTCTTCCAACCGTTACTTCTTGTACAGGGCGTATATATATTATTAAGAGAGAAGTTACAAGTAATGCCAATGTAACATTAATTGGAACAATCAATGGGGGGGCAAATTTCATTTTAGAAAATGCAGGTGATTCTGTAATGCTTTTTAGTAACGGCACTGAGTGGAAAACAACGAGTAATTCTATTTCAAGTTCATCATGGAGTACAACGGGTAATGCGGGTATTAATTCAGGAACAAATTTTGTTGGTACTACTGATTCTCAAGATTTTGTTTTAAAAACGAATAACACAGAGCGCTTAAGAGTCTTATCAGCAGGAAATATTGGAATAGGCGTGCCTGCTCCAACAGCTTCCTTACATATTAAACCAGGTACCGCTTCAGCAGGAACTGCCCCACTAAAATTAACAGATGGACCGTTATTGACAACCGTAGAACCAGGTGCTATTGAATATAAAAGTCATACATTTTACGCATCAACTTATCTCGTGAGAAGAAGTATTATGCTTGCCCAAGATGTAGTTGTTACGCCGGTAGCGGTTTCAAATACGACAACCGAAACAACTATTTATACATCTACTATGGCAGCTAACTATTTAACTATTGGTAAATTGATGAATGTAAAATTATATGGAAGGTTTTCTACAGTAAATACTTCATCTATTTATACATTCAGGGTTAAATTGGCAGGAGTGACTGTATTAACCGTTACATCTACAGGTCAGAATGTTACAAACAGGCCTTTCGATATTGATTTAAGATCAACTGTGAGAAGTATTGGCACTTCCGGAACTATTATAAGCTATGGTAAAACACAACAAGATAATTTGTCACCAAATATTGAGATTGGGAATTTAACCTCGATTGACACAACTTTGGGGAATACAATTAGTATCACCGTTCAGTGGAGTAATGCAAATAGTGGTAATACATTAACTCTTGAAGGTGGAGCTACAGAATGTGTTGATCAAAATTTTTAAAGAAATAGATCACTAGTTGTACTTTTATTATTGATGACATTTTCACCCGAAAGGGTTAGGATAAAAAATTTTTACCAAAAAAGAGAAATCAATTAAAAAATATAATTTCATACAAATTAATTTAATTCAGAAGATGAACTCAAAATTACTTAAAAAAACACTGTTGATTGTTTCTGGAGTTTTATTTCAGTGCAATGTCAATGCTCAGATGTATGTAAGTCCTGATAGTTTTGTCTTTGCAAGTAATGAAGCCGTATATATTAAACAAGACTTGGAATTAAATGCAGCCAGCAGTAATTTTTACTTGAGGAAAGATGCCCAATTGTTACAAGGATCCACCGCAGCCGGAACTAATAAAGGTCTTGGAAGCTTGTCTGTTTTTCAAGAAGGAACTACAAACAATTTTCAATTCAATTACTGGTGTTCACCTGTGGGAGGAAATAGCTCCACTGCTGGAAACTCTCCTTTTGGGATTACCCAACTTAAAGATATTGTCGATTTGACAAACAGTAATAATCCAACTATTTTAGCGATGAATAACTATAATGGTAAGGCTAGCCCATTTTCAATTGCCCCATTTTGGATCAATAAGTTA
>NZ_JBLNKU010000024.1:0-18846 GCF_048158545.1 Flavobacterium melibiosi | reverse complement strand
GAAGGTTTTAGAACAAGAGTTTTGGCTAAAATAACAGCATTAACAATGGTACAATATATCAATAAATTTATCTTTCAAAGACCGATAAATAATATTAAAAATCAAATTATTTAATTATACCCAACGGGTAGGTTAAGAGCTTATACTTATCCTTTTCAAGATAATTCAAACGAAGATCATACTTTTATTACTAAAATTTCATTTGAAGAAATAATTGAATTGTATGTTTTTGATAGGCAATTGCGATTACTTCTTTTTGATGGGATTGAAAAAATAGAAATAGCTTTTCGGACTCAAATAATTTATCATTTTTCGATGGCTTTTGGTAGTTTTTGGCATTTGAAACCAGAACTATATCGTGACACAATGCGTTTTGTAAATCAACTAGATTCTCTTCAAAAAGAAGTGGATAGAAGTAATGAAACTTTTATAGATCATTATAAAACAAAATATACTCAACCTAGCGAGCCACCATGTTGGATGAGTTTAGAAGTTAGTAGTATGGGGTTGTTGTCTAAAATATTTCAAAACCTAAAAAAAGGAAACGAAAAGAAAATAATTGCTAATCATTTTGGATTATCTGATGCTGTTATCCTTGAAAATTGGATGCATTGTTTTTGTAATTTAAGAAATATTTGTGCGCATCATGGTCGGATTTGGAATAGAAGATTGTCAAAAATAAAACTGCCATACAACACTAAATTTCCATTTTTGGAAAATGACAAGATATATACAAATAAGCTTTATGCAACGATATGTTGTATAGAATACATTTTACAAATCATAAGTCCTAGAACAACATTTAAAGTAAGATTAAAAGAATTGATGTGTAATTGTCCTATGAAGCAAGAAAAGGAAATGGGTTTTCCTGAAAATTGGCAGAATGATAAACTTTGGAAATGAATTTTTAAACTTCAAATGAATAGCTCCTGCATTTACTGAAAATAGCAATTGACAATACACTTATAATCAAAACTAATTTATGAATGGCGTTTGATTAGTTTTTAATTTCTAAATTTGTACTCAGGTTTGAAACCTTAAACATTTAAATAAAAAAATATGGCATTAGCAATAACAGACGCTACTTTTGATGAAGTAGTTTTGAAATCAGACAAACCGGTAATGGTGGATTTTTGGGCAGCATGGTGTGGGCCTTGTAGAATGGTTGGACCAATCATTGACGAAATCAGCGAAGAATACGCTGGAAAAGTAGTCGTAGGAAAAGTTGATGTTGACGCAAACCAAGAATTTGCTGCAAAATACGGAGTGAGAAATATTCCAACAGTGTTGGTTTTTCATAACGGAGAAGTAGTAGGAAAACAAGTAGGAGTTGCTCCGAAACAAACCTACGCAGATAGTTTAGACGCTTTGTTGTAATCGGTAGATTATGATTTACATAGAATCTGTACGGATTCAGATAAAAGGTTTGGCGAAAGTCAGGCCTTTTTTTTGAATTAGAAAAAAGATAAAACACGAATTTCACGAATTAATTAGTGGAAATTAGTGAAATTCTATCTAACTCTTTTCAAATGTTTGGTTAAGTATTAGAAATAGTATTATGGTTTATAAAATCTGCTGAATCTGCAAAATCTGCGTGCTAAAAATTTTCACGCAGATTTTGCAGATTAGTGTAGTAGAAAATTTATTTTTTATTGTCCTCTTTGATAAGCCCATTTAACCACTGCGTATTTTCAGAGTTAGCAACTCTTTGTCAAAGTCCAACCACTTTCTTTAAATTCGTTTTTAACTTTTTCGGCGGTTTTTATAAATGTACTTTGTGGTATTTATTGAGATTTTTTAGCTTTCGAGCTGGTTTTCTTTTTGAAATCTTTTAATTTTAAAATCATTCTATCTTTTACTACATTTGAGAGATGAAGATCGAATCGCAAATAGAGAAAATTTCCAGTTTTCAGCATCTTGAATTGCTGGCCAATCAGGTTGTGGAGGGTTTTATTTCGGGAATGCATAAAAGTCCGTTTCATGGATTTTCGGCTGAATTTTCGGAACATAAAGTCTATAATGTAGGCGAAAGTACCAAACACATCGATTGGAAGTTATTTGCCAAAACGGACCGTTTGTATACGAAACGATTTGAGGAAGAGACGAATTTGCGTTGCCACATCATCATCGATAATTCCTCTTCGATGCATTATCCTAAATTAAAAGACGGTCAACAATTCTATGAAAATAAAATAGGTTTTTCGGTTTTGGCCTCGGCGGTTTTAATGAATCTTTTAAAGAAGCAGCGCGATGCTGTGGGACTAAGTGTGTTTTCGGACAAATATGAGTATTACGCGCCTGAAAAAGGCAGTGATCGCCATCACAGAATGATTTTGAATGCGCTTGAAGGGTTGCTGGAAAAAACTGCGGTCAAAAAAAGTACCGATACGGTTACATTCTTACATCAAATAGCCGAGAAAATCCACCGTCGTTCGATGATTATCCTATTTACGGATATGTTTCAGTCCGGTCCCGAATCCCGAAGTCTCGGGACGGGAGAAGAAGCGCTGTTCAATGCGTTGCAACATTTGAAACACAACAAGCATAAAGTGGTTTTATTTCACGTTGTCGATAACAAAACGGAGTTGAATTTTGACTTTGATAACGCACCGAGGAAGTTTATTGATGTGGAATCTGGTGAAGAAGTAGCTGTTTTTGCAGATAATGTAAAAGAAGAATACGAAAAACAGGTAGAAAGTTACTTCAAGAAGCTGGCGTTAACCTGCTCTCAAAACCGAATAAAGTACATTCCGGTAAGTGTAGGTGAAAGTTTCGAAAAAATTTTAATGACATACTTAGTTGAAAAACAAAACTTTGGGTGATACGGCAAATTTTTATCAAATATTTTTTCAAAAAACGCTTGTGTAAACGGAAATCTATTGTATCTTTGCCACCGCAATAAAGCAGCAGGTTTGGTAGTTCAGTTGGTTAGAATACATGCCTGTCACGCATGGGGTCGCGGGTTCGAGTCCCGTCCAGACCGCTAATATTGGGAGAAGCCTTTCATAACTGAAAGGCTTTTTTGCCCCAATAAGGTATCTAAAGCTAGTTGTGTTGTTTGCTACGAATTTGTAACTCGTAGCGGGTTTAGTAGTTAGACCAATGAAAAGCTTTCCACTTTTGTGGATAGCTTTTTTGATTAAAAATAAAGCAGGTTTGGTAGTTCAGTTGGTTAGAATACATGCCTGTCACGCATGGGGTCGCGGGTTCGAGTCCCGTCCAGACCGCTAGATTTAAGAAAGCCTTTCGTAACTGAAAGGCTTTTTTGATTTTAAGAACGTTTGTAAATTAAAATAACTCTGATTTATATTGCCATACAATAGTCAGAAACAATCCTAAATACATTACACAAATCACAAATTTCATAAAGCTGGAAGCCAGTAAACCAATGAATGATCCAGCTGCTGCTTTCAAAGCCCGTTTATGATCTTTAGAATCGAAAAAAAGTTCTCCAATTAAAGCGCCAACAAATGGGCCGATAATGAAGCCAAAAGGGATAGGAGCAAGAATTCCAACAATCAAGCCAATATTAGTTCCCCAAATGCCATACGAACTTCCGCCAAATCTCTTTGTTCCTTTAGCCGGAATCACATAATCCAAAACGGAAATAACAATTGTAATCAATAAAGCAATTCCTAAAATCCAATAGTTAGCCGGAACAGCATTCGTAAAATAAAGTAATGCCAATCCAACCCAACTCACACTTGGTCCAGGTAAAACTGGTAAAAAACTACCAAAAATGCCTAAAATTACACACATAAAACCAATAACCAAAAGCAGTACATCCATAAATTTATTTTTAGTAATTTTGAAAACACAAAAGCAACACGTAACTAGCTTATGAAAGGGATTAAATTAAGTATTCTATTTTCGATTATGTTCTTTTTCGCTTTTTCTTCTGGGACTGTAAATGCCCAGAAAAAAATTGTAAATAGCAATGATGCGATTTTAAAGGAAGCTATTTACAACGAGAATAGAGTAAAAGTATTAAATTTTTCTTTGAAAGAGTTTGATGCACTTTTTTTTGAGTTTTCCGATAAAAAATCAAATCCAAATTTAGTATTGACAAAGGAGGAATTCTATAAATATACGATTCAGATTGCTATTTTTTCAGATCGATTGGTGGCTTTGTATCCAGATCAAAAAGAAATTGCTATCGAAAACAAAAAGAAATGGTTTGCTAAAAACTACGAAGATTATTTGCTTTCGAAAGCATCTCAAAAAAAATAATTGTATTTTTATAGAATATTAGTCCAATTCAAAAACAAAACCTTGAAGCAGTATTACCTCTTTTTAGTATTTATATTTTTTAATTCCTGTCAATACTTTGACAAGCAAATTCCTTCGGAAAAGGAATTGTTGCAAAAGGAACTGAAATCAATCAACTGGAAAGAAGTCGATGAATACCCATCGGTAGTAGATTGTGAAAAAATAGAAGATAAAAAACAACGTCAACAATGTTTTTTCGAAGTTTTAACGCAGCTGATTCAGGAAAAATTGAGCGTTGATACCCTTTCGGTCCTCTATCCTGAACTGGATACAATTGAAGTAAAGGTTACTGTTTTTCCAAATGCAACGATGCAATTCGAGCCTCAATTTCCAAAAGATTCCGTTGCCTACGATAAAATCAAAATTGACAGTATTCTTAAAGTCCGTTTGGTTGATTTTCCAAAAATTAACCCCGCCATCAAACGCGGAATTCCTGTAAAAACACAATTTATTCTTCCAGTTATTCTTAAAGTAGAGTAGCTCTTAAAAGGATTTTTGAATGAAGATTAACGATTTTTGATTTCAGATTGATTTGCCGATTATTCCAAGTGTATTGACTTGTGCGATAGATCTGAAATCAAAAATCGTTAATCAAAAATCTTCAATCTAAAATTTTCTCCCTTTCCACTCATATTTACCAAGCAAAGAATACAAAGCCACACTCGTGCTAAAAAACGGATACAAAAAACTGCTCCAAACCAAATAGCGTATTTTACTTTTATTCAAAAAATGATTGGCTTTGTAAATCAAAATAACATCAACAGTAAATTTCAATAGGAATAACAAAAAAATATTTTGAAATGGAACCACACCGAATACCCAAAAGCTAATACCCAAAACCAAACCTAAATTTCCCCCGAGAACCAACAATCCCAATCCTTTTCCGAAAGTACTTTGATACGAACTTGTTTTAGATGCCCAACGTACTCTTTGATAGAATAGCGATTTCCAATCATCCAATGATTTTGTGATGACAATGTTATTTTCAGATTTCAAATAATGGACTTTTTCAGGAAACTGGGTGATCGCTTTTTGCAACAGGAAAACATCATCACCACTTGCAATTCTATCATTTCCATTAAAGCCATTTAGTTCCTGAAAAAAGGATTTGGTATACGCAAAGTTGGCGCCATTGCACATAAATCCTTTGTTGATACCAAAACTCCCAATAGTAGCGCCCTGTAAACTGGCTAAATCCAATTGCTGGAAATGATGCAAAAATGAATTACCACAATCATATGTTACCGCTCCTGCGAGCATGGAAACATCATGAAGCTGAATGTAATTATCCAGTGTCAATAACCAGTTTTTATTGACTGCGCAATCGGCATCAGTGGTGATAATCCAGTCCGTATTTACGATCTGCATCGCGGTTACAATTGCGTCTTTCTTAGGTGAATTCGAAATCCGAATGTTCTTTATAATTGAGACTTGAAACCTGAAGTTCGAAATCTGAAATCTTTCTTGAGATTCGTCATCGACCAAAATCACTTCGAACAATTCCATCGGATAATTCAACTTCGATAGACTGTCTAATAAAATAGGTAGATTCTCCGCTTCATTCCGAAAAGGGATTATAATCGAAAATTTTGTTTTTGGCTTTAAACCAATGTAATCAATTGTATTTACTTTGGTTAAACCATAAATCAAAAGTCCAATAAAAACTGCATAAATCAAAAGTGGCAAAAATAAAACAATTGTAATCATAATTATTTTATTAAGTTTTATCTCCCTCTCCTTTGGAGAGTCCCGAAGCTTCGGGAGGGGAGAGGATTTTAAAATTCATTACATAATAACTGCCAATAACTACCGGCAAAACCACATTCAGAAACCACATGAGTGTGGTCACAAAAATCACTATCCATTCGTTTACACCCAGAATTTCAAAGAAATACACGGCTACACTTCCTTTTACGGCAAAGTCTAAAAATTGGAAAGTAGGCAAGGAGGAAGCTAAAAAATAAACACTTGTGATTGTGGCAATGACTATTAAATAAGGCAGATCAACATCAAAAGCCAGAAATAAAAAATAATATTGGTGTGAAAAAACCAAGAAACGACAAAGCGCTAAAAAGATGTTTTTTTGATGAATGGGTTTTGGGATTTCGTTAATCTTATGAATCAATCTTTCGATGGAATAGCCTTTAATCGTGAATTTTTTCAAGAGAAAAGAAACAAGAAATACCAGTATTAGCAATCCAAAAAGGAGTGCGACGGTTTTTGTGGTAATCACATCGTATTGTGCATTGAAATACAATAAGCCTAAAATTCCAAAAATAACGGTCAAAATCATTTGGATTCCGTTGCAGATCAGGTTTAAAAAAATGACGTTTTTAGTGTCTTTTTTTTCAAAAAACAGTGTTTTTCCGGCATATTCCCCCACGCCGTTTGGAGTAAACAGTCCTGCAGTCAGTGCGCCAAGAACTTGTTTAGTTGCTTCGCCTAAAGCTATTTTATGGAGAAATCCTACCAAATTCTGCCATTTCAAAATTTCAAAAAACCGATTCAAAACACTTAGAAATAAAATGAAGACAATTCCACCAACTGACTGATTTTTCTGAAATAAAACGATGAATTTTTGCCAATCCAGTTTGTCGTTATTCGCCAATTGATTGTAAATAAAATAGAATGCGCCACCCACAATCAAAACTTTGATTATAAGAACGAGGAATTGCTTAGCTTTGTGAGGAATTGTAATCATTACTGCAAAATAACAAATTAAAATTGGCAAACGAGCGCATCATATTGGGAATTGACCCAGGGACTACGATTATGGGTTTTGGATTGATAAAAATTGTCAATAAAAAAATGGAATTTTTGCAACTGAACGAATTGCAATTGTCCAAATACGATAATCATTACCAGAAACTGAAAATCATTTTCGAACGGACCATTGAGTTAATCGATACCCACAATCCAGATGAAATTGCGATTGAAGCGCCTTTCTTTGGTAAAAACGTACAATCGATGTTGAAGTTGGGACGTGCACAAGGCGTGGCCATGGCAGCAGGACTTTCGAGAGATATACCCATTACCGAATACGAACCAAAGAAAATAAAAATGGCAATTACCGGAAACGGAAACGCCAGCAAAGAGCAAGTTGCTAAAATGCTTCAACAATTATTAGGATTGAAAGAATTGCCTAAAAACCTCGATAGCACGGACGGATTAGCAGCAGCTGTTTGTCATTTTTTCAACTCCGGAAAAGTGGTTGGGGAGAAAAGTTATACCGGTTGGGATGCATTTGTCAAACAAAACGAAGAACGAGTAAAAAAATA
Source organism: Flavobacterium melibiosi (assembly GCF_048158545.1). Taxonomy (NCBI): domain Bacteria; kingdom Pseudomonadati; phylum Bacteroidota; class Flavobacteriia; order Flavobacteriales; family Flavobacteriaceae; genus Flavobacterium; species Flavobacterium melibiosi. The sequence continues at coordinate 11,299 of NZ_JBLNKU010000024.1, read as the reverse complement.
GTTTTCAGTTATCAGTGTTCAGTTTGCAGAACTGATCACTAGAAAGCTGACCACTGACCACTAATTATGTCAGGAATCTACATCCATATCCCATTTTGCAAGCAGGCTTGTCATTACTGCGACTTCCATTTTTCGACTTCAATGAAGAAAAAGGAGGAATTGGTTTTGGCTATTGCCAAGGAATTGCAAATGCGCAAAAGTGAGTTTGAGACTGATCCCGAATTCTCGGGAGTGGAAACTATTTATTTCGGAGGTGGAACTCCAAGTGTTTTAACTTCCGAAGAAATTAATTTCCTGATTGAAGCAGTTTATAGCAATTATAAAGTTTCTGAAAATCTAGAAATTACGCTTGAAGCGAATCCTGATGATTTGTCAAGGGAACGAATTCTCGAATTGTCCAAAAGCCCAATAAATCGATTAAGCATTGGGATTCAGTCGTTTTTTGAAGAAGATTTACAACTGATGAACCGCGCTCATAATTCGGCGGAAGCCAAAAAATGTTTGGAAGAAGCGACCAAGTATTTCGAAAATATTTCTCTTGATTTAATTTACGGAATTCCGGGAATGAGTAATGAGAAATGGAAACAAAATATTGAAACAGCGTTGTCATTTGGTATTCCTCATATTTCGAGTTATGCCTTGACGGTGGAACCAAAAACGGCATTGAACAAACTGATTCAAACCGGAAAAATTACTGCACCTAAAGATGAAGTTGCCCAAGAACATTTTGCTATTTTGGTCGAAATGCTCGAAGCCAATGATTTTATTCATTATGAATTATCGAATTTTGGAAAGGCCAATTATTTTTCTAAGAACAATTCGGCGTATTGGTTGGGGAAAAAATACATTGGAATTGGTCCTTCGGCACACAGTTATAACGGGATTTCCCGAAGTTGGAATGTTTCGAATAATTCGATTTATTTGAAATCCATTCAAGAAAATAAATTGCCTAACGAAATAGAAATCCTTTCGACAGCTGATCGATATAACGAATATGTTATGACGGGTTTGAGAACCATTTGGGGAGTCTCTTTGGATAGAATCGAAACTGAATTTGGGAATGCATATTTGGAGTATCTTAATAAACAGGCTCAAAAATTCCTCGAAGACGATTTAGTTTTTATTGAAAACAACATTTTAAAACCTACCAAAAAAGGAAAGTTTTTGACGGATGGAATTGCATCGGATTTATTTTACTTAAATTTGGAATAGTTAAAATTCGCCACAAAGACACAAAGGCACAAAGAAATGAGTAAAGTTTGATACGAATCTTTGCGCCTTAGCGCCTTAGCGGCATAAAAAAATAATTTGTGTTAGCAACAATCAAACATAACAATCAAACCATTGAGGTCGATCTATCAAAACCAATTGATATTTCGATTCCGTTGACGAATACTGATGAAAATCCAATTGCTTGGTATATCGATAAACCAGTCATTGAACCCGTTGTTTTTGGGGAATGGATTGGTAAAGTTTCGGAAGGAAAGTCATCTACCAATTTTAACAACATTTTTTTTAATCCACACGGGCACGGAACCCATACCGAATGTCTGGGGCATATTACACGAGAATTTTACAGCATCAATCAGTCGTTGAAACAGTTTTTCTTTTCGGCAGAATTGATTTCGGTTGTGCCAGAAAGACAAGGTGAAGATTTGGTGATTACTTTGGATAGCATCTCGACTGCGCTCGATGTGACATTGAAGTTAGGTATTCCAAGAGAAGCGATTGTCATTAGAACAATTCCCAATTTAGAATCAAAAAAACATTTAAAATATTCGAATACGAATCCGTCTTATCTGGATGAGGCTGCTGCGCGTTTCATTCGCGAAAGTGGGATTAAGCATTTACTTATTGATTTGCCAAGTGTCGACAAAGAGCATGATGAAGGTAAATTATTGGCGCACAAAGCGTTTTGGAATGTAAAAGATGTCAATAATCTGAATGCAGATGCCCGATTGGATTGCACGATTACCGAGATGATCTTTGTTCCAAATGAAGTAAAAGATGGAAGTTATTTGTTGAATTTGCAAATTGCTTCTTTCGAAAATGATGCGAGTCCAAGTAAACCGATACTATATAAAATATGATATGCTCCGCCAGTTCGCCTTATGGGCTCGTGTCCGTTTCAACAGATAAAAATAAGCTAGACGTTCCGTTTATTCAACAGTTTCTGAAAGATATTTATTGGGCTGCAGGACGAACAATGGCCGAAGTTCAAATTACAATTGATAATTCGTTTTGTTTCGGAATTTATTTAAATGACAAACAAATTGGTTTCGCACGAGTTATTACGGACTATGTCGTTTTGGCCTATTTAATGGATGTTTTTATTGCTGAAGAACATCGAGGTAAAGGATATTCCTCTATTTTAATAAACAGTATGATGACGGAGCCTAAACTAAAAGAGGTTAAAATTTGGCGATTAGCGACATCGGATGCGCATTTTTTATATGAGAAATTTGGTTTTACAGCATTGGAAAATCCAGAAAAAATGATGGAAAAGAAAATAATTTGACTTAGAAATAATTTTAAACGATGAATCTAGAAACGTATTACGAATACTGTCTTTCTAAAAAAGGAGTGACCGAACATTTCCCTTTTGATGAAGATACTTTAGTCTTTAAAGTAGGGGGTAAAATATTTGCTTTGTCGTCATTAAGCCAATGGGAAAAAGGACAGCCAGCAGTGAATTTGAAATGTGATCCGGAGCGCGCTCAGGAATTGAGAGCTGAATATGATGCTATTCAACCGGGATTTCACATGAATAAAATGCATTGGAACACGATTGCTGTAAATAGAGATGTTCAAGATGCCCTTTTCAAAGAACTGATAGATCATTCCTACGAATTGGTTTTCAAAAGTTTAACAAAGAAAATGCAGAGCGAAATTCAAGAATTAGAAAATTAGGCATTACTTTTGCGAAGAAAATCAGAATAAAAATTATAAACACATACTGAGTAAATTCAGCATATAATATGAAATGAGCATAATAATAATTCGATGTAAATACCATTTGGTGTCTGCGAATTACATATGACCATAAAAAAAGCAATAGAAAAAAGCATATGAAAGAACAATTTAAGAAGTTTTTAAACGAAGAACAAGATTCTAAAGCCATCGAAAAAATCGCTTCAAAATTGAGTGATTTATTGATGAAGAATGAAGAAATCGGGTATATTGCTGTTCAAAAAAAACCAGCTATTACCGTTTTACCGGATAGTATTGTGATGACCAATAAAAGAATCATCATTTGTCAGCCAAAAAATCTGGGACTTTCCATGAATTTTATCGATTACACTTGGGACGAGATAGAAGGAACTTTTGTGAAAGAAAATATTCTGGGTTCAGAGTTTTCTTTTACGACGAGAACCAATATGGAGGTTTCGATTGATTACATCCCTAAAATTCAAGCTCGAAAAATATTTACTTACGCCAAAGAACAATTGGATATTTTGAAAGGTGGCGCTGTTTCAAATGCACCAATAATGGAGGAAGTTGCGGTTCCAATTGAAGAAGTGGAAGTTATTGAAGAAATGGAAACGGAAGAAGTTACCAGTTTTGCTGAAATAATGCCAGTTACGCCACCAGTTTATACTATGGAAAACGAGCAGTTTAATACTCCGGCTGAAACTCCAAAGGAAAATGGATTAAGTGGATTGTCGCAGGATGAACTTTTTGAAAAACTGCAGAATTATAAAAAATTACTGGATAACGGATTGATTTTGCAAGGCGAATATGATGCTTTCAAAAAAGAAATTTTGAGTTATATGTAATTTATAAGTTAGAATTTATAAGTTTAAAAAATAGAAAACCCGACATGTTTAAAGCTTGTCGGGTTTGTTTTTATTATAAAGTTCTTTTCTGTTTTTCTACAAAATTATGGGCTTGCAATTCCAGCAATTCAGTCGCTTTCTTGCGCTGCAAGTCGTATAGGTTTTTATCTTGGGCTATATCTTCATAGACTTTATCGTGCATAGAAGCACTGGTTTTCACCAGTAAACTTCGTTGGTATTTGTCTTGCTCCAAAGTAGCTTTTAGAGCCGTTTCCAAATCTTCCAGTTTAAAATCATATTCTCCTTTTGGGGATAACAATTTAGCAATAATTGGGGAAGTTTCGATTGCCAGAAATAACAGCATGATAAAAAAGGAAGGCAACCAAGGTAATTTATTCAACGCATTGATTCGTGCCATTAAACCGTCAAATCCATCAATTATGGGTTGGGTTTCGGTTACTTTTTTGTCTAAATCTGCTTGAAGTGTTTTAGATTTCAGCTCCATTTCAGCAATTTTGGCTAAGTTGGTTTTTTGTAAAGTATCCAGTTCTTTCTTAACCAAATCATGTTTGGCTATTTTTTCTTTAAAAACGGGGCCTTTGCCTAATTTTTTGGTTCCGGCGGTTCCTTCGGCCTCAGTAATATAGGTTTCGTAGAGCGTATTGACTTCTTTTTCCTTCTTGGTGATTTCTGATTTTAAACTCGCTATATTAGCTTTATTTTTGTCTAAATCCGATTTGAAATAATTAGCCACTTCCTTTTTGTTGTTTAAGGCCATAGCGTTTTTCTCTTTCAATAAAACGGTATTAATCTCTTTTTCGAAGATTTTAATTTCCAATGGTTTTGAAATTACTATTGCAATGATTACTGCCAAAATAATTCGGGGTGTAGCTTGTAGAAATTCACTTCCAAATTGGTCTCTTTTTCGGATGGTAGAAACAATAAAACGATCTAAATTGAAAATAAGTAAACTCCAAACTAATCCAAAGAGTAAAGCAGGATACACATTGTCGAAAACAGTAAAAAGCGCATACCCACTGGCAATAAAAGCCATGACAGCAGTAAAAAAAACAGTGGCGCCAATACCAACATATTTGGTTTGTTCACCTTCGGAACAACCTTCAAGGAGGTTTTTGTCGGCTCCGGAACAGAGGATGAAAAATTGTTTTAACATGATTGATTGAGTTTTTGATTGATTTGTCAGTTCGCCTTTCAGGCTCGTGTGATGATAACAAATTTAACGCCAAATTTTAGATAATGGTATAAATAGTTGGTTTTTGGTTAGTAATTTTTAGGCATAAAAAAAGCCGTTCATGACGAACGACTTTTTGGTTTTTGAATTAATAACAACTTATGCTAAAGGAGCTCCTGCCATAATTTCGGCATTAGCAAATTCTTCAAATTTGGCGAAGTTAGCTTTGAATTTCTGTGCTAATTCAACCGCTTTTTTATCGTATAGCTCTGGATCTTCCCAAGTATTTCTAGGATTCAATATTTCGCTGGGAACATTCGGGCAAGATTGTGGTTTTGCAATTCCAAATACTGTGTGATTTTCATACGCTACAGCATCTAATTCTCCGTTTAAAGCAGCGGTAATCATAGCACGAGTGTATTTTAATTTCATTCGGCTTCCTATTCCGTAAGGTCCGCCTGTCCAACCAGTATTGATCAGCCAAACTTTTACATTAGAATCTTTCATTTTTTTGCTTAACATTTCAGCATATTTTGTTGGGTGTAACGGCATAAAAGGCGCACCAAAACAAGCAGAAAAATTAGGTTGTGGCTCCGTCACACCAGCTTCAGTTCCGGCAACTTTTGCCGTATATCCTGAAATAAAGTGATACGCAGCCTGACCAGGTGTCAGTTTAGAAATTGGAGGTAAAATACCAAAAGAATCTGCAGTTAAGAAGAAGATGTTTTTTGGATTTTTTCCAATAGAACCCGGCTGAATGTTATCAATATGATAAATTGGGTAACTCACTCTGGTATTTGGTGTTATGGAAACATCTTGAAAATCTACTTCGTTAGTTCCGTCTTTGAAAATTACATTTTCTAAAATAGCTCCTTTTTTAATGGCTCTGAAAATATCGGGTTCGTTTTCTTCAGAAAGGTTTACTACTTTGGCATAGCAGCCTCCTTCAAAATTAAAAACGGTGTTTTCATTCGTCCAGCCATGTTCATCATCTCCAATAAGTTTTCTTTGTGGATCCGCTGATAAAGTTGTTTTACCGGTTCCTGATAAACCAAAGAAGATAGCGGTATCTCCTTCATCACCCACATTAGCGCTGCAATGCATTGGTAATGTGTTTTTAAAAACAGGCAAGATAAAATTCAAAGCAGAGAAAATTCCTTTTTTCATTTCACCCGTATATCCTGTCCCACCTATTAAAACTACTTTTCTTGTAAAGTCTAATATGGCAAAATTGCTTTGACGTGTGCCGTCAACTGCTGGATCTGCAAGGAAACTGGGTACGCAAAGTAAGGTCCATTCCGGAGAAAAGTGTGCAAGTTCTTCAAGATCTGGTCTCAAAAACATATTGTAGCAAAATAAATTTGCCCAAGCGGTTTCCGTGACAACTCTCACATTTAATCTGTAATTAGGATCTGCACATACATACGAGTCTCTAACGAAAACTTCTTTATGGGATAAATAAGCAGTAACTTTTTTGTATAAAGCTTCAAATGCATCTGATTCGAAAGGAATATTTACTTTTCCCCACCAAACTTGGTTTTCAGTTATGCTGTCTTTTACAATAAAACGATCTAATGGCGACCGTCCGGTATATTCACCTGTATTAATTGCCAATGCTCCTGTAGAGCTCTCCACTCCTTGACCAGATTTTATTGTAATTTCATGTAATTCGTCTGGGGATAATTGGTAATTAACTTTTGCATTTTCAATTCCTAAGTCTTTTAACGAAATCGATTGCGAGATAAGGATGTTATTGTCCATAAATTTGATGTTGTGTGTGTTTGTTTTATAGACTGCAAAAGTAGAAATTATATTTCAGATAGGATTTGATTATCTTGTTTTTATGATTTTTTATTAATAATATTCAGTAGTAAAACTCCCCAGGCCAGTATTAATAGGAGCCCGCCGATGGGTGTCACAAATCCGATGACCTTAAAATCAAAAGAAGTCAGACCATTTGTTGCCAACAAATAAATCGATCCTGAAAATAAAATCACTCCAAAAAGAACTAAAAAATAGATTGTTTTTTTTGCTTTTTGGGACAGGTCATTTGTTAGTCCAATAAATAATAAAAAGATAGCATGGTACATTTGATAGCGTACTCCGGTCTCAAAAGTGGAAAGTTGTTCCAGAGACAGTACTTTTTTTAGGGCATGTGCGCCAAATGCTCCTAAAATTATCGCTATCATCCCAAATATCGCTGCTGTTGAAATTATTTTCTTATCCATTTTTTTAATTTATTTTCTATACAAAAGTATCTCTTATCTAATCATTGTAAAAGAAATTCTCAAAATTCTTTTTTGAGGCTTGATTTTTATATATTGTACATTTTAGTATTTTTTAACGCTTCAATTAAATTATTTTTTTGTTTTTTAATGAATTCTATTTGTTGTAAATACAACAATTTTGTACTTTTGTGTTATAAATGTAAAAAAATGAGAACAATTTTAATCATTGGGGCAGGAAGATCAGCTTCATCTTTGATCCATTATCTTTTAAATAAATCTGAAAAAGAGAATCTGCATCTCGTTATTGGTGATTTGTCATTGGCTTTAGCCCAAAAAAAGATAGATAATCACCCCAATGCAACGGCAATTGCCTTGGATATTTTTGATGAAAATCAAAGAAAAAAAGCCATACAAATTGCTGATATTGTAATTTCAATGTTGCCCGCTCATTTGCATATTGAAATCGCTAAAGATTGTATTATGTATAAAAAGCATTTGGTTACCGCTTCTTATGTAAGTGATGCCATGCAGGAATTGGATGCTGCGGCCAAAGAAAACAATCTGATTTTCATGAATGAAATTGGACTTGATCCTGGGATAGATCACATGAGTGCGATGAAAGTTATTGATGAAATTAAGGACAGAGGAGGTGAAATGCTTCTTTTTGAATCCTTTTGTGGTGGACTAGTAGCCCCTGAGTCTGACACGAATCTTTGGAATTATAAATTTACCTGGGCACCGCGCAATGTAGTTCTTGCTGGACAGGGTGGTGCTGCCAAATTTATTCAGGAAGGAACCTATAAGTACATCCCATATTGCAATTTATTCCGCAGAACGGAATTTCTTGACGTGGAAGGTTATGGTCGATTTGAAGCGTATTCAAATCGGGATTCCCTAAAATACAGAAGTGTGTATGGTTTAGATAATGTGCTTACTTTATATAGAGGAACTATTCGAAAAGTTGGTTTTTCTAAAGCATGGAATATGTTTGTCCAATTGGGAATGACAGATGATGGTTATATTATGGAAGATTCTGAAAACATGACTTATAGAGAATTCGTCAATTCTTTCTTGCCGTATCATCCAACGGATTCCGTAGAAATCAAGACTCGTTTGATTCTCAAGATTGACCAAGATGATATTATGTGGGATAAGCTTTTGGAGCTGGATTTATTCAATAGCAACAAAAAAGTTGGTTTGAAGAATGCTACTCCGGCACAAATACTGGAAAGAATATTGACCGATAGTTGGACACTTCAACCGAATGATAAAGATATGATTGTTATGTATCACAAATTTGGGTACGAGTTAAATGGCAAAAAAGAGCAAATAGATTCTAAAATGGTTTGTATGGGTGACGATCAAACCTATACCGCCATGGCAAAAACTGTTGGTTTACCAGTTGCTATGGCTACATTGTTAATATTGAATGGTAAAATTACCACTTTGGGAGTGCAACTTCCCATTTGTAAAGAAGTGTATTTGCCTATTTTGAAAGAATTAGAAGAATACGGTGTTGTTTTCAAAGAACAAGCAATGCCCTACTTGGGATATAACCTGAATAAAGTTTTTAGTTAGTAGTTTTATTTTAGATTTTTTAGTTTGATAAATCTGCAGCTCTTGATAAACTTGGAGAGTTGCGGATTTTTTTTCGTACTTCACTTATCCAATAAGGATTCTTTGGGCGTGACCCTCCGTAAAACTTTGGGTCGGGTAATTCGTTACAAACGAAGTTTACTGAACTCCAATAAAAATAACGAATAGGTGAAGTAATCTCCCGAAGAAAAATCCGGAGGATTTTTACTGCTGTCTCTCACGCAAATAAGCAGTCTAACAAAAAAGATGTATACTTATTAGGAGTGCGTAAAGTATCCAATTGACTCGAAGATTCTACCCCGAAAAGTGTTGTTGTGTATGCTGTGAAAATGTGTCTGACTTTTGCGCCCACAACAATGAGCAATTAACATTAGTAAATGTAAACGGCATATATGATTGGGTACAAAGTCAGGAGACTTTGCCAGCATGGTCGCTTATCCATTCTTATTATGCAAATTTTGAGTGAAGATATTTTGGCTGTGGGGATGTTGCGTTAAGGATTGCAACGGAAAGCCTGACCCGCCTTTTTTTAGCGGGAAACGCCAAAAAAAATCCGCTCATTGGAGAACGGATTTAAATGAATTTTCTTTGGGACTTAGTGTCTTTGTGGAAAAATGCTACTTACTCAACTCCACAAAATATTTGTAAAACAACGGAATGGTTTCAATTCCTTTCAGGTAATTGAAGATCCCGAAATGTTCGTTTGGCGAGTGAATGGCATCGCTGTCCAATCCAAATCCCATCAAAATGGTTTTGCTTTTCAGTTCTTTTTCGAATAATGCTACGATTGGAATACTTCCTCCGGAACGCACGGGAATGGCCGGAACGCCAAAGGTTTCTGTATATGCCATGTTTGCGGCTTTGTAGCCAATGCTGTCTATTGGGGTTACGTATCCTTGTCCACCATGATGTGGTTTTACTTTTACAGTAACGCCTGCTGGGGCAAGGCTTATGAAATATTTCGTGAAAAGTTCGGTGATTTCCTCCCAATCTTGATTAGGAACCAAACGCATCGAAATTTTGGCGAAAGCTTTGCTTGCAATAACGGTTTTGGCACCTTCTCCGGTGTATCCGCCCCAGATTCCGTTGACGTCCAGCGTAGGACGAATGGAATTTCTTTCGTTAGTTACATATCCTTTTTCGCCATAAACGTCATTTAAGTCTAAAGCTTTTTTGTAATTTTCTAAATTGAAAGGTGCTTTGGCCATTTCGGCTCTTTCTTCCAAGGATAATTCTTCTACATTATCATAGAAACCAGGAATTGTGATGTGATTGTTTTCGTCATGAAGAGAAGCAATCATCTTGGCCAAAACATTAATGGGATTGGCTACTGCACCGCCATACAATCCGGAATGCAAATCACGATTAGGTCCTGTAACTTCGACTTCGACATAACTTAATCCACGTAAACCGGTCGTAATAGAGGGTTGCTGATTTGAAATCATTCCGGTATCAGAAATTAAAATCACATCATTTTTTAGTTTTTCCTGATTGCGTTCCACAAACCAACTCAAACTTTTAGAACCAATTTCCTCTTCACCTTCAATCATGAATTTTACATTACAAGGTAGAGTATTCGATTGTACCATATATTCCAATGCTTTTACGTGCATGTACATTTGGCCTTTATCGTCACAAGATCCTCGGGCAAAAATGGCACCTTCAGGATGAATATCGGTTTTTTTGATAACTGGTTCAAAGGGTGGAGAGGTCCATAATTCCATAGGATCTGGTGGTTGAACGTCATAATGACCGTAAACGAGAATCGTTGGCAGTGATTTATCAATAATTTTTTCACCGTATACAATTGGATAACCCGGGGTATCGCAAATCTCTACAAAATCGCAACCTGCTTTTTCTAAACTTACTTTTACAGCCTCGGAAGTGTCTATAACATCTTGAGAATAAGCAGTGTCGGCGCTTACTGATGGGATTTTCAATAATTCAATTAATTCGTCTATGAAGCGGTCTTTGTGTTGTTGAACGTATGATTTTATATTTTCCATTATTGATTTTGTTTGTATTTCAAAAGTACAAAAAAGAGTATGAATATTTTTTGTGAAATTTACTTTGAAAATTGGAAGTTATGTTTATCTTTGCACCCACAATTGCGCGGATATGGTGAAATTGGTAGACATGCCAGACTTAGGATCTGGTGCCGCAAGGCGTGTAGGTTCGAGTCCTATTATCCGCACTTTAAAAACCCTTTATTCGTTGAAGACAACGTTTAAAGGGTTTTTTATTTTTATCTCTTTTCTTTTTGAGAAAAAGTTTGGATCAATCCTAAAACCTTTGGAGGAACATAAATTAAGCGTAAATATTTGCTTTGGAATTTAATTTATGATTGTTATATTGATTCATGTGAGTTTGAAATTAAAATAGCTTATTAGAAATATCATTTGGGCGTTCCCCATTATAAAAAAAGAGGCAATTATCGTTATAGGTAATTGCCTCTTTTTTATAATGGGTCGGGCTATTCGCTTCAAGTCCTCAAAAAATTCCATTTC
>NZ_JBLNKU010000023.1:0-25509 GCF_048158545.1 Flavobacterium melibiosi | reverse complement strand
CTTGCCAGTCTATTAAAGAACGTCTGCGTCATTGCGGGTGCAAAAGTACCACCTTTATTCGCTTTAACAAGCTTTTTTAATCACTTTTTTTCATATTTCCTTAACTTAAAATTTAACTCGCTGGAAACATGGTTTTTGGAGCATGAAGTTTTTTAACTATCCATCCCGAAATTTCATAACTCTCCAAAGAAAAGGGTGACTTTCTAGTTAAAAACCACGGATGTCATTATATATGGATAATCGTATTATACCTTTCTTTATTTATAAACCCGCTAAATACTACAGATTATTGCTCGTTTAAGAGCTTCTCTATAGAAAAACAGCATCAATCAATACCAAATACTATAATATGTACACCTAATATAATGGATGTTTCAACTACCTGCGTTAGGGATAGCAGCGGAAAGCCCACAGTAAAATGAAATGAAATGCAGTTTTGCGAGGACTTGTAGCGTATAGCCCGACTCCTTATATAAAGAAAGGTAATTATCTTATCCGATAATCGCCTCTCTTTATATAAGGAGGAACGCCAAAATGATAATTATTTTTTCAGCTTTTCAGCTCTGGACTCCCAGGAATCAGTTAAATTGTTATAATCAACTGGTTTTGCAGGATTCTGATTTTGTAATCTTCCTGAATCAAATGCCCGTACTAATATAGTTTCTATCAGATAGTCTTCATTAACATCGAAAGGCGCATACTTTGTTTTTAAATTGATGTCAAACATACTTGCAGCCGTATTAGACCAAAAGGCTTTCCATCCACTTTTAAGATTTTTGACCAACTTGTAGGTGGTGTTACCCGTTTGACGATGAATTAGCTTTACGAGTATTTGACCTTGTTTACGAGATAGTTTTTTAAGCTTAGCTTCAAATTCATTACTAAGATACCCTTCTACTATCTTAAAATATTTCTTTTTTTCCTTACCCGTTTTAAGGTTCGCCATACCTCTATTCAGTACTGTCAATCTTTCGGCTGCCAGTTTTGCATAGGGATACGTTTTGTATACTCGGCTTTGAAGTAATAAAAATTGTTTTCTTGCTTCAGGATCCAGTTTCTCTTTATGAATTACTATTTCTTCTAATTGTATGGTGTCATTAAGTATAGAATCATCTTCGGTCAATATATAACCCATTTTGGTAGTGTCCTTTTGGGTCACCTGAGCATTAACAGATATAGTTGTAAAAAGTATAAAAAAGAAAAGCTGAATAATCCTCATTGGGTAAAAAATTTAATTACCAAAATTATACATTATATATACAACTGTGATGCCAAATTTATAATTTAGCAAAAAAAATAATTTTATGAGTACTAAATCAATATTAAAAAAGTCATCACTTGAGTTTTTAGAAAACTACCTTAATAATGCATCGCCTACAGGTTATGAAAGTGATGGTCAAAAATTATGGATGGATTATCTGAAACCTTATGTTGATACTTTTATAACGGATACATACGGTTCGGCAGTTGGAATTATAAATCCGGATGCACCATATAAAGTAGTTATTGAAGGTCATGCAGACGAAATTTCATGGTATGTAAATTATATTACTGATGATGGATTAATCTACGTGATTAGAAACGGCGGTTCAGATCATCAAATTGCTCCTTCAAAACGTGTCAATATTCACACTAAAAATGGAATCATAAAAGGGGTATTTGGCTGGCCAGCTATTCATACTAGAAATAGAAGTAAAGAAGAAGTGGCAAAAGTTGACAATCTATTCATTGACATTGGTTGCGAAACAAAAGAGCAGGTAGATAAAATGGGGGTTCATGTAGGTTGTGTGATTACCTATCCTGATGAATTCATGATTTTGAACGATAACAAATTTGTTTGTCGCGCCATTGATAACCGTATGGGTGGTTTCATGATTGCCGAAGTGGCTCGTTTGCTACACGAAAACAAAATAAAACTTCCTTTTGGATTGTATATTACGAATTCTGTTCAAGAAGAAGTGGGTCTTCGCGGTGCTGAAATGATTACCAAAACAATCAAACCTAATGTAGCGATTGTTACCGATGTTTGCCATGACTCCACTACACCAATGATTGAAAAGAAAATTGAAGGAGATACTAAAATTGGTAAAGGTCCTGTGGTGACTTATGCACCTGCTGTTCAGAATAATTTGAGAGAATTGATTTTGGAAACTGCTATGGCTAAAGAAATTCCGTTCCAACGATTGGCTTCCTCTCGTGTTACGGGCACAGATACTGACGCTTTTGCTTACAGTAATGGTGGCGTTGCCTCAGCTTTGATATCATTGCCGTTGCGTTATATGCATACAACCGTTGAAATGGTTCATCGTGATGATGTTGAAAATGTGATTAAATTGATATATGAAACCTTGTTGAAGTTAGAAAACGAAGAAACATTTTCTTATTTCAAATAATTTATTTTTATGTTTACAAAATAAAAAGCATTATTGTAAATTACAATAATGCTTTTTATTTAAATTTAAATCAAATGCTAAAGACTGGCAACAGGTTTTGATTCTGATAATTTCAAAAATGCTACAGCCTCTTTTGCATTAGATATTTCGGCATATTTTAATGCATTGACACCAATTTTATTTTTTTCTTTTAATTGTGCTCCATTGGCTAATAATAATTTGATAATTTCAACTTTATTATACCTTGCAGCTATCATTAATGGAGTTAATCCATTTGATTTTTCGTTCACATCAATACCATATACGATTAATTTTTTGACAAAATCAATTTCTCCTTTGTATATTGCTACACATAAAGGAGTTACACCTTCATAAATAGAATTATTGATCTCTTTTTGAGTAAAATAATTGTGATTTGATGCATGAGAAACAGTTGAGAATGTTACTAAAGCAATTCCTAGGCAAACGATTGATTTTTTCATGATGATTGATTTTTTGTTAAGTGATTGATTTTTTGATGATTTAAATTTTGAACTAATGTTCTATGCAAATATACATCTAAAGAAAGGTATCTTGTTTTACAAGGTACTTAATTTTAACAAAACATTAACTTTTGTAAATTACTTTTTAAAATCATAACGTATTTATATACAAGCGATTTAGTTTGAAAATTGTAACAATATTTACGTTTAAAAAAATTATACATATTAAATAATTAAACAAACTATCTCTTCATACTTTAACAAAAAAGATACAATTCAAATTATAATTATTCCTTTTTTAGTATTTTTACTTAAACAATTCTTAAAATGCAATCAAAAGCAATAAATGTTAAGGAGTATTTAAAAGAAATTCCCGAGGAAAGAAAACAAGCATTTCTTAAACTTAGACAAACTATAGTTGCTACTATTCCTAAAGGATTTGTTGAACAAATGTCTTATGGAACGATTGGTTACATTATACCACATTCTATTTATCCGAATGGATATCATTGTGATTCAAAACTACCGTTGCCTTTTGTAAACATTGCCTCCCAAAAGAATTTTATTGCGGTTTATCATATGGGAATTTATGCCAATCTGGAATTATTGCAATGGTTTATCTCGGAATATCCAAAATACAGCAAACAAAAATTAGACATGGGAAAAAGTTGCATTCGATTTAAAAAGTTTGACCATATCCCTTTTGATTTAATTGCAGAACTCATGCAAAAAATGTCTGTCAATGACTGGATCAATTGTTACGAGTCACAAATTAAAAAATCAAAATAATTATTAACCTTAAATTATAAAGCTATGAACATTATCAAAAAAATTATTTTAGGACTATTAGCAATTGTTTGCCTAGTATTGATTATTGCTTTATTCCTGCCGAAAAACTATGCTGTAGAACGAGAAATCACTATCAACCAACCCAAAGACAGTGTTTTCAATTATATTAAATACGTTAAGAATCAAGATAATTTTAGCGTCTGGAATAGAAAAGATCCAAAAATGATTAAGACATTTTCAGGAACTGACGGCACGATAGGATTTGTATATTCATGGAATAGCCAGGATAAGAACGTAGGTATTGGAGAACAGGAAATTAAAAAAATCATTGAAGGAGAACGTATTGATTTTGAACTACGCTTTAAAGTTCCTTTTGAATCCACAGATAATGCCTACATGATAACCGAAGTTATTTCGGCTAATCAAACCAAAGTAAAATGGGGATTTGATGGAAAAATGCCTTATCCAATGAATTTGATGTTACCCATAATGAATATGGAAGAAATGCTTGGAAAAGATTTGCAAGATGGATTGAATAACCTAAAAGCAGTTTTAGAAAAATAAAACGCTTTTACCTAAAGAAAAACCGCAATTCAAATGAATTGCGGTTTTTTATTTACCTTTTATAAAAATTATTCTATCTATTGGCTAGATATTCCAAAACATTTTTCTCGATTCTTTCATCAATATTTGAAATGTCAGCTTTTACAAATTTCTCGCCTAGAATATTTTCGTACAACTCAATGTATCTTTCAGAAACCGTTTCAATATATTCGTCAGTCATATTAGGAATTTGTTGTCCTTCTAGTCCTTGAAAACCATTTTCGATTAACCAACGACGAACAAACTCTTTTGATAATTGTTTTTGTTCTTCGCCTTTGTTTTGACGTTCTTGGTATCCTTCAGCGTAAAAATAACGAGAAGAATCCGGTGTGTGAATTTCGTCAATCAAGACAATTACACCTTCTTTAGTCTTCCCAAATTCATATTTAGTATCAACCAAAATCAAACCACGACTGGCTGCGATTTCAGTTCCTCTTTGAAACAAATCTCTTGTAAATTTTTCTAAAACCAAATAATCTTCTTCAGAAACAATTCCTTTAGCTAAAATATCCTCACGAGAAATATCGGCATCGTGTTCGCCATTATCCGCTTTGGTTGTCGGCGTAATAATAGGTTCCGAGAATTTATCATTTTCTTTCAAATAGTCAGGCATTTTTACTCCGCAAATTTCTCTTTTGCCAAGAGCATATTCACGAGCTGCATGACCTGAAACATAACCACGAATTACCATTTCAACTTTGAAAGGGTCACATAAATGACCAACAGCTACATTAGGATCAGGAGTTGCAATTAACCAATTAGGTACTATATCTTGGGTCAATTCCATGAATTTTGTAGCAATTTGGTTTAGAATTTGACCTTTATATGGAATTCCTTTTGGCAAAACTACATCAAAAGCCGAAAGCCTGTCAGTAGCTACCATTACCAAAAGTTCATCATTGATATTGTAAACTTCCCTTACTTTACCTCTATAAACAGATTTCTGGTTTGGAAAATTAAAATTAGTAGTTGTTATGGTGTTACTCATTATTATTAATGTTGTGTTATTTTTTATGTAGCTGCAAATTTATGATTATTTTGGAAAGAAAAGCAAAGAATCGTTTATTCTAAAAGTATAAATAAATAATGCTAAAAATAAATTCTAAAAATTCAAAATAAAGCAAATTTACGGCTCACACCTACTCTACTTCTGAAGTATGTGTTTTTAATATTTTTTGGGACAGGTATTTAGCAACTCCTTCATTATCATTAGTTAATATCACTTCTAAATGAGAAAGTTTATCTTTCAAACTATCAGGAGCATTTCCCATGATTAATCCTTTACCGGTTGATTTAAGCATATTTTCATCATTGAATCCATCACCAAAAGCTATTGCTTCATGGAAAAGCAGATTTTCTTTTTCTAAAATTTTTGCAATGGCAACACTTTTGTCTACTGATTTGTCCATAAATTCCAAACAAAGCGGAAGACTAAAAGCATGACTAAAAAGCGAGGAATGATTTTCTAAGATTTGGTCTCTTAGTTCCAATAATTTTGAATGGGTTTCATGGGTAAAAAAGACTTTTATAGCACTTAAATCCTCAACTGTACTAAAATCTACCAATTCTGGATGATAATTTAATTCCGTTTGAAAACTATTTAGTTTTTCATTGTGTTTGTTGGTTTGCCAAACATTTTCTCTAAACAAAACGGTTGTAATCTCTGGATCAATCTCTAAAGATAAGACAGACTTAACAGCATCACTTTCCATATTAACCGAGAAAAGAAGTTCTTTTGCAGGGGAATGAATCCTTGCTCCATTAGAGGTAACTAAATAAAGTGGAATCCCTAAACATTCCACAATTGGCATTGCGTCTAAATGGTGACGACCTGTAGCTACAATTATTAAATAATTTTGATTGTGGAGTTCTTGAAAAACGGTTTTGGTATATTCTGAAATTTTGTGGTCTGAATTGAGTAAAGTTCCGTCTAAATCGCTGATTACGACTTTTATTTTTTCTTGTATCATCTTTCGTTTTTCACTGTCATTTTTAATAATTCCAAATTTATTCAATTTTAGAGAGAAACGCAAAAAATTATATAAAGTTTAGGTTAATCTTTCTTTAACGATATTTTGAAAAATACATTTAAAAATATTTGTTATATTTAAAATACAACAAATATAAAATGATTACTATATTTGTAAAAAATTATATTTTATAAATCATGAATGCAACTCAAAAAGAATTAATAAAAGCAACTGTGCCAATTTTAAGAACAAATGGAAATGATTTGATAACCTATTTTTACCAAAGAATGTTATCAAATAATCCCGAGCTGAAAAACATTTTTAATATGGCAAATCAAGCTAGCGGAAAACAACAAAACGCTTTGAGTGGAGCTGTTCTTGCTTATGCTGAAAACATAGAAAATCCTACTGTCTTAATCAATACGTTAAAATCAATTGGAAATAAACATGTAAGTTTAAATATTCAACCAGAGCAATATGATATTGTTGGAAATCATTTAATCGGATCGATAAAAGAAGTATTAGGAGATTTAGCAACTACTGAATTAATTGACGCTTGGACCTGCGCCTATAATGAACTGGCTCAAATAATGATTGGTATTGAAGCCGAAATGTATCAAAAAACAATTAATAAAAAAGGAGGCTGGAAAGGCTGGAGAACCTTTATAATCTCTAAAATTGTAAAAGAAAGCGACGAAATCAATTCATTTTACCTTAAACCGGAAGATAACAAAGAAATTGCCGATTTCTATCCAGGTCAATATATATCGGTGAGCACGTTTATTCCTGAATTAGGTCATAAACAGCCTAGACAATATAGTCTGTCTTCCCATTCTAATAATGACTATTACCGAATTTCGGTAAAAAAAGAAATCAGTCAAAATACAACTCCTGATGGTGTTGTTTCCAATGCATTGCATAACAAAAAGGAAGGTGATACAATTGAAGTTAGCGCGCCAGCAGGTGTATTTTTTGTAGATCCAGAAGCAAAAAATCCTTTAGTATTGGTTAGCGGCGGTGTTGGACTTACTCCTATGATGAGTATGGTAGAAACTAATAAAAATTCTCTTCAAAAAAATCAAACGGTTTGGATTCACAGTTGTCGTAATGAAAATGTTCATGCGTTTAAAGATACTATCAAGGAATTAAACAACGAAAATGAGTGGTTAACCTCTTTTGTTTTTTATGAAACTTTACCCGAATTAGAAACAAATGCTATCGAAGGAAGAATCGATTTACATCAAATTAAAGAAGAAATCCTTATTGAGGATGCAAAATATTATATTTGCGGACCGGCAATTTTTATAAAAGTTCAATATCAATCTTTGGTTGCACTTGGCGTAAATAGAGAAAATATACTTTACGAAGAATTTGGCCCCCAATTATTAAGCCTTAATTAGCACATTTTAATATGAAATTGAATCACTTTACCGATTTTAGTATGCGAGTTTTGATGTATCTGAATCAAAAAAAAGACACTCCACAAAGTTCTTTAGATGATTTAGCAAATACTTTTAAAATTTCGCGAAACCATCTCATTAAAGTGGTTCAATTCTTATCAGCAAATCAATTAATTCTCACCAAAAGAGGAAAGAATGGAGGAATACTAATTTCTGAAAAAGCAAAAGAAATCCGATTAGGTGATTTAATTCATCTATTAGAACAAGACGATACGCCTGTCATTAATTGTGATTCAAAACCTTGTATCTTTCAACCACACCATTGCAAACTAAAATCATTATTCAATACCGCTTATTTAGCTTTTATTGAAAGTTTAAATCAATATAAACTTTCTGATATAGAATTCAAAAATTGGAGTGCTATGTTTTAATACATATCAAAAAAAATCACAAAAAAAAGGCTTTATAAAAAGCCTTTTTTTGTTTTAATCATTATTCTCAATCATCTTGTAAGCATCAATTACTTTTTTGACTAATCTATGACGTACAATGTCTTTATCATCTAGATAAATAATCCCAATTCCATCGACATCTTTTAAAACCAACAAAGCTTCTTTAAGCCCGGAAATGGTTCTTCTTGGCAAATCGACTTGACCTGGATCACCGGTAATCATGAATTTAGCGCTTTTCCCCATACGGGTTAAGAACATTTTCATTTGAGAATGCGTTGTATTTTGGGCTTCATCCAAGATTACAAAAGCATTATCCAACGTCCTTCCACGCATGAATGCCAAAGGTGCAATTTGAATAATTCCCTTTAGAATATAATCTTCTAACTTTTCGTTGGGTAACATATCTCTCAAAGCATCATACAAAGGCTGCATATATGGATCCAGTTTTTCCTTCATATCACCAGGAAGAAAACCAAGGTTCTCCCCTGCTTCTACTGCCGGACGCGTCAGTATGATACGTTTGACTTCTCTTTCTTTCAGCGCCTTAATAGCCATGGCAACTCCTGTATAGGTTTTACCTGTTCCTGCAGGTCCGACGGCAAAAACCATGTCATTTTTTGCCATAGTGTCCACCAACAATTGTTGATTGGCAGTCATTGCCTTAATGATTTTTCCACCTACACCATGCACTAATATTTTATCTTGTCCTTGGAATTTTCTTTCTTCCTGACCATCTCCAAGGATAACACGTTCAATTACATTGTTATCAATATTATTGTATCGTGAAAAGTGCACCATTAACCGTTGAAATCGTTTTTCAAACTCGTCTAAAACCTCTTTTTCTCCAAAAGCTTTTAAGGTTGTTCCCCGAGCAACAATCTTCAATTTTGGGTAGTATTTTTTAATTGTTTCAAGATGAGTGTCTTGAGCGCCCCAAAAGTCTTTTGGAGCGATGTCTATGAGCTCGATTATTCTTTCGTTCAAATGAGGTAGTTTTAAATTAGAATTAATTTTTTTATAAATCAATTGGCTGTCGGGTATATTTCTAGTTTTTAAATAGAATTTGTTTTTTGTTTTTCGTTTTTTTGAGTTTACTATTATTAGCTTTGCACTTCTCAAATTTAATAAAATTAGGTTTACATAACACCAATAGTTATAAACAAATTTATGTCAATAATTACCCTTACTACCGATTACGGCTTGAAAGACCACTTTGTAGGTGCGTTGAAAGGGAAGATTTTATCTGAGTATTCCGAGGCATCCATTATTGATATTTCGCATGACATAGATCCATTCAACACTGTAGAAGCAAGTTACATTATTGGCGCATCCTATGCGAGTTTTCCAAAAGGTACTGTTCACCTCATTGGAGTCGATATGGAATCCAATAAAGAAAATCAACATATTGTCATGCAATGGAACGATCATTATTTTATTGCTGCCGATAATGGAATTTTGAGTATGCTTTCGCAAAAGATTGTCCCGCAAAAAATGGTGGCAATAAATATTCATGACCGTTTGCATAATGAAGCTACTGATCTTGATGTATTTGTAAAAGTAGCTTGTCATATTGCTAAAGGCGGTTTAATGAACGTTATTGGTAAAGAAATAAACAGCATTAAGCAAGTGACCGACTTACAGGCTACAATAGCTCTTGATGGTAATTCTTTAAAGGGGCACGTAATTTACATTGACCATTTTGGAAATGTAGTGACCAATATTACTAAAAAATATTTTATTGAAGTTGCCAAAGGACGACCTTATGAGATTGTATTGAAAACCAAAAATATAAAAACCATTTTGCCAAATTATTCGGCGATTGCAAGTTCTGATAAATATCCAATTAAATATTATGAAGGAGAAAAATTAGCTATTTTCAATGAAGCCGGTTTTCTTGAAATTGCCATTTTTAGAAGCAATCCATCCAAAGTTGGCTCTGCGAATAGTTTATTGGGATTGAATTATAGAGATATTATAACTATAAAATTTATTTAAAGCTTAATTATTTTAGATTGCAGATTAACGATTTATGATTTCAGATGTAAAGCAACTTAATATGAAAACAATTATAAAAATAAGTTTTAAAAATTTAAAACAGAATTATCTTGAAGTACAACAATTCCTTAAAGAACAATCTGGGGAAGAATATATATATAATAAATCAAAAATTGCTAATGATTTAAGTCTTTGGGGAGATGATAATTATGATATGTTAGAAGATTTTATTAAAAAATATAATTTAGATTTTTCTACTTTTAATTATGATGAGCATTTTGAAAGTGAAGGCGAACTTTTTGGTTCTGGTTCGGTATTATTAAGAATAGTGCTAATCCCTTTATATATTATTAAATTTATTCTATCCTTAATATTCAAACCATTCTCAAAAGAATATTCAAAGAAAGTTAATAGTTTCAATTTCTTTTTAAAAAAACATACATCAAACAGAATTGATTTAACAATGGGGGATTTAATTACTTCTAAAATTCAAGGAAAATTCTATTTAAAAGAAAATATTAAATTTGTTTTTCACTAATTTATAAATCAAAAATCGTTAATCCTCAATCTAAAATCTTAAATCCCAAATGTTTGTACGAATTGTAAAATTGAGTTTTCACGAGGAACATATTCCTGCATTTTTAGAAAACTTTGAGTTAATGAAAGATAAAATACGAAATGCTCCCGGAAATCGTTTCTTAGAATTGTATCAAGACAAAAATAATAAAAGTATTTTCTTTACCTACAGCTATTGGGAAACCGAAGCTGATTTAGAAAATTACAGGAATTCTGAACTTTTTTACGATGTTTGGACATTCACCAAGAAATTATTCAATGACAAGCCAGAAGCGTGGAGCGTTGACAAGTTAGTTACTTTAGAATAAAAAATAGTTTAAAGTTTAAGGTTGTTGGATTGGGAACTTTAAACTTTAAACATTTCAAACCTTAAACAAAAAAAATGAAATCAATAGTATTACGAGAGATAAAATCCTTTTTCGGTTCGCCCATAGGCTACTTAGTTATTGCCATTTTTCTAATTATCAACGGATTGTTTCTTTGGGTTTTCGAAGGAGATTATAATATTTTGAATACCGGTTTTTCTGATTTGACTCCATTTTTCACCTTGGCGCCTTGGATTTTGATATTCCTGATTCCTGCAGTAACCATGCGTAGTTTTTCGGATGAAAAAAAACAAGGAACATTAGAATTATTGCTGACGAAACCATTGAGTATTTGGCAAATCGTAAACGGAAAATTTCTTGGTGCTTTGCTTTTAATACTAATGGCGATTATCCCAACATTCATTTATGTAGCCGTTATTTCCAGTTTAGGAATGCCGGAAGGTAATATCGATATGGGAAGCACGATTGGTTCTTATTTTGGATTACTATTCCTGATTGCTGCCTATTCTGCTATTGGAATATTCACATCAACACTCTCTGATAATCAAATTGTAGCATTTATTGTTGCGGTATTTTTATGTTTCTTCTTCTATTTTGGGTTTGAAGGTCTAGCTTCTGTTGTTCCAAATGTATCTTCCATAATTGCTTCATTAGGAATGCAAGATCATTTTAAAAGCATGAGCCGAGGCGTATTAGACACAAGAGATATTCTTTATTTTACAAGCATAACCGTTGTCTTTCTTTCATTTACTGTTTATAATCTAAAATCTTTCAAATCGTAATGACTACTTCTAAGAAAAATAACCTAAAATCAGTATTGATTATCCTTACAATTGTAGTGCTTGCGAATTTAATAGGAAGTTCCTTTTTTCATCGTTTTGATTTAACAAAAGATAAAAGATACACGCTTTCCACTACTTCTTTGAATATTATCAAGCAAGTTCAAAATCCGTTGTCTATAAAAGTATATATGCAAGGCGATTTGCCGGCTGAATTCAAACGTTTACAACAAGAAACAAAACAATTACTAGAAGAGTTTAAGGCCTATAATACCAATATTGTTTTTGAATTCGTAGATCCATTGGAGAACGAAGACGCAAGCATGGACAATATTAAAGACTTGTATCGAAAAGGGCTTACGCCAATAAACATAACCGTTGACGACAAAGGAAAGCAATCCCAAGCGATGGTTTTTCCTTGGGCGATTGCCGTTTATGACAATAAAGAAGTTAATATTCCATTGTTGAAAAACATTATGGGTGCGACAACTACCCAAAAAGTGATTGGTTCTGTTCAGCACTTAGAATACTCAATTGCCGAAGCGTTGAATAAGATTACCAAAGCCAAACAAAAGAAAATCGCTGTTATTAAAGGAAATGGAGAATTGCAAGATATTTTGATGGCTAAATTTCTTTTGCAAGTACGCGAAAGTTACCATATCGGCCCTTTTACATTAGATTCGGTTGCCAAAAGTCCAATAGAAAGTTTACAAGCTTTAGAAAAATATGACTTGGCTGTTATCGCTAAACCTACAGAAACATTTACCGATGCGGAGAAACAAGTTTTAGACCAATTTATCATCAATGGCGGAAAAACATTGTGGTTGATTGACCAAGTTTCGGCAGAAATGGACAGTTTGTATGATTCATCCGGAGCTACTTTGGCGTATCCAAAAGATTTGAATTTGAATGATATGTTCTTTAAATACGGAATCCGAATCAATCCTGATTTAGTAAAAGATGAACAAGGAAGTCCCATAAAACTAGCCACTGGAGAACAAGGAAGTGCGACTCAATTTCAAGAATTCAACTGGAAATTTGCACCACAGGTATATCCAAACAGTTTGCATCCGATTGTGAAAAATTTAGGCGGAATCAGATTTGATTTTGCGAATCCAATCGATACCTTGAAAAACGGAATCAAGAAAACCATTCTGTTGCAATCGTCACAATATTCGAAGAAGATAGGAACTCCAACAGAGATAAACCTGAATAGTGTTGCCGAAGAAACTTCGCCAAACGATTACCTGAATAAAGGAAAGATTCCATTATCCGTTTTATTGGAAGGTTCATTTCATTCTATGT
Source organism: Flavobacterium melibiosi (assembly GCF_048158545.1). NCBI lineage: Bacteria > Pseudomonadati > Bacteroidota > Flavobacteriia > Flavobacteriales > Flavobacteriaceae > Flavobacterium > Flavobacterium melibiosi. The sequence continues at coordinate 12,439 of NZ_JBLNKU010000023.1, read as the reverse complement.
TTGAAAATAGAGTGTTGCCTTTTGAACAAAAAACATTTCAAGCCACAGGAAAAGAGAACAAAATGATTGTGATATCAGATGGGGATTTGATAAAAAACCAATTGGATAAAAACTTTCAACCGGTAGAATTAGGTTATGACCAAAGGTCTGGAAATTTGTATGATAATAAAGATTTCCTGATAAATTGCGTGAATTATCTATTGGATGATACCGGACTTATTAACATTCGAAGCAAAGATCTTGATTTACCTTTATTGGATAAAGAAAAAGTTTATGAAAACTATACCCGAACACAAATCCTAACTATCGGGCTTCCAATTCTTATTTTGGTACTTTTTGGTGTCGTATTTACTTTCCTTCGAAAAAGAAAATACAGCAAATAGATGTTAATAAAAAAGTTTCGAAACTAGAATAGTTTACGATATATTTGTAAAATGTATCGTATTTCTGAATTAAAGAAATACCTTAAAAAATAAAACAAAACAGATGAAATTTATAGTATCGAGTTCGTACTTATTGAAGCAATTACAAGTTTTAGGTAACGTTATCAACAGCAGTAATACTTTGCCTATTTTAGATAACTTTTTATTTGATTTAGACCATAATGTGCTAACGGTTTCAGCTTCTGATTTAGAGACTACCATGTCTGCTACTTTAGGAATTGATTCAGAAAGTAAAGGAAGCGTTGCTGTCCCTGCAAAATTGCTTTTGGAAATCCTTAAAACATTCCCGGAACAACCCTTAACTTTCACCGTTGAAGAAAACAGTACGATAGAAATCAGTTCTAATTCTGGAAAATATGCTTTGGCTTATGCTCCTGGAGACGAATTTCCAAAATCGGTTAACTTAGACGATCCATCTGTAACACTTGTTCCTGCTGATGTTTTGGCAACAGCCATAAGCAAAACAATATTTGCTGCCGGAAATGATGATTTACGTCCGGTAATGTCAGGTGTATTCTTCCAGTTTTCGCCACAAGGATTGACATTTGTAGCAACTGATGCTCACAAATTAGTGAAATATGCGCGTACTGACGTAGTGGCTTCTCAAGTGGCTGATTTTATTATGCCAAAGAAACCTTTGAACATCTTAAAAAATATTCTTGGTACTTCAGATGCTGAAGTAAAAATTGAATACAACGATTCGAATGCTACTTTTTCTTTTGACAATTATGTTTTAATGTGTCGTTTGATTGACGGAAAATATCCAAATTACGAAGCGGTAATTCCAAAAGAAAATCCAAATAAATTAATGATTGACCGTTCTCAATTTTTGAGTTCTGTACGTCGTGTTGCTATCTTTTCGAATAAAACTACACACCAAATTCGTTTGAAAATCGCTGGTGCTGAATTGAATGTTTCTGCTGAAGATATTGACTATTCCAATAAAGCCGAAGAAAGATTGACTTGTGATTATCAAGGCGATGATATGCAAATAGGTTACAACTCTCGTTTCTTGACTGAAATGTTGACTAACTTGCAATCGGACATGATTATGCTTGAAATGTCATTACCAAACAGAGCCGGAATCCTAACTCCTGTTGATGGATTAGAAGAAGGTGAAACAGTTACCATGCTTGTAATGCCGGTAATGCTGAACAGTTAACATTATATTTTGGTTTTGTTATATTTAATTTTTGATATTCAAATATAATACTTACCATTGCACAACAGATACGCTATTAACCAAACCATTTTTATATTTAAAAAACCGTCTCGTTTAATTACGAGACGGTTTTTTGCTTTTATTCCTATTCCTTCATGGGAATGAAAATAACGTTTAATCTAATTAATCCAAAAATCTAAGGAGTCTAACATTCCCTAACTAAATCACTCCCATTTTTTTCATCAGGAATGTAGCGCTTCTGTTTTTACAAATTCCGTCACGCAATTTATAGTCAAAATGCAATTCATCATTCTGAATCTCCACTTCAAAGCATTTATTAGTCAATATATTTGGATAGTCATTCGTTGTTAGACAAACTTCGATATCATGCGTTGCAATGGCTCCAACTGCTTTTTTACCAATCACTTTTTTAACAACTTCTATTGTTCCATTTCGTTTATCATCTGAATTGGTTCCGCGTAATATTTCGTCTAGTAAAACAAATGCTGGTTTGTTTTCAAGTTCGTCCATAATTTGCTTTAAGCGCTTTATTTCGGCAAAGAAATACGATTCACTATCAGACAACGAATCGGATAATCGCATGGAAACCAAAACAGGCAACGGATGCACATTAGCCTGGTTGGCACAAACTGGCGAACCCATTCCTGATAAAACCATATTGATTCCCAAACTTCTCAGAAATGTACTTTTTCCTGACATATTAGAACCCGTTAAAATCATAAATGATTGCGGTTGAAAACGCACATCATTCCCTATTCTGGTTTTTTCATTTAATAAAGGGTGACTTAAATCTGTAAAATCGATTTCGAAATTCGTGTTTAATGTTGGGTAGGTAAACTCGGGATTATTATAGGAAAGATTTGCCAAACTGTTCAGCATCTCGAATTCTCCAATAACTTCCATCCAATCCTCAAGTACTTCAGCATGATCCTTTTTCCATTGAATTAATGATTTTAAGACATGTAAATTAAAAAGAAACGTTCCATTGAATACAATAGCCGTGACGAAATTACTAATGCTGTCCATTTTCGAAAACAAACCAGCTAACTGTTTCAAATGAATGCTGGCATTTTCTTTTTTGAACATTAGTTTTTGTTGTAAATCAATTAGTTTTCCCGACTGAAAAGATTCCTCTTCAATCTTCTGCAACAACAAGCTATATTGATGAATCGTTTTATCAATGTTAGTAGAATTAGCAATTTCGACCTGAATTCGCTTCATAAACCTACCCAAAACGGTTAAATTAATAACAAATAAATACGACAAAACAGAAGCGAAAATGGTATTAGAAGTCACTAAATAGGCAATTAAAACTCCTAGAAAAAGAAGTGGCGAAAAATAAGAAATAAAAATACTCAGTTTGGATAAAGGCGTACTATTGAATGTACTCCACTTGAGCAAAGTCTCATAATTCGATTGATTGTCATTGCTTATTTTGGCGAAAGCCAAAAATTCCTGACGCCAATCTAATTTTTCGGATAATTCTTTTACCGCTTTATGATTTCTAAGAATCTCATCATTGGGTGAAAGTGTCAGAAGTTGGTTTGCCAATGTTCTTTTGCCAATATAAGTGGCAGTTCTATTCAAGTTTTGGAACAAAGAATGTTCACCGAAAATATCTAAATCATACGCATACGGATGATGAAAATCATTGAATTCCTGTCCGTTTTCGAAAGGGATTTTATTCCTTTCCAGATAGGAAATTTCATTTTCATTAATATCCAATAATGCTTTATTGACTTGCTTCTGGAAAAGTAATTTAGTGTGAATGCGCATTAAAAAAACAAACAATCCAAAAAGAAGCACTGACAAAATAATGAAAACAATTTCACTGCTTCTGATGTAATAATACATGGATACCAAAAAAAATACAATAGACAGCAATCTTAATATGCTTATACTATTGTACTTTTTATTGATTCCATTTAATACTGCTGAAAACCCTTCTTTTTTTACTTTGTATATTTCCATAATTCATTTGAATGAATGACAAATATAGCAAATTAGATTTCGGGCGAAAGCCAAATTTAATACACTAATCAATATGAATGGCTAAAATTGGAATATCAAAATTAGTTGCTAATTTTTTTGTAAAACTTGGTTTGAACAAACCTTCAAAAAATCCTCTTTTATAAGTAAGCATAGTTAATACATCGATGTCTTTATATAAAACAAAATCCAAAATAGTTTCTTTTATTTCATCACTGGTAATGACAAAAAACTCAATGGGTTCTTGTATAAATTCAGTCTCCCATTTTTCTATTGTTTCTTTTGATACATCAGAACTACTGGTTTTAACATAAAGGCATTTCACTTTAGCTTTTGTTTTTTTTGCAATATCCAATACTGTTTTAAGTGCTTTTTTATCTTTAGGTCTAAAACGAGTTGTAAAACCAATAGTCTCAATTTTTTTAAATTTTGCTTCCAATGGGACGCATAACATAGGAACATCTATCCCTATTATTGTAGAACCAGCATTACTTCCAACAAAAAATGCATCCCATCCAGTAATCCCAGAAGTTCCCATTACAACAAAATCTATTTTATCTTCTTTAATTGCTCTTTTGATATTCGTTAATAAATCACCATCCATAAGCCTGTGGGTCATCTTAATTTTATCGAGATTACGTTCTTCAGCTATAGCACGGAGCTTCGGAATCTCCTCTTTAAACATATCAAATTGGGATAACTCTAATGAATCATAGATGACAGCATAATTTTCAGGAAAAAACTGATTATCAAATACGGGCAATTCAAATGTGTGCAATAAAACGAGTTCCCCATGAACTATTTTTGCAAATTCTAAAGCATGCACAAAGGCATTCGTGGCTACTTCAGAAAAATCTGTTGGAAATAAAATTTTTTTCATTTTATTAAGTATTAAAACGGTTCATTTTTAAATTTAATTATAAAAACTAATATTCAATATGATAACTGTAAGCTAATCAAAAATAGAACAATGCTCAGATTCAAACTATTAATTCAAACACTGTTCAAATTTTATTATTCAATTAATTTTATTCATGGATAGCAAGAATTGGTACATCAACATGAAAAGCTAATTTTTTTGAAAGACTGACTTTGAATAGTTTTTCAAAAAAATTTCTATGGTACACGTGCATCGCAATCATATTAATCTTATGTAAATCAATAAAGTTTAACACAATGCCTTCCACGTCATTACCCACAATAGAATGCAATAGGATATCCTGATTTTCAACTATCTGCTCCCACTCTTCCCTATGGTCAATCTTATCCGTTTGAGGAGATGCGAATACATGCAAACAATCGATATGTGCCTTAAATACTTTGGCTAGAGCCATAACTTTCTTTAATGTTTCAAGGTCTTCAGGTCTGAATTGTGTTACAAAAAGTATTTCTTTTATGGGCTGATATTTACACTGTTCTGGAATTGCCAAAACAGCTGCTTTGACATCATTCATCACTTTTGTTGCAACCGTACCTAAAAAAGTTTCTTTTAATCCCGTAGCTCCTTTAGTTCCCATGACCACAAAATCAATATTTTCCTCCTTCGTTATTTTTTGGATTTCAGGAATCAAATTACCTAAAATCAATACATGGCTTATTTTGATGTGATCCAAATTATTTTCTTCGGCAATACCTCTTAAAACAGGAACTTCATCTTTATAATTCTCAAAATTACTTAACTCGGTAACATCATAAATTTCATGTAAATATTCCGAAACATTAATATAATTGGCTTGTGGCAATTGATAAACGTGCATTGTAATAATTTCGGCGTTTATGGAATCCGCTAATTTTAATGCATAAATGAATGCATTATTAGATACATCTGAAAAGTCGGTAGGAAATAGAATTTTTTTCATAATATATTTTAATTTACTGAAAGTCAATATTTTATATAAATTTACAAAAGAAAACACAAAATAGTATGATAATTATCAGTTTGGCTAATTTTTAACAAAAAATAAAGTTAATGGTTTAATAAGCAAGTCTTGTTGCCATGTCAATTTTACTTACTTTTGCATAAAATTGAAATAAAATATGATCCCTCACGATTCCATAGTGGCACTGGCAACTCCTTCAGGAGCAGGAGCAATAGCCGTAATTCGAATTTCAGGTGAAGATGCCATTGTTATTGGTAACTCTGTTTTTCGATCCATTAAAAACAAAGATTTAACAACGCAAAAAACTCATACGTTACATTTAGGCCATATTATGGATAATTCAAAGACTTTAGATGAAGTCTTAGTGTCCATTTTCAAAGGACCAAATTCCTATACTGGTGAAAATACCATAGAAATTTCCTGTCACGGTTCTACTTATATTCAACAGCAAATTATTCAGTTATTGCTCCGTAAAGGGTGTCGTATGGCAAATCCTGGTGAATTTACACTACGAGCTTTTCTAAACGGGAAACTGGATTTATCACAAGCAGAAGCTGTTGCCGATTTAATTTCGTCTGATAATGAAGCCTCCCACCAAATTGCTATGCAGCAAATGCGTGGTGGTTTCTCTAATGAAATAGCTAAACTGAGAGAAGAACTATTGAATTTTGCTTCACTAATCGAACTAGAATTGGACTTTGCAGAGGAAGATGTAGAATTTGCCGACAGAACTCAATTTCATGAATTATTAAATAGAATCGAATTTGTCCTAAAACGATTAATCGATTCGTTTGCCGTAGGTAACGTCATCAAAAATGGAATTCCAGTAGCCATTGTGGGTGAACCCAATGTAGGAAAATCGACGCTGCTGAATGCCTTATTGAATGAAGAGCGCGCCATCGTTTCAGAAATTGCAGGAACGACACGTGATACTATAGAGGATGAATTAGTGATTGGCGGAATCGGTTTTAGATTCATAGACACTGCAGGAATTCGGGAAACCGAAGATGTGGTGGAAAGCATTGGAATTCGTAAAACTTTCGAAAAAATTGAACAAGCGCAGGTTGTCGTTTATTTATTAGACAGCAGTTCACAAATGACAGACGGAAGCTTTAAACAAATCCAGATTGAATTAGAAAAAATCAAGAATAAGTTTCCGTTAAAACCACTTATCATTATTGGCAATAAAGCAGATAAATTAAATGAAAATCAAAAGTCGAAAATCAAAAATGAAATAGATAACATATTACTTCTAAGCGCCAAAGAAAAACTAGGCGTTGACGATTTAAAAAATCAATTGCTTTCGTTTGTTAATACCGGTGCTTTACGCAATAACGAAACAATCGTAACTAACACAAGACATTACGATTCGTTATTAAAAGCTTTGGACGAAATACAAAAAGTAAAATACGGGCTGGAAACAAACTTGTCCAGTGACTTGATGGCATTGGATATTAAGGAAGCTTTGTACCAATTTGGGATGATTACAGGGCAGGTTACGAATGATGAATTGCTGGGTAATATTTTTGCTAATTTCTGCATCGGAAAATAGACTTCACAAAACATCACAAAATAAGACAAAGAATCCCACTTAAAATGTCATAAAACGGCATTTTAACTGGGATTCTTCTTTCTGTTTATATAATTTTATTTACAGATAGTTTGTTCCTTTTTGTACCATAATTGTACCACGAAAATATTTTTCCTTATCGGAATTTTTTTTGGTGAGATTATGACACATAGAGAGACACATAGACACAATGGGACACAAAATTAGTCACATTATGAGTTCTAACATTGAGGTTATCAGAATTTGTGAACACTGCAAAAAACAGTTCACAGCCAGAACAACGAGAACACGGTACTGCTCCCCTATTTGCAACAGTCGTGGTTATAAATCATTGGTGCGAAAAGGAAAAGTAGAAAAAAGCAATAACGAGATCGTTCAGCTTTTAAACACAGATTTAGAGAAAATAAAGCCGCTTGAGTTTTTAAAAATTACACAAGCAACCCTACTTTTTGGAATCAGCAGAAGTACGCTTTATAGGTTAGTAAACAATGGACATCTGGACATTGCAAAGTTCGGCAAACGAACTGTTATCCGCAGATGCGATCTTGAAGCTTTTTTTGCTATTCCCATCCAGGATGTTACTTTGAAGACTGGACAGCAATTTCCTGGTTTTGACAATTGCTATACTATCACACAAATTCAGCAGAAGTACAATATTTCTTCAGGAGCACTCTATCTATTAATTCAGAGGCAGGGTATAGTAAAATATTCCGTTGGAAAATTCACCTGTGTAGCCAAACAGGATATTGATATAATTTTTAATGCTGCGGGAAGATGAAAAATATAAATGTTACGCTAAGAAAAAGGACGCTGCCAAGTGGAAAGATTACACTATATCTTGATTTTTTCCCTCCAATCTATAACACTAAAACTCGTGAATTTTCGCGTAGGGAGTATTTAGGTCTATATCTGGTTTCAAAACCAACCAATAATATTGATAAAGCAATGAATTCAGAAAACTTGCAGAAAGCCGAGATGATTTGCGCAAATAGGCTTAATGAATTAAACAAACTGCAAATCTATACTCCATTTGAGCGAGAGCGGCTTCGTCTACAGGAAATAGGAGAAAAATCATTTCTGCAATATTTAAAAGATACAGCAGAAAGCAGGATCGGCATTAATGCTGAAATTTGGAAATATGCAATTATCCACTTTGAAAAGTTTCTTAAGAACGAAGACATATTAATGAAGGAAATTAATGTAACAATTATTGAGGACTTTAGGGGATTCATTTTGAAAGCAAAATGTTTAAAGAAAAAAGACCAGTTTTTGGCTCAAAATACTGCCCTATCCTATTTTAACAAGATCAAGGCCACCCTGCGAAAAGCTTACAAAAAAGGATTACTGCAAACTGATGTTAATGCTGCGGTTGAAAGCATCAAGGAACAAGAGTCCCAAAGGAATTTCCTTACTATGGAAGAAGCTTCAAGGCTGTTTAGAACACCTTGCAAAAAAGAAATTGTCAAACGCATCTCCATGTTTTCTCTGCTAACAGGAATACGCTATTCCGACATTGCAAAACTTACATGGGTCGAAGTACAGCATAGTAAAAGTGAAGGATATTACATTAGATTTAAGCAGCAAAAAACTGACAGACCGGTAACTCTCCCTATTTCTGAGGAAGCGTTCGAGTGTTTAGGAGAAAAAGTGGAAAAACACAAGAGAGTCTTTTATGATTTAAAAAAATGGGATGTCGACCGTTTGCTGCCTATTTGGGTTAAAGACGCATCAATTGAAAAACACATTACATTTCACTGCTTTCGCCATTCGTATGCAACATTGCAAATGGCGGCTGGGACGGATATCTTTACAGTATCGAAAATGCTTGGGCACAAAAATATAAAGACCACTCAGATATATACGAAAATCATCGACGAGAAAAAAAGGGAAACAACTAATAAAATTTCATTTAAATAATGTAAGTTTTTATTTTAGTAGGAAAATAAATTCTAGTCTTTTACTTTAAGATGGCTTTATTAGCCACCTTAAAGTCGAAGGCAGATGTGAATCTTATAAGATTCGTTACCCAGATAATTGGAAGTAAGGGAATAATATTCCAAAATAATTAAATTTATTATCTTCGTCTGATGGTCTCTAATGGATCCTTAGCACTATGATAAACATAAAACAACTACTTGGATTTAAAGACGTCTTTCCGGAAGACCAAGAGGAACCGATCATCAACTATTTACGAAATGTTTCAAGAGAATCATTACTGAAATCTATAGGCTTTTTTAATACAAAACCTCTCCCAAATTATGATAATTTTTTTAGTAATCCAGAAGTACATGATCAAATAGTTGGCAAAGTCAACTACTATTTATTTAATAATCAAATCAATGTAAAGCCAGCAGTTGTCAGCGGACAAGGTGCTTTAAAATTTGCAGAAGTTGTGTTGTCTAATTCCGTAGAACTACTTGAAAACAACACCAATGATTCCCCTTACGACGATGAAATGAATTTATTTAAGGCATTTCTATGCATAAATACTGAACTAATCAGTAATCAAGTCTTGGATAATTTAAATGAAGATAATTTTGAAAAACTGGTAGATTTCAGTATGGTCTTTACTTTTCCATTTGCAGATTTAGCAATTTCCGAAAATGACGACCTCGATTTTTTACATTTGCTTTATGCCACTTTTTACAAGGTTGAAGCACTTCTTGCATTTCTTAATTCCAAACCTGAATATTCGAGCCTCAAAGACGGATTTATTAAGTCCTTTAATGTTTCGTCCGAAGAAGAATTTGTGAAGCAGATGACATACCTCTTCGGAAAATTACTGGAATTAAAAGGAAACAACAGCTATTTATGGAACGTCGAAGATAAGCACGCATTAGCATTCCTCAATTCAATGGTCGCAGACGACATTGCTCCCGACGAGGATTTTACCCACATTAAAAACAGCCCGATCTATAAGGTTGAAGAAAGCGTATATTCTATTATCCATTACTTTTTTGTCATTGATAAGTTTTATAAAAGTGCTAAATTCAAACTAAAAGAACTTTATGAAAAAGATGAACTTTTAAAGACTTCGTATGGAAATTTTTTCAGCTTTTTTAACAGTGAATTTTCTGAAAACTTCCTAATGAAAAACCTGCTCAACGAAATATTTTCAAAAAAATACTTTGTAAAGAAACCGGAAAGAGACAAAGAACTTCCTAGGGAACCCGATTATTATGTCAGACATAATAATGAAGTATTTATTTTTGAAAACAAAGATGTGCTCGTTGCAAAAGGCATTAAAGCGTCTGCTGACATTGAACAAATCAATGCTGTTTTAAAAACCAAGTTTTTGGTGGATGGAACAAAGAAAGTAGGTATTGGACAGATTGTAACTACAATCGGAGAAATTGGTAGCAAGCGTTTTAGATTTGATGATTATGTAAACTCAAAGGCTTCGCTTACAATCTACCCCATCTTACTTGTACATGACAGAATATTCCAAACATTAGGAATTAATTACAGGCTTAACCAGTGGTTTAAAGAGCAGTGTATCGTAAGGCTTGGTGATTTAAATAAAACTTTCAACATCAAAAGCCTTACTGTAATTGACATTGACACACTAATACTCTGGCTGCCTTATTTCCAGCTCAAAGACAAGAATTTTAAAGACGTACTCAATTTTCACCTGGACAAAATGAATAAAAAAAAGAAAATAAACAATGCGCCAAATCAGGCTGCGGTGATGTATAGAGCAAATCAAAATTTAACCGAGCAATTATCCCCAATTTCAAGAAGGATAATACCATATACTATTGATTTGAAAAAACTTATGGACAGGTTTAAAAATGTCATAAAAGATGAATAATCATGAGCAGATCCTTAGGATAATTTTTGAAGGATTCAATACAACAACCAAAAATTACAGCAATTGCTTCCTAATGATGTGGGAAAGTAATTTTTCACAGAAAAAGCTTTATGAGCTGATTTCCGGTCAAAACTATGTTGTTTGTTCAGAGATAAAAATCGATAAGCTTATTCGCTCTCTTTGCGAAGAAGGCGTTGGAGATTTATGGGAGGCCTATGTTTCAGCCGAGCGCGATGGCTATTTTTTTACAAATTTTGCTGAACCCTGTTTTTCAAATCTATACTACTACAATATCCCTAGATTCAACGAATTAGATTTTGAAAATCTCATCGGTCGGTTTGGCGGAAGTAAAATCCCTGAAACCGTTACTATGACACCCGATTTCTTACTTGGAGATATTGTAATAGAGATGAAAGACCTTCAAAATGAAAGTTTATATAATGAAGACAGGCGCTCTACAATAGCGAAAATATTTGAAGCAGATAGTAGTTTTTCCGTTAATATAAATTTCTCTGCCACTAAGGGTAAAAATCAATCCTTATATAAAAGAGCTATAGCGAACTCAGTAAAAAATGTCGTAAAGAAGGCTTCAAAGCAAATTAAAGAATTCAGCAAGACAAATTCAATCAATACCGCCGGCGTGTTCTTAATTAACACCGGATATTTTAGTCTTGACCACCAGCTTTTCAAAACTATTGTTGAGGAAATTATCGCACATGATACGACGAACATTAAGTATGCATACATTTTTACACAAAGCATGTTTCATAATGCTGTTGGAGATTTAAGGGCAGATTACAAACAAGATTGTATTGGTGAGCTTCCCAGTGAGCTGAATGGCATATATGAAGCGTGCAAAACTCTAATTGATAAAAAAATGTCTTCTGTCTTTCGACCTGATAATGACGAGAGATCTTTTGTAGCATCACAGTATCCTATTTCCTTTTTTGCAGATAATAAAATATTTTACTGGAAACCAGAACGCATTGAACCTTCAATAATTTTTTAAGGAATCCAACTCCATTGATTACGCTACCAAATATTCTATTTGTAAGTACTTTTTGAACTTGGGCTAGTTCGATTGCCTGGTATCACAACCGATATTATATAATCTGGGTAGGATACTTCCTGACCTGTAGATGGTCGCAAATGATGAATTTTAAACCAATCTTTGAAATTAGTCATTGGTTCTTTACTCTTGTCGCTCATTTCCAACAAGACAAAAATCCCCAATTGATCATATCCTGCTGTATAAGTTTGTGCTTGGGCAATGTAATTTTCTTCGAGCATATCTTTATCAGGGCGCGACAATGATTTTTTTAATTCGATAGGTACGGTTATAATATCTTTCTTGTACACTATATCCACACGCCCGCCATCCACAAACTTAGACTTCTCATGTTCAAATCCATCTGCAATATTAGAATGTTCAAAATATAAAATCACACTGTCCTGCAAATCTTGCTCATGGGCTTTGGTACCTTTTCCTTTTGCAGATGTACTGTATAGAAAGGAAAAACGTTTCTTTTCATTTCCAACAAATGTTGAACGGCAATAACGAAT
>NZ_JBLNKU010000022.1:0-26393 GCF_048158545.1 Flavobacterium melibiosi | reverse complement strand
TAACTTATTGATCCAAAATGGGGCAATTGAAAATGGGCTAGCCTTACCATTATAGTTATTCATCGCTAAAATAGTTGGATTATTACTGTTTGTCAAATCGACAATATCTTTAAGTTGAGTAATCCCAAAAGGAGAGTTTCCAGCAGTGGAGATATTTCCTCCCACAGGTGAACACCAGTAATTGAATTGAAAATTGTTTGTAGTTCCTTCTTGAAAAACAGACAAGCTTCCAAGACCTTTATTCTTGCTTTGTGGCTCTACACGCTGCAACTCCGAACCCTGAATCAACTGTCCATCTTCCCTTAAATAGAAATTACTGTCGGCAGCATTTAACTCTAATTGCTGTTTTACAAAAACTACTTCGTTATTTGCAAAAACGTAACTATTAGGACTTACATACATCTGGGCATTTACATTGTTCTGTAAAAATAATCCAATAACAATCAACAGTGTTCGTTTAAGTAATTTTGAGTCCATAAGCCAGCATATTAAATTAATTTGTATGAAATAAATCATATTCTTTATAAGACACTACATCTGAGATAATGCCACTTTAATTTTTAAAAAATGAAATATTCTTTAGCCTTAAAAGATCTAAAAACACATTCCTAATCAAGGATTTTAGAAAATTAAATCTGTTTTGAGTTATTTTTATTTAAAGTTACAAAAAAAAGAGGATAGGAATCAGTATTAATATCGATAAAAAGTATAAATAATAGATTAAATACATATTATTTAGTTATAAATACATAATTTCTTATAATTAAAAAATTAAACAAAATGATTAAATATTTCAGGATTTCAAATAAAAAAGTATTTAACAACCTATAAGTTAATACTGTAGAATTGTTTTAGTTCAATAAATAGGAAGTGATAAAATACAATCGAATTTAACACAAAAGATTCGCATCAAGCGCAAAAATGATTCTGATAAATACTATTAATTTTTTAAGTCTAAATATTTTAAGAAGCGAAAAAAAGGTCTATTTTTTAAGTACTCAAAATTTGATTCATTCGCATAAGCTTCTCTTTCAAAACTAATGTTTCTGTAAGCCAAATTTGCATTTTTATACTGAACCAATCGAACACAATATTCTAACAAATACCAAATAAAAAAAGGAAGTATTAATAATTCTGCTTGTTGACGAAGGTGAATTTTTTCATGATTGACAAAAATTCTATTTGCTGCATCCATACCATATTTTACAAATACAAAAGGAAATACAGCCAATCCGCGATATCCTTTAGGAATTAAATATTTAGCAACAATCAGTAACATTCGCTATAAAATTTATAAATTTGTAATGATAAAATGGTTCTATTTAATGAAAATCTCAATCGTTTGAGTTAATTTGAATGAATTAGCAATCCAAATAAATTTTACAATAGAATAATCCCAAACATGATTGACCAAAGTAATGAAAATAAATTGATAGAAGGGGAAGATTTCTATTACACACCCGAGGGCTATAAATGTTTTACTGAAAAATACCATTTAAAACGTGGTTATTGCTGTAAAAGTGGCTGTCGCCATTGTCCCTATGGTTTTGATAAAAAAACAGGAACCAATAAAAAGTAACCGCATTTTAGAATCAAAATCAACAAAATAAGAAAATGTCAGTTATAAAAAACATCAAATAAAAATGGATATTTGTTCACAGAAATATAGAATCAGAATTCACAAATCCTACCACAGGTCGGATATTCGTTATCCTTAGTTGTTTCATTTTTTTTACTCGAAGTTTAAGCTTCTTAAATGAATCAACAACTAAAAATTAACGAATCAACAGCTAAAAATGACTTTTCAAGAACAAATACAACAAGGAATTCCATCGGTTTTACCAAAACCAAAACCATACGAAATTGACATCAATCACGCTCCAAAGCGCAAAGAAATTCTTTCGCTTGAAGAAAAAAAATTAGCACTTCGCAATGCCTTACGTTATTTTGAACCGCAGCATCACGCTGAATTAATCAAAGAATTTTCGGAAGAACTGGAAACCTATGGTCGTATTTATATGTACCGTTTGCGTCCAGATTATAAAATGTATGCAAGACCTATTGCTGAATATCCAGGAAAATGTGAACAGGCCAAAGCAATCATGCTGATGATTCAAAACAATTTGGATTATGCCGTAGCACAACATCCGCATGAGTTGATTACCTATGGTGGGAATGGAGCCGTTTTTCAAAACTGGGCACAATATCTATTGACGATGCAATATTTGTCTGAAATGACAGAGGAACAAACGCTGACCATGTATTCCGGGCATCCAATGGGATTGTTTCCTTCCCATAAAGAAGCTCCGCGAGTTGTCGTGACTAACGGAATGGTAATTCCTAATTATTCTAAACCGGACGATTGGGAAAAAATGAATGCATTAGGCGTTTCTCAATACGGGCAAATGACGGCAGGAAGTTACATGTACATTGGTCCGCAGGGAATCGTACACGGAACAACTATTACGGTTTTGAACGGTTTTCGTAAAATAAAACGCAGTCCAAAAGGCGGTTTATTCGTCACTTCAGGTTTGGGTGGAATGTCAGGCGCACAACCAAAGGCCGGAAATATTGCCGGTTGTATCACCGTTTGTGCCGAAGTGAATCCAAAAATAACGCACATTCGCCACAGTCAAGGATGGATTAATGAAGTGATAGAAAACGTGGAAGAACTCGTAAAAAGAGTCGCTTTGGCGCAAGCCAATAATGAAATTGTTTCTATCGCCTATCTTGGAAATGTGGTTGATGTTTGGGAAAAATTTGATAAAGAAAACATCCACATCGATTTAGGATCAGATCAAACTTCCTTACATAATCCTTGGGCGGGCGGCTATTATCCAGCTGACATTTCCTTTGAAGAAGCCAATGAAATGATGGCTAATAATCCTGATTTATTCAAAATAAAAGTACAGGAAACATTACGCAGACATACTACTGCAATCAATAAACACACTGCTAAAGGAACGTATTTCTTTGATTATGGAAATGCTTTTTTATTGGAAGCTTCCCGCGCCGGTGCTGATGTTATGGCAGAGAATCATATTGATTTCAGGTATCCGAGTTACGTACAGGATATTATGGGACCCATGTGTTTTGATTATGGTTTTGGGCCTTTTCGATGGGTTTGTGCTTCGGGAAAACCAGAAGATTTAGCCAAAACAGATTTAATTGCTTGTCAAGTTTTGGAAGAAATGGCAAAAACGGCTCCTGAAGAAATTCAGCAACAAATGCAGGATAATATTCACTGGATAAAAGGTGCACAGGAAAATAAATTAGTCGTTGGTTCTCAAGCCAGAATCCTTTATGCTGATGCTGAAGGTCGCGTAAAAATTGCCGAAGCATTTAATCAAGCGATTGCCAAAGGCGAAATAGGAACTGTCGTTTTAGGCAGGGATCACCATGATGTTTCCGGCACCGATTCTCCATACAGAGAGACTTCAAATATTTATGACGGCTCAAGATTTACGGCTGATATGGCGATACAAAATGTCATTGGAGACAGCTTTCGAGGAGCCACTTGGGTATCCATTCACAATGGCGGCGGCGTAGGCTGGGGCGAGGTAATTAACGGTGGTTTTGGTATGGTTCTTGATGGTTCAAAAGAAGCTTCAAGACGTTTAGAATCAATGCTTTTCTGGGATGTCAACAACGGAATTTCCAGAAGAAGCTGGGCTAGAAATGACGGAGCATTATTTGCAATAAAAAGAGCGATGGAGACGCAACCTTTATTGAAAGTGACCATCCCTAATATAGTAGCCGACAATTTGTTGGATTTTTAAAAATTTGAGCGTATATTTAGTAAACATATAGTAATCAAATAATCACATTATGAAAGCAATTAAACTCCTTCCCGTACTTCTACTTTTCGTAATTGCCTCTTGCAGTTCGATAAAAGTGTATTCAGATTATGATAACAATGTAGATTTTAGTCAATACAAAACGTATGCTTTTCATAAAAAAGGAATTGATCGAGTTGAAATTTCAGAATTGGATAAGAAAAGAATACTTAATGCCATAGACCGAGAATTAAGCAAAAAAGGGATGACCAAAAGTGAAAATCCAGATTTGCTGATTAATATACTAACCAAAGAAAGAGAACGAATAGACGTAAACCAATACAACGCCGGATGGGGTTATGGTTGGGGATGGGGATGGAATCCTTATTTATGGGGAGGCCGAAGTACTTATGTTTCCTCTTCAACCGAAGGAACATTGTATATTGATTTAATTGATGCCAAGAAAAAAGAATTGGTTTGGCAAGGCGAAGGTGTAGGTTATTTGACTGAAAACCGCAATGAAAAAGAAAAACAAATCAATGAATTTGTGGCAAAAATTTTAGAGCAATTTCCGCCTAAAGCAAAATAGTTTACCATTACATTTAAACATAAAAGCCTACCTTTGCGTAGGCTTTTTTTATACCCAATCATGGCACAATTTAACGACATTACCACATTCGAAGATATCAAATTACTGGTTGATACTTTTTATTCTAAAGTTCAAAAAGACGAATTTATTGGACCCATATTCAACGAAAAAATAGGCAACCGCTGGCCGGAACATCTGGAAAAAATGTATCGCTTTTGGCAAACTATTTTACTTGAAGTTCATTCTTATTCTGGAAGTCCATTTCCACCACACAAACAATTACCGATTGCCAAAGAGCATTTTGATCGCTGGATGCAAATTTTTACAGAAACTACCGATAGTTTATTTACAGGTCCATTAGCCGAAGAAGCTAAGCTTCGCGCCAAAAATATGGCTGAAATGTTCAATTATAAAATTGACTATTTTCGCAATCTTGAAAAAAAGCAAACAAACAATTCATAGTTTTTAAAGTGGGTTTTTAATCCAAAATCCGTTCCTTTTTGCAAACAGCAACACATTCTTTTATGCGTAAATTATTATTTCTTGTCGTTTTACCAGCCGTACTTCTTTCTTGTTCCAATTTAAAACAAACGGCTGAAAACAAACCAACGCCAAGTTTGAAGCTAATCAGTTCGATTGAAATTCCTTTTGATAAAACGTTTCAGAACACAAAAGTGGGCGGATTATCCGGAATCGATTATGATGCAAAAAATGATTTGTATTATTTGATAAGTGACGATCGATCGATGTTTAACGATTCTAGATTTTATACTGCAAAAATTCGTTTGTTAGAAAACAAATTAGAAGGTATCGATTTCCAAAATGTTACTATTTTAAAAAACGAAACCGGAAAAGTGTATGGCAATTGGAACACCTCACCAACTACTTCAGCAGACCCGGAAGACATCCGATTCAATCCAAAAACAAACACTTTGGTTTGGAGCAGCGAAGGCGCTCGAGTACTAACTGCAGATAAGGAAGTTTTACAAAATCCTTCCCTAAATTTTATGGATTTAAAAGGTGATTTTCTGGGCAACATCACATTACCGGAAAATTTAAAAATGCAGAAACTGGAAAAAGGCCCGAGAAACAACGGCACTTTGGAAGGAATTACTTTTGACAAAAAATATAAAAATATCTACACCAACATTGAGGAACCACTTTTTGAAGATGGCGACCAAGCCAATACCAGCAAAGGAGGTTTGATTAGATTATATCAATTTGATGCTAAAACAAAGAAGAATACTGCTCAATACGGTTACCAACTGGAACCTATTGCTCGTGAACCCAATCCGAAAGGCGCTTTTGGTGTAAATGGCATTTCGGCAATTCAATATTATGGTAAAAATCAATTGTTGGTAGTGGAACGCTCCTACTCGACCGGTACACAAGCCTGCACGATAAAAGTATTTTTGTGTGATTTGAAAAAGGCTACAAATGTAAAAAATCATAAAACCTTGCAAAACCAAAAATTAGAATTAGCGTCTAAAAAACTGATGCTGAACATGGATGATTTGGGAATTTTTATTGATAATATTGAAGGACTTACTTTTGGTCCAAAATTGGCAAATGGTAATCCCTCCATCATTTTTGTTTCAGATAATAATTTTTCTGACAAACAAAAAACGCAGATTTTGGTATTTGAGTTGGTGAATTAATAAATCCAAAAAAGCTATTAATTCTACAACTCCCCCAGCCCCGAGTGAAATGGAAAGCTTTTTGCGAAAGCCGTTTTGGTTTTTCTTGTTGCTGCAGAGCGACCAAAGGAAGCTCATGCGAAAACTTTAGAAAAACAAACGGGTTAGCAAAAACTTGCAATGAAAAGCGGGAAATAGCTCCCGAAATTTGTACTTTTGTATCATAACTACAACGATTTCGAAATGAACTCAACTATTGAAAGTAATCCGTTATTAGACCGATTGCCAAAGCACTTAAAACAATTCATTAAACCTCAGGATTATAGCGATTACACGCCGATAAACCAGGCGGTTTGGCGTTATGTGATGCGCAAAAATGTAGATTACTTATCAAAAGTGGCGCATAGTTCCTACCTAGAAGGATTGAAAAAAACGGGAATTGAGATTGACAACATTCCTAGTATGTATGGCATGAACCGTATTTTGACCGAAATAGGCTGGGCAGCGGTTGCCGTGGACGGATTTATTCCACCGAATGCTTTTATGGAATTTCAGGCGTATAATGTGCTTGTAATTGCTTCAGATATTCGCCAGCTTGAACATATAGAATACACGCCTGCACCGGATATTATTCACGAGGGCGCCGGTCATGCCCCTATTATTGCTAATCCCGAATATGCGGAATACCTGCGTCGTTTTGGGGAAATAGGCTGCAAAGCGATTTCTTCGAACAAAGATTACCAAATGTATGAAGCCATCCGACTGCTTTCGATCTTGAAAGAAGCCGAAGATACGCCACAAGCTGATATTGATGCTGCCGAAAAAGCAGTGGAAGATTTGCAGAATAACATGGGCGAATTATCCGAAATGGCACAAATCAGAAACCTGCATTGGTGGACCGTGGAATATGGTTTGATTGGAACTGTCGACAATCCAAAAATTTATGGCGCCGGACTGCTTTCGTCCATTGGTGAAAGTGCTTGGTGCATGACGGATAATGTGAAGAAAATCCCTTACGACATATCAGCAGCCAATCAGAGTTTTGACATTACAAAACTGCAACCACAACTTTACGTTACTCCAGATTTCGCATATTTAAGTTTGGTTTTGGAAGAGTTTGCCAATAAAATGGCGTTGCGTACCGGAGGATTATCGGGAATTAATAAACTGATTCATTCGAATGCTTTAGGAACTATTGAATTGAGCACCGGAATCCAAATTTCGGGAGTTTTCAATAATGTTATTGAAGAAGAAGGGAAACCCGTTTATATCCAAACAACAGGAAAAACAGCATTATCCTATAGAGAAAAAGAATTAGTAGGTCATGGAACTGGCAAACATACCGAAGGTTTTGGAAGTCCAATTGGAAAACTAAAAGGAATAAATCTCGCGATTGAAGACATGAGTCCAAGAGATTTAAGCGCTTATTCTATCACTGAAAATAAAACTGTAACCTTAGAATTTGAAGGAGATATTACCGTAAAAGGGGAAATTATTACCGGATCCAGAAACCTGCACGGAGAGATTATTTTAATCAGTTTAAAGAATTGTACCGTGACTCACGGAGAAACTATTTTGTTTCAACCGGAATGGGGAATTTACGATATGGCTGTAGGTAAAAAAGTGATTTCGGCTTTTTCAGGCCCTGCAGATGTGAATAGTTTTGATTTGATTTCGCATGTACCAACCAGCAAAACCATCAAAGCAAAACACACCGCAGAACGTGATGATTTAGAGGTTTTATACCAAACGATTCGAAACATAAGAGAAACGACGAAGGATACAGAAACTTCTTTGGCACCTATTTTTGAAAAATTACGTACTAATCATCAAAACGATTGGTTGCTGTCTGTTGAAATCGCAGAGCTTTTGAAGGACAGAAACGAACCGCAATTACTACAGGAAATAATGGTTTATCTGGATCAATTGAAAGTAAAAAGACCCGAAGTAGCGCATTTGATTGCTGGTGGTTTGGACCTGATTTTTGACAAAGAGAAAGCTTAGGTTTTTTCTCAGAAAACATAAAAAGAATTAAACACGAATTGCGCTAATTTCCACGAATTAACCTGCGGAAATTAGCGCAATTCGTGTTTAAAATTTTATTTAGAGTTTTATTTGCTGACCGAAATCTTTTTCACTTTCGATAACTTTTCCTTCGTATTGCAATTTCCAACCCATAGTATTAGTCAGAATCAATATTTTAGACAATTCACTAATTAAGCGATTCTGAGCATTTGTTTTCAAGGACGATTTTTCTATTTTCTTGGCCAAATTTGCTTTTACTGATTTGTTGATTTTATTGTAATCATCTCCCGTAAAAGGATTCAGTTTGCTTTGCTCTACATTATAAAACTGAATATCTGGGCTGATTTTGATTTCTTCTTTTGGAATACTAATAATCGTGATGGTTTTGTTTTTCTCATCGATGTCGTATTTCATTTTGTGTAAATCATATGCTACTGTTACATCGGCATTGACAATAACTAATGCTTTTTTCTCGAAAGAAAGCATATCCAGCAAGTATTTTTGTTGGTTTTTATAGGTGATGACTTCAGAAAAATGACCTTCAGTAACCACCAATTTCCCTACGTTTAGAATTTGTTGCTGAATGAGATTCGTATTGTAAGTAATATCTTCATCATCGTTTTTCTTAAAATCACAAAATTTGAACAATAAAAATATTCCGCCAATAACTGCTATTCCAATAAGTATTCTTTTAAGCATAATTAAAATTTCATGAATGAATATTGATTTTCCAATTTAGTGATTTTTTCTCTGACTTTAGACTCAAATTTAAAATGACTTTCAGAATTCGGGTTAAAAGGTTTGTGCGAAAGACTTTTTTGAATACCCTCCACTTCTTCCATCATAGAAAAAGCAGTTTCAGAAATAGATGTTTCCTTGAAACGCTTCCAGATATAATCGATTGCCACTTGATTGGGATGCAACATATCTTCGGCATAAAAACGGTAATCCCGAAGTTCATCCATCATGATTTCATAGCTAGGAAAATACTTCGTGCTCAGTTTACAGTGTTCAGTATTCAGAACGTCGTGAATTGCAGAAATTAAGTTGGCTTTACTCCATTGATTTTCGACAAAACCGTCTTTGATGTGACGCACCGGCGAAACCGTGAAAATAATATTGCAATTAGGATTTACAGCATGAATTAATTTCAGTGTATTTGCTATACTTTCCTTTATTTCTTCAACAGAAAGCAATTCTTTTTTGAACTGTTTTTGAGGTACTTTATGACAATTCGCCACAATAGAATCGCTTTCTATATTTCGATATACCCAAGAGGTTCCATAAGTGATGATGAAATGTGTTGATTCGGTTATTTGTTGATTTGTTGATTTGATTATTGCGTTTAATGATGTTAATAATTCCTCCTTATTTGAATTACTCAAATCTGAATGTACATCAAAACAATGCCACCGTTCATTGTGAAAAAAAATATCGTTTTCTGTAAATTGCTTTCCGGAAACAGCAAAATCAATTAACTTTTCAATCGCTAACGGATGAAACAAAATCCCAACTGGATTACAGCTATTTTGAAATTTAAAATAGTCCAATTTCTCCGCCATATTTACTGCAAAACAAGAACCTAAAGACATAATAGTAGCATTATAATCTATTGGATAATTACTTTTAGGAATGGGAATTTGGGTTCTGAATTGCATTGCTATTTGATTTACTACAAATTTGAATAATTTTAGTGATATAAATGGAGTTTAACTCTTTTTTCATTGGTATAAAAAAACCCTTTCAGAGTTTTAAACTTTGAAAGGGCTGCTATAAAAATAAATTTTTTCTTAATAGAAGTATTGTGTCTTCAAATAACCCGTATTTCCATTAGCAAAAATTGCTGTTTCCGAAACCCGTTCTGTTGGATAATTCTCAGAATCATATTTAAAAGAGCTTTTATAAAAATTAGCTGACGATAATACTTGATCTCCATTTGTAGTAGCTGCAATTACAGTATTTATCAAACTGTTATTTGACGAAATGGTCTCCATACGGTCTAATAATTTTTTATATCCTAAAACATTATACAACGGATTATTCTTCGAATCATAATCAAAAGTTATCCTGTAATTTGAAGTAACTCCTACTGCCGTGTTGTCTAAAATCCTTTCATCTTTGATTAAATTTTCATTTTCAAAATACAATGTTCCGTAAAATTCTTTTACTTGCTGATTCGCTGAAACAATCGTGAATCTTTCATAAGAAACAGTTTTATCTGAATTATGAATGTAATTTATTCTGTAATTACCCAAAGATTCAACTTCAACCAATTTACCTTCAAGATAACTATATTCAATAGTCTCAAGAAGCTGATTTGTTTTATTTAGCGTTACAGTTTTCGTAATTAAACCATCGGCATACGTAAAATCAGTACGTTTCTGAGCTCCGTCAATACGAACTATTTCAGTTTCATTATAAGTAAATAAAGTTGTTTCTGAAGTGCCCGATTCTGAAGTTTCAACAACTTTCTTTAGCAATTTTACACTATCGTCATTATCATTTGAACACGAATAAAGTGTCAATAAAAAAATTGATAATACCCAAAATATGTTTTTTATCTTTTTCATTATAATAAATAAATAGATTCGCCTTTATCAAAGCTTTTGACGCTACATCATTCAAACCTAGAAAAATAAAACAAAAGCTACAATATTCATCGTTACAATCCCTACATTTCGGTTAAACTACTGTTTTCAAATCTAATTACAACGCCATGTAAATACTATAAAATAAGGTATTGAACAAAAAATAAACCCTTTTAGAACTTAAGTCCTAAAAGGGTTTTTATTATAAAAAATAAATTTGTTCTACTTTACAAACTCAATTGCTTTTTCCAAAGCTTCCTTAATTCCAGCCACATTTTTTCCTCCAGCTGTAGCGAAAAAAGGTTGTCCTCCGCCCCCACCTTGGATAAATTTACCCAATTCACGAACAACTTGTCCTGCATTAAGGTTTTTCTCAGCAACTAATTCTTTAGAAACATAACAGGTTAACATTGGTTTTTCTCCCGAAGCTTCGGGATTCACTGTAGCCAAAACAAGAAATAGGTTATTCCCTAAATTTCCTAATTCATAAGCCAAATCTTTTGCCCCTTCCGGATTTAAATCCACTTGTTTCGCTAAGAATTGTATGCCGTTTATTTCCTGTATTTCTGCTGTCAAACCCGCTTTCAAATTTTTAACTTTGTCTTTCACCAAAGCCTCAATTTGTTTGGCCAATTTGGCATTTTCTTCTTGCATCGAATGAACGGCTTTCAAAATATCCTGAGGATTTTTCAACGCTGTTTTCACTTCATTCAATGTGTTTTCATACGATGCAAAATGTGCTTTAACGGCATCACTTGTAATGGCTTCGATACGACGAATTCCTGCAGCAACCGCTCCTTCAGAAACGATTTTGAAATGCCAGATTTCTGCCGTGTTTTTCACGTGGATTCCGCCGCATAATTCCATGCTTTCGCCAAATTTAATCGCACGAACCTCATCTCCATATTTCTCTCCAAAAAGGGCCATTGCTCCTTCTGAAACTGCTTGTGCAAACGGAATATTTCTTCTTTCTATAAGTGGTAATTGTTCCTGGATTCTTGCATTTACAAAATCCTCTACTTGTTGTAGTTCAGATTCTGTCATTTTAGCAAAATGAGAGAAGTCAAAACGTAAATAATTTGGATTTACCAAAGATCCTTTTTGTTCCACGTGTGTTCCCAAAATACTTCTTAACGCTTGGTGCATCAAGTGTGTCGCCGAGTGATTTCTGGAAGACAAACTTCTTAAATCCTGATTTACTTTAGCAATAAAACTGGCGTTTACATTTTCAGGCAGTTTTTTTGCAAAATGCAAAATCAGGTTATTCTCTTTTTTGGTATCGATGATTTCAATGGTTTCATTTGCAGAAACCAAAGTTCCTTTATCACCCACTTGTCCACCACCTTCTGGATAGAATGGCGTGTTGTCTAAAACGATTTGGTATAAAACGCCGTCTTTTTTACTGTCAATTTTACGGATACGAGTAATTTTTACGTCACTTTCTGATTGATCGTAACCCACAAATGTTTCTACATTTCCCGGAATTAATATGGACCAATCTTCGGTAGAAACTTCTGATGCGGCGCGGGAACGAGCTTTTTGAGCTTGCATGGCAGCATTAAAACCAGCTTCGTCCAGTTCGAATCCTTTTTCTCTAAGAATTAATGCAGTCAAGTCAATTGGAAATCCGAAAGTATCGTATAATTCAAATGCTTTAGTACCTGAAATCCTCCCCAACCCCTCCGAAGGAAGGGCTTTTTCCTCTTCGATAACTTTATCTAATAATTGTAATCCTTGGTCCAATGTTCTTAAGAATGATGCTTCTTCTTCACGGATTACATTGGTAACCAATTGTTGTTGCGATTTGATTTCCGGGAAAAATTCACCCATTTGATTGGCCAAAACTGCTACCAATTGATTGATAAAAGGTTCTTTAGTATTCAAGAAGGTAAATCCGTAACGAATCGCACGACGCAAAATTCTACGAATTACATAACCTGCTCCCGTGTTTGATGGCAATTGTCCGTCAGCAATAGCAAAAGCCACCGCACGAACGTGATCTACCACTACACGAATAGCAATATTGATTTTGTTTTGCTCTTCGCTCTCTTCGACTCCGCTCAGAGTGACATCATTTGGTGTGTATTTTAATCCTGTAATTTGTTCTACTTTTTCAATAAGTGGTGTAAAAACATCCGTATCATAATTGGAAGTTTTTCCTTGTAATGCCATACACAAACGCTCAAATCCCATTCCGGTATCAACATGTTGAGCAGGTAGTTTTTCCAGAGAACCATCGGCTTTACGGTTGAACTCCATAAATACGTTATTCCAGATTTCCACTACTTGCGGATGGTCATTGTTTACTAAGCTTTTTCCGGAAACTTTTAATTTTTCTTCTTCCGGGCGTAAATCAACATGAATTTCAGAACAAGGTCCACAAGGTCCTTGATCTCCCATTTCCCAGAAATTGTCTTTCTTGTTTCCAAGAATGATTCGGTCCTCATCAATCAATTCCTTCCAAATGTCCCAAGCTTCCTGATCGAACGGTACGTTTTCATCCGGATTTCCTTCAAATACGGAAACGTATAAATTTTCTTTTGGTATTTTATACACTTCTGTCAAAAGTTGCCAAGCCCAGTTGATGGCTTCTTTTTTGAAATAATCCCCAAAAGACCAGTTCCCAAGCATTTCAAACATGGTGTGGTGGTAGGTATCAAAACCTACATCTTCTAAGTCATTATGTTTTCCTGAAACACGAAGACATTTTTGGGTATCGGCAATTCTAGGACTTTTTGGTGTGGCGTTACCTAAGAAATATTCTTTGAACTGCGCCATTCCTGAGTTGTTGAACATCAGGGTTGGATCATCTTTTAGAACTATTGGTGCTGATGGAACGATTAAGTGTCCTTTTGATGCAAAAAAATCCAGAAATTGTTTACGTACGTCTTGTGATTTCATTTTTATTGTTTATTCGGTTATTTGTTAATTTGGTTAATCGGTTGTATCGCATAAACGAATAACCAAATCAACAAATTAACATTTTGCCCCAGATTATCTCACACGCTCTTATTTTCATAGGAGTTCACTGAACACTTAGTGTTTGCAGTGAAAAGCTTTGCGCCTTTGAAATTTATTTTTTCTTGAGATGGCAGAGCGACCGGAGGAAGCTCCTGCTAACGCATTAGAAAAAAAGATTTATAAACGAGAACTTGCAACGAATAGCTGGATTAGGCACATTATTATATTTATTCCTGAAAAAAGGGTGGAACGAATGAAACATTTATTAAATTTGTTCGACTAACCTTTTACGAAGGTGCAAAAATAGGGTATTTTAAAATATGTCGAAAGTAAAATATTATTACGATTCCGAAAATCTCGCCTACCGAAAAATAAAAACACGAAAAAGGAAAAAATTTGGTGTTGTTATCCTGTTTTTATTGGCCTCGGCATTGTTTGGTTTTTTGAGTTTTGTTGTTTTACTGAATACGCCTTATTTTGAAACTCCAAAAGATCGATTACAGGCACGTGAAATTGAAAATTTGAGATTAAATTATGCTATTTTGAACAAGAAAATAAATCAGATAAATAGCGTTATTGAAGCCATTGAAGATCGGGACAATAATTTATATCGAGTTTATTTCAATCAATCAGCAATTCCTGATGAGGAACGAAAATCGGGTTTTGGCGGAGTTAATCGGTATGCTAAATTAGAAGGATATGACAATTCCCAGTTGGTAATCAATACGACAAAAAGAATTGATGTTCTTAGCAAGGAATTAGCGATTCAGTCTAAGTCATTGGATGCCATTTTAAAATTGGCGGAAGCTAAAAATGATTTTTTGTCAGCTATTCCTGCCATTCAGCCAGTACGAAACGAGAATTTAAAACAAATGGCATCTGGTTTTGGATACCGAACGGATCCTTTTACAAAAGTGAGGAAAATGCATGAAGGCATGGACTTTACAGCAAAAACAGGATCTCCCATTTATGCTACAGGTGATGGAGTTGTAGCAAGAGCGGACAATACGGCCTCTGGATATGGAAATCATATTGTGATTCGGCATGGATTTGGATACGAAACTTTATATGCACATTTAAGCAAATATAAAGCACGGGCGGGACAACGCGTAAATCGTGGCGACATTATAGGTTATGTGGGAAGCACTGGAAGATCCGAAGGACCGCATTTACATTATGAAGTGCATAAGGATAAAAAGGTGGTGAATCCACTTAATTTTTATTACGGGAATATATCGGCAGTGGAATATGTTGCTATCGCACAATTGGCTAACCAAGAAAATCAATCATTAGACTAATGCTTTATAAAAGAGTGGTCAGTGATCCGTTTTTAGTGGTCAGGTGTAGGAGTGAAAAAGGCTACAGATAGCAGGAATTAAAAAGTCAAATAACAACAATATGCATATTGAACTTTCT
Organism: Flavobacterium melibiosi; assembly: GCF_048158545.1. Classification (NCBI taxonomy): domain Bacteria; kingdom Pseudomonadati; phylum Bacteroidota; class Flavobacteriia; order Flavobacteriales; family Flavobacteriaceae; genus Flavobacterium; species Flavobacterium melibiosi. The sequence goes on along the minus strand of NZ_JBLNKU010000022.1, from coordinate 11,401 downwards.
AAAGACAAAAGATATTACAGCATTGGCGAAGTTGCCAAAGCATTTGACGTGAATGCCTCGCTGATTCGTTTTTGGGACAATGAATTTGATATTCTGAAACCAAAGAAGAATGCCAAAGGCAATCGCATGTTCACTCCAGAAGATGTCACTAATTTACAATTGATTTATCATTTGGTCAAAGAAAGAGGTTTTACGCTGGAAGGTGCCAAAACCCATTTGAAAGAAGGACAAAAGAAAACACTGGATAAATTTGAAATTATTCGCAAATTAGAAACGATTCGAACACAACTGACGAATATTAAAAATCAACTATAGATTGTGATTGCTGATTAACGAATGCTGATTCAGATTTAAAAAAAATAACAATTAAACACTAAACTTTAAATTAAATAAAAATGGATTTTAAAAAATTTTTACCTTGGATTATTGCAGTAGTTGTAATTATTGGAATTTACAGCTGGGCTTCCGGAATTTACAATAACGCAATGACACTTGAACAAGGTGTAAAAGAAAGTTGGGGTAATGTTCAAACCTCTTACCAAAGAAGAAATGACTTGATCGGAAATTTAGTTAAAACTGTAAAAGGAGCCGCTGATTTTGAAAAAAGCACTTTGACTGCAGTAATTGAAGCACGTGCCAAAGCAACATCAGTAACTATTGATCCAACGAATATTACTCCAGAAAAATTAGCAGAATTCAATAAAGCACAAAGTGGCGTAAGCAGTTCATTATCTCGATTATTAGTTTCAGTAGAGAGATATCCTGAATTGAAAGCGAATCAGAATTTCTTGAAATTACAGGACGAATTAGCGAGTACAGAAAATCAAATTCTAACGGCTAGAACTCGTTTTAACGAAGCAGTTAAACCATACAATAATAACATCTTAACCTTCCCAAGAAACATATTTGCAAAAATGTATGGACTAAAAGAAAAACCATATTTTGAAGCTGTTGAAGGTGCTGAAAAACCCGTTGAAGTAAAATTCTAAAGTTAGTTTTTTAGACTTCTTAGATTTTTAGAAGTAAAAATAAATCAAATTTAATTTGAAGAAACAACCTTTAAAAATTAACGGTTTTTGATTGCAGATTTAACAATTCTGAAATCAAAAATCGCTAATCTTAACTCAAAAATATTTCAATGTCAAAAGTAGACCATTTTTTAACCAAAGAAGATGAACGCGCCATTGTTGAAGCCATTCGCATGGCCGAAAAAAATACTTCTGGCGAGATTAGAGTTCACATAGAAAAAACAACTTCCATTGATGCGTATGATCGCGCAATGGAAGTTTTTCATGAACTGAAAATGGACGAAACCGAACTTCAAAACGGTGTTTTAATTTACTTAGCTGTAGAAGATAGACATTTTGTAATTTGTGGTGACAAAGGCATTAATGATGTGGTTCAAGATGATTTTTGGAATTGCACCCGTGATATCATGGTGGCAGAGTTTAAAAAAGGAGATTTCAAGCAAGGACTTATCGATGGAATTGCCAGAGCCGGTGAACAATTGCAGAAATATTTCCCTTGGCAAGAAGGCGATACGAATGAATTATCAAACGAAATATCTAGAGGATAATGCTATTACAAAAAAAGAATGCCCTAATTTCCCTAAAGCTATTTGTTTGTTTTTTATTTACACAGATAAGTTTTGCTCAATTTACCATTCCTGAAAAACCAAGTTTTCAGACTTCTGTTTACGATTATGCGAATGTTTTAAGCGCAACTGAAAAAGCGCAACTGGAAGAAAAACTCATTAAATATTCTGATTCAACCACAACTCAAATTGTGATTATCACCATAGAAACCCTTAAAGGGGAGGACATTGGTATCCTCACTCCAAAATGGGGACAAACCTGGGGCATTGGCGGAACTGCAAAAAATGACAATGGAGTTCTTATTTTATTGGCTAAAGTCGAAAAAAAAATATGGATTTCGCCAGGTTATGGCCTTGAAGACCGATTAACTGCCGGTATTGGCGGAGAAATTACCCGAAACATCATCATTCCCGAATTTAAAGCAGGAAGTTACTACAAAGGTCTTGATAAAGGAACCGATGCGATAATTGATGTTTTTAAAGGAAAATACAAAGGGGAACGGATAAAAACTAAAGATAAAGGATTCCCCATTTTACCATTAATCGTTATTGTCATCATTATACTGGTGCTGATTTCCAGAAACAAAGGCGGTGGCGGAAATTCTGGTAACAGAGGCGGTGGCATAGGCCCAAGTCTACTTGATGTGATTATTCTGAGCAGCCTTGGAAGAAACAGTGGCGGAAGCGGTTTTGGCGGCGGTTCTTCCGGTGGTGGATTTGGAGGCGGCGGAGGCGGTTTCGGCGGTGGATTTGGTGGCGGTGGTTTCTCAGGCGGTGGATCTGGTGGAGATTGGTAGATTTCAGATGGCGGTGTTCCGTTTGAATCCATACCTTCAAGACTGCATTCGACATTCAAAAACCAGCAATACTTTTAAAATTATAAATAAAAATAATTATGTTTGTTTTCCTTTCATTTTATAAATTTGAAATCGGATCTAATTCATAATTTACTATTATAAAACACATAAAAAAATGCTTTCACATAAAGCCAAATACGCGCTCAAAGCATTACTGTTTTTAGCGCAACAAGACGAAAATCATATTTCTCGTACTATTGAAATTGCCGAAGCAGCTAATATTCCAAAAAAATTTTTGGAACAGATCTTATTGGATCTAAAACGCGGACATTTCGTAGGAAGTAAACAAGGGAAATTTGGTGGTTATTATCTTTTAAAATCTAAAAACGACATTACTTTAGCCGATATTCATAGGCTTTTTGATGGTGCTATTGCCCTACTTCCTTGCGCCTCATTGAATTTTTACGAACGCTGTTCTGATTGTGTCGATGAATCGGAATGCCTATTAAGACACGGATTGATTACCATTAGAGAAGAAACTTTAAAGGCAATGGAAGGCATTACTATTGCTTCATTGGTAAAAAAATAAAAAAATATTCTTTAAACTCTACTAGTTTTATAGAATTAACTATATATTTGCCTAGAATTTAATACATAATTAACAATCCAAATTTAAGCGTATGAAAACGTACCGAAGTAAGTTTGCTTTTTTGAATAGGCAATCCCGAAAAAATCAACTAATTATAATTGAAAAAAAGAGTTTTAAAATGATGTGTATGTGCTAGTTAAAAAAATTTAATTAAAATTCTACTAATTACATATAACTTATATAATAATGAAAAATATCTATCCAAAAACAATTACAACCCTACTACTATTATTTATATTCACATCCTCTAAAGCCCAAAGTATTGTGCAAGGAGTGGTAACAAATAGCCAAAACATACCTTTACAAGGTGCAAATATCTTATTGAAAGGCACAAAATACAATACTACTACAGATTCAAGTGGTACCTTTACTATTGAAACCCAAGAAAAAATTCCTTTCTCACTTCTTATACAAAATACAGGTTATCAATCTAAAGAAATCAATATTCCAGAACTACCACCGGTAGTTTTGCAAATAATCCTTTCGGAGGAAAATCAACTTATTGAAGTGGTGATAACCTCCAGACGCCGTATTGAAAAAGCCCAAAATGTCCCCATTCCTATTTCTGTGGTAAGCGGCAAACAAGCTGAAGAAGCTGGTGCTTTCAACGTGAATCGTTTGAAAGAATTAGTTCCATCAGTTCAATTGTATTCTTCAAATCCAAGAAATACAACAATAAACATTCGGGGACTGGGTTCTACTTTTGGACTTACCAATGACGGTATCGATCCAGGTGTTGGATTTTATGTTGACGGTGTTTATTATGCCCGTCCTGCAGCTACAACATTAGATTTTATAGACGTAGAACAAATTGAAGTATTACGTGGACCACAAGGAACATTGTTTGGTAAAAACACCACTGCTGGTGCTTTCAACGTAACAACACGTAAGCCAAGTTTTATATCGGGAGCGAACTTCGAACTTAGTTACGGAAATTATGGATTCCTTCAAGCCAAGAGTTCTATTACTGGAGCTTTAACCAAAAAAATTGCAGGTAGATTATCGTTTTCAGGCACACAACGTGACGGTTTAATAGAAAATGTAGCTACAGGAAAATCTGTTAATGACCTGAATAATCAAGGTGTTCGAGGACAATTACTGTATCGACCAAGTGACAACACAGACATCCTATTGGCAGCAGACTTTTCGCGACAGCGTCCAGACGGATATGCACAAGTAGTTGCAGGAGTTGCTCCTACTAAACGAGCTCCATACCGTCAATTTGAACAAATCATAGCCGACCTAAATTACACTCTTCCGAGTCAAAATGCGTTTGACCGTAAGATTGACCATGATACCCCTTGGCGTTCCGGACAAGATTTAGGAGGTATCTCTTTAAATATAGAAACAAAAATCGGAGCAGGTGTACTGACCTCAACTTCTGCTTGGCGCTATTGGAATTGGGATCCATCGAATGACAGAGATTTCACAGGCCTTCCCGTACTACAATTGTCACAGGCAACATCAAAACACCAACAATGGTCTCAAGAAGTTCGTTATGCCGGAGAATTCTCTTCTCGTTTAAGTGGAGTAATTGGAGTATTCGCCATTGGACAAGATCTTAAGACAGACCCCTATCACATTGAAGAATCAGGTGTAGCGCAATGGCGATTTTCTCAGAGCACTACAAGCTCATTATGGGAAACACCCGGCCTATTTGATGGCTATGGAATAAGAACCCGCTCTACACTCAACACCTTCAGTGGTGCAGTATTTGGACAATTAGATTGGGCAATAACCGATCGTTTGCATGTACTACCCGGTTTAAGATACAACTACGATAATAAAAAAATTGATTACAACCGTGAGACTTATGGAGGTTTACAAACCAACGATCCTGACTTAATTGCATTGAAAAAATTAGTATATAGTGACCAAGCTTTTAAAACCAGTGTAGACGACACCAATTTTTCAGGAAATCTAACCTTGTCTTTCAAAGCCTCAGAACGTGTGAATACTTTTGCTACTTATGCAAAAAGCTTTAAACCTGTTGGTGTGAATCTAGGAGGTTTACCCACCGCAAATGGTCAGCCACTACTTGACTTGGCTATAATAAAACCTGAAGAGGTTAATCATTTCGAAATTGGGGTAAAGACTACGCCATTTGACAGAACGATAGTAAATTTTACCATTTACAACACAGACATTAAAAACTTTCAAGCACAAGTCCAAACTGCTGAATTAGGCGTAAATCGAGGTTATCTGGCCAATGCTGAAAAAGTACGTGTGCGTGGTGCTGAAATTGACGCAAGTATCACAGCGAACAAACATTTATCTTTCACTGGAGCGTTATCGTATACTGAGGGAATTTATGTAAGTTTCAAAAATGCGCCACTGCCATTAGAGGAAACTGGCTCATCAGTATCGTTCAAAGATATTTCGGGAAGTGAGTTACCGGGTATTTCAAAATGGGCGGGAACTTTAGGAGGTGATCTCTCTGATACTGGAAAATTTTTCGGGAATACCGGAAAATTCTTTGTGGCTTTAGATTCTTACTTTCGTTCTTCATTCTCATCGAGTGCCTCTCCATCAAAATATCTTGTGGTAGATTCTTATGCTTTGCTTAATGGCCGAATTGGTTTCCGTGCTTCAGAAGGTTTATCTATTTTCGTATGGGGACGCAACCTTTTAGACAAAGATTATTTCGAACAATTATTACCTGCGGCTGGAAATGCCGGTCATTATGCTGGTGTTTTGGGAGATCAAAGAACTTACGGAATTACACTTCGTTATTCTTTATAAAAGCAATCTATTCTTTTAAAACCTTAAAATCAAAAACAGCACTAATAAAATTTAGGTTTTACGGTGCTGTTTCTTCATTCAATACTACGCTTATTTAGCATTTGAATACAGTAAAATACTTTTCAAAAAAATAAAACAGAACCTATAGGATTAATGGACTTTATGTAAATTTGCCAAAATTGAAACAAACTTCATGAAACTAACCAAAATACTTTTCTTATTCTTAGTCAGTTTTATATCCCAAGCGCAAACGGAGAAAAATATAGATCATCAAAGCATTCTTTGGACACGATATAACAATCAGTTGCTATTAAATGAAAAATGGTCTTTACATACAGAATTTGACAATAGGGTCTTTTTAAAACCAGTAAAGGAAAATTTATATGTTATAAGAATTCAAGGCCGCTATAAAATCAATGAACATTTAGAAGCAGGAATTGGCTTTACTCATTTTTCCGTAACAACACAAGAACCTGAAGTATCCTATACTTTTAAAACCCCGGAATACAGAGCACAACAAGATATTACCTGGAAACTAAACGTTAGTAAAGTAACATTGATTCAACGATTTCAAGCAGAAGAACGATTTATTCATAATGCCAATAAAGAATCATTGTTACCTGGCACTACATTTTCGTGGAGATTCAGATACAGACTTCAAGCCGATTATATTTTTTGGAAAAAAGAAAATCAATATTTAAAAACTATTCTTTCAGATGAAATAATGTTCAATGCTGGGAAAACTATCCTTAAAAATACATTTGATCAAAATAGAATTTATGCTGCAGTACAATACGGCATAAATAAAAACATTGCCTTAGAATTGGGTTATTTAAACAGTTTTCAACGACGAGCAAATGGAATCGATTATTTCAATAGAGATATCATCCGATTCAGTATTTTCCACAAAATAAAAGTCCGAAAAAAAGTTTAAAACAGCATTTATCGTCTTTAATTGATAAGAATAATAAATAATTAATTTTATTTTAAATATTGATTATCAATACATTAACTTAATATTTGCAATTTCTGGCGTAACTTTAATAAAAAGATATAGCCATGAAAAATTTTGCAATTAAACTTGTTTGGTTTACTACCATATATGTTTTTGTATTTGCCGGTTTATGTCAAACTAACGTTGCTTTGCCGGTAATAATGACCCTATATTGCGTTGGCATACCATTAATCCTATTTATGGTTTATACCGTACTGCATGATGATTATAAAACAACAAAAACATTTAAAGATTGGTATGGTGATCATCCAATGGAAACTTTGGAAAAAGAAGAAAACTAATCGTACAAATCCATCTTAACCAAAAAAAATCCCGATTGCTCGGGATTTTTGCTATTTCTCTCTAATATAAATATCAATTGGTACTCCTGAAAAGTCCCAGTTTTCTCTAATTTTATTTTCCAGATAACGTTTGTAAGGTTCTTTTACATATTGTGGCATATTGGCAAAAAACACAAATTGTGGTGTTGGTGTTGGCAACTGCATACAATATTTAATTTTCACATATTTCCCTTTTGTTGCTGGCGGCGGATACGCTTCAATCACTTTCAACATAAATTCATTGAATTTTGAAGTCGCAATACGTTGTTGTCTGTTTTCGAAAACTTTTACTGTAGCTTCTAATGCTTTCAACAAACGTTGTTTTGTCAATGCCGAAACGAAAAGAATAGGCACATCTGTAAATGGCATTAATTCTTCTCTGATTTTAGCTTCATAATCACGAGTTGACATCGTTTCTTTTTCGACTAAATCCCATTTATTCACTAAGATTACAACTCCTTTACGGTTTTTCTCAGCCAACCAAAAAATACTTTGATCCTGACCTTCAAAACCACGGGTGGCATCTATAATCAAGATACAAATATCAGCATGCTCAATGGCACGAACGGAACGCATTACCGAGTAAAACTCTAAATCTTCCTTCACTTTCGCCTTACGACGGATTCCCGCAGTATCAACTAAGTTGAATTCGAAACCAAAACGATCAAATTTTGTATCAATAGAATCACGGGTTGTTCCCGCAATATCTGTAACAATATATCTGTCTTTACCAATTAATGCATTGATAAAGCTTGATTTTCCAGCATTAGGACGACCTACAACTGCAAAACGAGGCAATACAACTTCTTCCTGGGTTGGTTCTGGTTTAATAGGAAAAGCATCAATTAATGCATCCAATAAATCTCCTGTTCCACTTCCTGAAATACTGGCAAACGTATAATATTCTCCTAAACCAAGGTTATAAAACTCAATTGCATCTTTCTCACGCATCGCATTATCCACCTTATTTACAGCAAGTAAAACCGGTTTCGTCACTTTACGCAACAATCTCGCAACAGCATCATCCATTGGAGTAATCCCCTCTTCTACATCAACCACAAAAATGATAACATCAGCTTCATCAATGGCAAGTTCCACTTGTTTACGGATTTCTCCTTCAAAAACGTCATCCGACCCACGTACGTATCCGCCGGTATCAATTACAGAAAACTCTTTTCCGTTCCACTCGCTTTTACCATAGTTCCTATCACGGGTCACCCCCGATACTGAATCTACAATAGCTTCTCTTCTTTGTATCAGCCTATTAAAAAGGGTTGATTTCCCTACATTAGGTCTTCCTACTATCGCAACAATGTTATTCATAATATAAATTCAAATATTTTGCAAAGGTAGTGTTTAAAACCATGAATATCAATTTTTTTGATATATTAGCAAACCCTTATCCTTTTAATACTTACAAGTTTACTGCTATGGATACTAATAATGAGCTCAGACTTCGCTTACGGTTTTATAAAGATGTTCCGCAAAACATAGATGCTTTGCGTGTTAAATTCGCCAATTACACCCAAATCAAGTCCAAGGATTACTTTGTAAAAATCCGTGGCTATCACATTTGGTTAAACATAAAAGGGGCAAAAAAAGCGTATTGGTCTCCTCATTTACATATAGAAATGGAATCAAAAGACAAAAACGAAACTCATATCAGAGCATTATTTGGCCCTGACCCCACCTTATGGACACTTTTTATGTTCTTCCATTTTATTATTGCGGGAATCTTTTTGATTTTTTCGGGAATTACATATACTGATTATATCCTGAAAAATCCCATTACATTCGATTTAGTCATAATGGGATTAATGATTTCCGCCTGGTTTTTACTCTATATTGTAGCCAAACAGATCCGAAGTAACGGCCACGAGCAAATGAATGATCTGGAAAACTTATTCCTGGAGATTATAGAATCTTAGTTTTATTAGAAGCAATTCCAGCTCTCCGCTATATCTTTTGTGCCGTCCCGAAGTTTCGGGACTGCACAAAAGGATGCCGCTGCTATCTGGGCTAAAAAAAAAAATCAATATCAGAAATTGAATTCCAATATTGATTTTTCAAAAAAACGGACCAGAAAAAATTACTGGTTATAACCAAATCGTTTCAACATATTAGCGTTGCTTCTCCAGTTTTTATTCACTTTTACGTACAACTCAATATGGATTTGTTTTCCAAAGAATTTCTCCAAATCAACACGGGCTTCCATTCCTACTTTCTTCAAAGCAGCTCCTTTATGTCCGATGATGATTCCTTTTTGGGTCTCGCGCTCCACCATAATCAAAGATCGGATTCTAATGATGTTTTCATCTTCAAAAAACTCTTCGGTTACAATTTCTACTGCGTAAGGGATTTCTTTGCTATAATTCAACAATATTTTCTCACGGATAGTTTCATTTACAAAGAAACGTTCCGGTTTGTCTGTCAATTGATCTTTTGGGTAATATGCTGGCGATTCCGGTAACAATTCAATGATTCGTCCAAAAACTTCGGGCACATTAAAATTCTGCAATGCCGATATTGGAAAAATTTCCGCATTAGGAACTTTAGCAGTCCAGAAAGCCACTTGTTCTTCCAGTTGCGCCTGATTTGAATTGTCAATTTTATTCAATAATAATAGAACCGGAATTTTGGCATGGATTATTTTATTGAAGAACGCTTCGTCTTTCAACTCTTGTTCTCCAATTTCAACCATATAAATCAGTACATCAGCATCTTCAAAAGCGGATTTAACGAAATTCATCATTGATTCCTGCATTTCGTATGCCGGTTTGATGATTCCAGGTGTATCCGATAAGATCATTTGAAAATCTTCTCCGTTTACAATTCCAAGAATTCTATGACGTGTTGTTTGTGCTTTTGAAGTAATAATTGATAATCTTTCTCCAACAAAGGCATTCATTAGTGTTGATTTCCCAACATTTGGATTCCCGATGATGTTTACAAAACCTGCTTTATGTGACATTTCTATTATAATTTATTCCGCAAAGGTAGTCATATCAAGTCAATAGACGAAATAAAACATTTTTTAAAATTTTCGTTGGAAATACGAAAATTCGTCGTACATTTGCACCCGAAACAACGCGGGATAGAGCAGTAGGCAGCTCGTCGGGCTCATAACCCGAAGGTCACAGGTTCGAGTCCTGTTCCCGCTACTAAGAATTTTATTGAAAATACAAACGCACATCGCGGGATAGAGCAGTAGGCAGCTCGTCGGGCTCATAACCCGAAGGTCACTGGTTCGAGTCCAGTTCCCGCTACTAGAAAGCTTCAGAGAAATCTGGAGCTTTTTTTATGGAATAAATTTAGGAATTCAATAACATGAGTTACATGTAAATCCTCCATAAACTACAGCCTTACTATAATTAATTGTTGTTAGTACGATTTATACTTATATTTGTTTAGTACAAAACTGAATTTTACCCTAAAATAAACAAAAAAAGTAGTATCTAAAGTTCTTAAAAATAGAGTATCCTTTAAGAAGTACACTAGCAAACCTGTTGAATAAATGTAAACTAAAAGCTGGACGTTAAGCACAAACTAAATTAAAATTATGCTAACATTTAATAAAAACTACTTTGGCTTCGCAATTCTAATTTTTTCCATTGAGGTATTAATTGCGCTTTTTGTCAATGATAATTTTGTCAGGCCATATCTTGGCGATGTTTTGGTAGTTATCTTACTCTATTGCTTTTTAAAATCTTTTCTCAAATTACCAGTTTTAATTGTTGCACTATTTGTATTAGCTTTCTCTTTCGCCATAGAATTTCTTCAATATTTAAATATTGTCGAAAAGCTAAGTTTAGAAAAATCAAAAATTGCCAGAACTGTTATCGGAACTTCATTTTCATGGATTGATTTATTAACTTATATTGCTGGAATTGCAATAGTTATTGTTGTCGAAAAATATTGGTTTAAAAAAAAATAAAGACAGTCCCTAAAAGTGATTTTAAGCAGGTGGGATTTTAAAGCTAAACCAAAACTTCTTTTTGTATAATTGGCTTGGATAAAAACTAAAATCCTAGTTATAAAAATCCTCACCTTCTTAAAGCTTTTGAACTTAAAAAAACAACTCTTTCACGATGTTCTTTTAAATTACCTATATTATACAAAATCTCTAAATCGGGTTTTAAATCAGCTCAATAACACAATATTATAGCGATCGGATAGGAGCCTAGGGATTATTTCCCTAGGCGACCTTCCACACCACCCGGCATACGGATCCGTACCAAGGCGGTTCTTAATTTACGATACATTTTAGGTAGATGTCATTTAGGA
>NZ_JBLNKU010000021.1:0-31573 GCF_048158545.1 Flavobacterium melibiosi | reverse complement strand
AAGGTGGTTATTGCGGCGGGGCTCACCTCTTCCCATCCCGAACAGAGTAGTTAAGCCCGCCTGCGCAGATGGTACTGCAGTTATGTGGGAGAGTATGTCGTCGCCTTTCTTTAAAGAATCCTCATCATGAATTTGATGAGGATTTTTTTTGATTAGATACCTTTTTGTAAGCGCAACAGTACTCCAAATTTTGATGGGTTAAGAATAGATTAATTTAGGATCCTTGCGTATTTGTTCATAGCTGAATCAAACTTTATGTTGTATTTTTGTTTTAAATATAAAAATATTATATGAAAAAAAATATTTTGTTTTTGGCATTAATTATGTCTTTAAACTCCCTATGTCAGCAACGCCCTAAATTAGTGGTAGGTATTGTAGTGGATCAAATGAAAATGGAATACCTATATCGTTTTTCAGATGATTTTTCATCTAATGGTTTTAAAAGAATCATGGATAATGGATACACATTTCATAATATGCATTACAATTATGCGCCTACTTATACTGCACCGGGACATGCTAGTATTTATACAGGAACGACACCTTCTACTCACGGTATTGTAGGGAATGATTGGTTCAATAAGGCTACAGGAAAAGATATGTATTGTACGGACGACGCTTCCGTTAAAACAATTGGTGATGGTACAGAAAAGGAGGGAGCAATGTCTCCTAAAAACTTATTAAGTACTACGATTACTGATGAATTGAGAATGGCGACTAATTTTAAAGGGAAAGTAATCGGGATGAGCATAAAGGATCGTGGTGCTATTTTACCAGCGGGTCATTTTGCGAATTGGGCATTTTGGTATAGTAAATCCGGAGCCTTTATTTCAAGTACTTTTTATGGTCCAACATTACCAAATTGGGTAACTGAATTTAATCAGGAAAAGCAGTATATGAATTATATCAACAAAGGTTGGGATTTATTGAAACCGGTTTCAACTTATAATGAAAGTCTGTCTGATGATAATCCATATGAAGGAAAATTAGATAAAACAAAATCACCTATTTTTCCATATGATTTAAGTAAAATTTATAAAGAAAAAGGAGCAGATGTTTTGCGTACAACCCCTTTTGGGAATGATATTTTGGCTGACTTAGCCATGAAAGCAATAGAAAAAGAAGAATTGGGAAAAGATGATATTACTGATTTCTTGACAGTTAGTTTTTCCTCGACAGATTATGTTGGTCACACTTTTGGCCCTCGTTCGATGGAGTTACAAGACACTTATTTGCGTTTGGATCAAACTTTGGGGGTATTTTTGACTTACTTGGACAAAACTGTTGGGAAGGATAATTATTTACTTTTTCTGACTGCTGATCACGCCGGAGCAGAAAACTCCAATTATATGAAAGATAATAAATACAATGTGGCGAATGTTCCTTCAGCTGATATTGTAAAAGCATTAAAGAGATATTCTGATGAAACCTTCGGAGTCAATTTAGTATTGGATTATTCTAATTTTAATCTTTTTTTCAATAAAGAAATAATAAAACAAAAAGGCTTAGACTTGACTAAAGTAAAACAGAGTTTTGTGTCTTTTTTAATGTCGCAAGACCAGGTGAAAAGAGTTTATACAGAAGAGGAGATTTTGGCTTCTTCAGGAGATGACTATTTCTTAAGTTTTATTTCAAAAGGTTACGATCCTAAACAAAATGGTGAAATTGTTGTGTTGGACAAAGCGGGTTATATGCAGTATCAAGATACAGGAACCACCCATGGGTCTCCCAATAGTTATGATACCCATGTGCCATTACTTTTTTATGGGACTAAAGTACCAAAGGGAGAATTACATGCTAAAAAGTACATTACACAAATTGCTCCTACGCTCTCGCAGATGTTGAAAATTCCATTTCCAAATGGAACGGAGTCAGAAGTGTTGGAAACTCTTTTAGATAAAAAATAAAAATTACATTACGATTTTATTTGAAACAGAAAATCCCGTCTTAACTGGTAAGACGGGATTTTTTTTGGAACTCTTTTTAAAGTTTTTTTTGAATATATAGCTTGTTTTCTGAGGGAAATGGTACGTAGTTGTCAATCTATTGGCTTTGGAATAGTGCGTGATTACCGAAGCTAGATTTGTGTTTATAGTCGATTTTTTCAGGACGGGACAAAATTGTAAAAAAAAACCGTCTCATAAAATTGAGACGGAGTTTGTAATCTAGGCTGTTGCCATTGCTATAGGTAATGGAATTTGATTTTTTAATAAATCTTCAAAGGTTTCATGCGCTCTTATTAAGTGCCCTTCGCCTTTCATCCACAATACTTCTGCTGGTTTGTATCTTGAATTATAATTAGATGCCATAGAGAAGCAATAGGCTCCCGCATTTCTAAAACATAAAATATCGCCTTCTTTTATTTCGGATATTCTTCTATTATTTGCAAAAGTATCAGTTTCACAAATGTATCCAACAACAGAATAAAAACGTTCTTTTCCTTTTGGGTGTGATATGTTTTCAATATGATGTTGTGAACCATAAAACATTGGTCGAATTAAGTGATTAAAACCACTATCTATTCCTGCAAAAACTGTTGATGTAGTTTGTTTTACAACATTAACTTTTGCTAAAAAGAAACCAGCTTCACTTACTAAAAATTTGCCAGGTTCAAATATTAATGTCAGTTCCTTACCGTATTCTGCACAGAAAGCATTGAATCTTTTTGAAAGTTTTTTTCCTAATTCTTCAATATCAGTTTCGATATCATCTTTTTTGTAAGGTACTTTAAATCCGCTTCCAAAGTCTAAAAATTCAAGATTTTTAAAGTTTTTTGCCGCATCAAACAAGATCTCCGCTGCATATAAAAATACTTCTATGTCAAGAATATCGGAGCCAGTATGCATGTGGATACCTACAATATTCATTTTTGTATTTTCAACAATACGAACTAAATGTGGTAATTGATGAACTGAAATACCAAATTTACTATCAATATGACCAACTGAAATATTTGCATTTCCACCTGCCATTACGTGAGGATTTATACGGATACAAACTGGTACAGATGGATATTTTGTACCAAACTGTTCTAGAATGGATAAATTATCTATGTTGATTTGTACTCCCATAGCAGAAACTTCTTCAATTTCTTCTAAAGAAACTCCATTAGGTGTATAGAATATTTTTTCAGGCTCATATCCTGCATGAAGCCCTAACAATACTTCTTGAATAGATACGGTGTCTAAACCAGATCCCATTTCTTTTAGTAATTGAAGGATGGCTACATTTGAAAGTGCCTTCATTGCATAATTAATGCGCAACTTATCTACTTTTGAAAAAGCTTTTGTTAATCTATTGTATTGAGATTGTATTTTTTCAGCGTCATAAACATATAACGGACTACCGAATTGTTCTGCTAATTGTAATAAGTCTTTTCCTTGCATTTTGATTCTATTTTTAGGCAAATTTATTATTCTTTATCAATACAAACAAATAAAAGTACAGGTTTTAACAAAATATAACAAAATGTTATTATTATAACATTTAATGTCGTTTATTTGTTTTTTATAACTTTTATGAAAATAAAAATCCCTTGATAATTAATTTATCAAGGGATTTTGTAAAATTATTTTTTATTATAAACTTGGTAAATCACCATTACCTTTAGTTGGTAAATTAGTAAAACCCATTAAATAATTATCTACTTCTCTAGCTGCTTCACGACCTTCAGATATTGCCCAAACAATTAGGGATTGTCCTCTTCTCATGTCACCGGCAGTAAATATATGAGGAACATTTGTTTGATAATTATTTGCTTTGTAGTTACTTCTAAAATCTACTTCCAATCCTAATTGATCACTTAATGTTTTCTCAGGGCCTGTAAATCCAAGTGCCAATAAAGCTAAATCACAAGGCCAAATTTTTTCGGATCCTTCTTTTTCTATCAATTCCGGTCTTTGCCCCGGTGTCATTTTCCAAGCTACTTCAACAGTTTTTAATCCTGTTAATTCTCCTTTTTCGTTAGAAATGAATTCTTTGGTATTGATTAACCAGTTTCTGTCACAACCTTCTTCATGAGAAGATGAAGTTTTTAATTGTAATGGCCAAAAAGGCCAAGGAGTAGTTTCACTTCTTCCAACTGGTGGTTTTGGTAAAATTTCAAAATTAGTAACCGATTTTGCACCGTGTCTGTTTGAAGTTCCAACACAATCCGATCCAGTATCTCCACCACCAATAACGATAACATCTTTACCAGTAGCTTTGATTTGATTCGGAATTGATTCTCCGTATAATACTTTAGTTTGTTGTGTTAAAAAATCCATTGCCTGAACAACTCCTTTGCTTTCAATTCCTTTTGTAGGTAAGCTTCTTCTTTCAGTTGCACCACCACATAATACTATTGAATCAAAAGAATTTAATTCTTCAATACTGAAATTTACACCAACGTTTACATTGGTTTTAAATACAATCCCTTCAGCTTCTAAAATTGCAACACGTCTGTCAATAATTCCTTTTTCTAATTTGAAATTTGGAATTCCGTAACGTAATAAACCACCAATTGCATTGTCTCTTTCAAAAACGGTAACGGTATGTCCTGCACGATTTAATTGTTGTGCAGCCGCTAAACCAGCAGGACCAGAGCCTATGACAGCTACTGTTTTGCCTGTTCTTGTCGCTGGAATTTGTGGTTTTATCCATCCTTCTGCGAAACCTCTTTCGATAATATTTTTTTCAATATTTTCAATAGCTACCGGTTCACTGATTATACCCAAAACACATGATTTTTCACATGGAGCAGGACATAATCTTCCTGTGAATTCAGGGAAATTGTTTGTTGATTGCAAAATCTCTAATGCACTTTCCCATTCCTCTTGATGTACCATGTCATTAAAATCAGGAATTAAATTTCCTAACGGACAAGCACTGTGGCAAAAAGGAATACCACAATCCATACATCTTGATCCTTGTTCTTTTATTTTATCTTTTGCTAACGGAATTGTAAACTCATTATAGTTTGATACACGTTCTACAACAGCTATATTATTTTCGTCAGTTCTACTATATTCTTTAAATCCACCTATCTTACCCATGACTATGCTATTAGTTCTTCTATTTGCTTTTCTTCTGCTAATCTTTTCAATGCTTTTTTGTAATCTGTTGGCATTACTTTAATAAAGTGTTTTTGTTGATTTTCCCAATCAGCCAAAATTCTTTTTGCCAATGGACTATTGGTATACATAGAATGATTTTTAATTAAACGTCTCAGTTTAGTTATATCCTCTTCTTCTAATGTTTCAAAAGCAACCATTTCCATATTACATACTGTAGCATCGAATTTTTTATTTGGATCAAAAACATAAGCAATACCACCACTCATACCAGCAGCGAAATTTCTACCCGTCTTTCCTAGAACTACAACAGTTCCTCCAGTCATATACTCGCATCCATGATCTCCAATTCCTTCAACAACTGCTGTTGCTCCAGAATTTCTAACACAGAAACGTTCTCCAGCCATACCATTGATGTAAGCTTCACCAGTAATTGCTCCGTAAAGTGCAACGTTACCAATGATGATGTTTTCTTCTGGTTTGAATGTTGCAGTAGGAGGGACTTTGATAATTAATTTACCACCTGAAAGTCCTTTTCCTAGATAATCATTACAGTTTCCATGAATTTTGAATGACAGACCATTTGTTGCAAAAGCACCAAAACTTTGTCCGGCAGAACCTTCAAAATCAACTAATATCGTGTCTTCTGGTAAACCTTGTGCACCATATATTTTTGAAATTTCATTACTTAATATTGCACCAACAGAACGATCTGTATTTTTAATATCAAAAGTAACTCTTGTTTTTTCTTTTCTATAAATAGAAGGAATAGCAGCTTTTATAATTTCAAAATCAAGTACATTATCTAAAGCATGATCTTGAGTAGTTGTATTGTGATTTGGAACTACTTTAGCTTTTTCTGGTTTATATAAAATAGTAGATAAATCTAATCCACTTGCTTTATAGTGTTTGATGGCTTTGTTAACGTTCAATTTTTGAGATTGTCCCACCATTTCTTTTAGTGTTCTAAATCCTAATTGCGCCATGATTTCTCTCAACTCTTCAGCAATAAAATACATGAAGTTAATAATATGCTCTGGAGTTCCTTTGAAATTTTTTCTCAATTCAGGGTCCTGAGTAGCAATACCAACTGGACAGGTATTCAAGTGACAAGCTCTCATCATAATACAGCCAGACGCTACCAACGGCGCTGTAGCAAAACCAAATTCTTCGGCTCCAAGTAAAGCAGCAATAGCTACATCACGTCCTGTTTTTAACTGTCCGTCACATTCTAAAACTACACGACTTCTTAAATCATTTAAGATTAAAGTCTGTTGTGCTTCGGCAAGTCCAAGTTCCCAAGGAATACCTGTATGTTGTAGTGAAGTTAATGGTGCAGCACCGGTTCCTCCATCGTATCCTGAAATCAAAATCACATCAGCTTTTGCTTTAGCAACACCAGCGGCAATTGTTCCAACACCAACTTCAGAAACTAACTTAACGTTAATACGTGCTTCACGATTGGCATTTTTTAAATCAAAAATCAATTGAGATAAATCTTCAATAGAGTAAATATCGTGATGTGGCGGAGGCGAAATTAGTCCAACATAAGGAGTTGAATTTCTTACAGCGGCAATCCAAGGCACTACTTTTTCTCCAGGTAATTGTCCACCTTCTCCAGGTTTTGCACCTTGAGCCATTTTTATTTGAATCTCTTTGGCACTTGTCAAATAGTTAATAGATACACCAAATCTTCCTGAAGCGACTTGTTTAATAGCACTATTTCTAGAATCACCATTTAAGTCTTTTTGGAAACGTTTCGAATCTTCTCCACCTTCTCCAGAATTACTTTTTCCTCCAATTCTATTCATGGCAATTGCCAAGTTTTCATGCGCTTCCTGACTGATTGATCCATAAGACATGGCTCCAGTTTTGAATTTTTTTACAATTTCGGTCCAAGGCTCTACTTCGTCAATAGAAATTGGATCCAAATTATTGAATTCAAATAAACCTCTAATAGTCATTAGGCTTTTACTTTGGTCATTAACCATATTAGAGTATTCCTTATAACTTTCCGGACTGTTTAATCGAACAGCCTGTTGTAATTTAGAAATCGTTGTTGGGTTGAACATGTGTTTTTCACCAGTTCTTCTCCATCTGTAGACACCTCCAATTTCAAGCGGCAATAAATTGGCCACTTTTGAATTTGGGAAAGCTTTTTGATATCTTTTTTTGATTTCTTTTTCTACTTCATTTAATCCAATTCCTTCAATTCTGGAAGGTGTGTAAGGGAAATATTTAGAAGTGAATGTTTTATTTAGTCCTAAAATTTCAAAAATTTGGGCCGCTCTATACGAATGTAAAGTAGAGATACCAATTTTATTCATGATTTTAAGGATTCCTTTTGCAATCGCTTTATTGTAATTTTTAATAGCATAATCAGCTTTTATACCAGTAATAAAACCTTGGTTAACTTGGTCATGAATGATTTCATTTACCATGTAAGGATTTATTGCGCTTGCACCATATCCGAATAATAATGCAAAATGATGTGGTTCGCGTGGTTCAGCAGATTCAATTATGATGCCAAATTTTGAACGAACTTGTAGAATATTTAGTGAATGATGTATGTATGAACAAGCTAATAACATTGGTATTGGAGCCATTTTTTCGCTTACACCTCTATCAGAAATGATTACGATATTACATCCTTCTGAAACAGCTTTAAAAGTAGCTTGTACTGCTCTTTCCAAAGCGCGTTCCAATCCATTTACTCCTTTTTCGATATCATATAAAGTAGAAATTGTCACCGATTTGAAATCAACATGATCAATATTTCTTATTTTATCTAAATCTTCATTAGAGATAACTGGATTTTGAATTTTTAATTTTTTACAATGTTTAGGATCAACATCAAAAATATTATAATCACCACCAATTGCTAAACTGATATCAGTAATAATTTCTTCACGAATACCATCCAATGGTGGATTAGTAACTTGAGCAAATAACTGTTTGAAATAGTTATATAAAAGTTGTGGTTGATCTGATAAAACCGCTAACGGAGTATCATTACCCATAGAACTTAAAGCTTCATTTCCTTGAGCTCCCATTGGGTTGATGATTGTTTTTAAATCTTCTATTGTGTAACCAAATAAACGTTGTCTTGTTTCAAAATCAATATTTTCGGTCGGTATTGGATTGTTAGTATAAGGAATTTGAGCTAATTGCAATAAATTCTCATCCAACCATTTTTTATAAGGACGTTTGGTAGCGATGGCATTTTTGATTTCATCATCTTCTATGATTCTACCTTCGTTCATGTCTACCAAGAACATTTTTCCTGGCTCTAAACGACCGTGTTGAATTACATCTTCTGGTTTGATATCAAGAACACCAATTTCTGAAGACATAATTACGAAACCGCTTTTTGTTAATGTATAACGAGAAGGTCTTAAACCATTTCTATCCAATAAGGCACCAATAACGTTACCATCGGTAAAAGGAATAGAAGCTGGACCATCCCAAGGTTCCATGATACAAGCATTATATTCGTAAAATGCTTTTTTCTCTTCCGACATGGTTTGGTGTTTTTCCCAAGCTTCAGGAACCACCATCATCATTGCTTCCGGTAAAGAACGTCCAGTCATCAATAACAGTTCTACAACCATATCCATAGAAGCTGAATCGGATTTTCCTTCTAATATGATAGGGAATAATTTTTTCAAATCATCACCAAATACATCACTTTGCATCAATTCTTCACGAGCACGCATTCTGCTAATGTTACCGCGAAGTGTATTGATTTCACCATTATGACACATGTATCTAAATGGCTGAGCCAATTCCCATGAAGGGAACGTATTTGTTGAAAACCTTTGGTGTACCAAAGCTAGTCTAGTCACTAAGTCATCGTCAGATAAATCAATATAGTAACGGCTAATATCTTCTGGCATCAACAAACCTTTATATATAATGGTAGTTGTTGAAAAACTAGAAAAATAGAACATATGACTTTCTGATGTTCTTGAATTTCTTATAGTATGTTCTGCAATTTTCCTTGCAGCAAACATTTTGGCGTTAAATTGTTGTTCTGTAAGATCCAATCCATTTTTACCAACAAATACTTGTTTTACGGTTGGTTCCTTTTCAGCTGCAATTTGTCCTAAATTAGAAATATCAACAGGAACGTCTCTCCATCCTAGTATTTCTAAATTTTGATTGCGTATAGAATCCTCAAAAGTTGTTTTACAAAAAGCTACTTGGTTTATGCTTTTTGGCATAAAAACCATTCCTACTGCATATTGTCTTGCTTCCGGGATTTCAAAATCACATACTTTCTTAAAAAATATATGAGGGATGTCAAATAAGATTCCTGCTCCATCTCCGGTTCTTCCATCTGCACTTACAGCTCCACGATGCTCTAGCTTTATTAAGATATCTAGTGCTTTATGGATAATATCATTAGACTTAATTCCATTCAAATTACAAATAAATCCTGCGCCACAATTATCATGTTCAAATTCGGGCAAATAAAGGCCTTGTTCTTTAACTTTCATGCTTAATATTTTTTTTACAAAATTAAAGATTTAGTAACATATAATGAGTGTAAAAGCCAAATTGAGTGTATTTTTACAGTAATAGTAGAAAAAGGTACGATAAATCACAATAATTGTATTTAAATACAATTCAATTGATTTTTCTATAAAAAGAAAACAGATTAAAAGGACTTCAGTCAATAATTTTGAAAGAATTATTTTACTGAAGATTTTTGTTGTAGAATTATAACAAAATGTTAGTTATTTTTTATATTTTTTACTTCGCCTAATGGTTAGCTTGAAATATGCAAATTTAGACGCTACATTTAATAAAAAAAAATAGCAGTTAAGTTTAATTTTGCTATTTTTGTGCCACTTTTATTCTGAAATAAATTCAGAATCCAGACAAATTCTATATTATGAACATACACGAATATCAAGGAAAAGAGATTTTAGCTAGCTATGGAGTTCGCATTCAACGCGGAATCGTTGCTAATAGCCCAGTAGAAGCGGTTGCTGCTGCAAAACAATTAACTACCGAAACTGGTACAAGTTGGTATGTAGTAAAAGCCCAAGTTCATGCAGGTGGACGTGGTAAAGGTGGTGGAGTTAAGCTTGCCAAAAATTTACAACAAGTAGAAGAAATTGCAGAACAAATCATCGGAATGCAATTAATAACGCCTCAAACTTCTGCCGAAGGTAAAAAAGTACATAAAGTTTTAATCGCTGAAGATGTTTATTATCCTGGCGAAAGTGAAACTTCTGAGTTTTATGTTTCTGTTTTATTGAATAGAGCTACAGGTCGTAACATGATTATGTATTCTACTGAAGGTGGAATGGATATTGAAGAAGTTGCGGAACACACACCACATTTAATTTTTACCGAAGAAGTTGATCCTTCTGTTGGATTACAAGGTTTTCAAGCAAGAAGAATTGCTTTTAACTTAGGTCTTTCAGGTAATGCTTTTAAAGAAATGGTAAAATTCATCGATTCTTTATACAATGCTTACATTGGATCTGATGCTTCAATGTTTGAAATCAACCCGGTTTTGAAAACATCTGATAATAAAATTATGGCTGTAGATGCTAAAGTAAATATCGATGATAATGCTTTATACAGACAAAAGAAATATGCTGATATGCGTGACGTTCGTGAGGAAAATCCAATCGAAGTTGAAGCTAAAGAAGTAGGTTTAAACTATGTAGACCTTGACGGTACAGTAGGATGTATGGTGAACGGAGCTGGTTTAGCGATGGCAACTATGGATTTAATCAAGTATGCTGGTTTTGAGCCTGCTAACTTCCTTGACGTAGGTGGAACTGCTGATGCAAAACGTGTTGAAACTGCTTTCCGTATTATCTTAAAAGATCAAAACGTAAAAGCAATTTTGATTAATATTTTTGGAGGAATCGTTCGTTGTGACCGTGTGGCACAAGGAGTTGTTGATGCTTACAAAAATATGGGGGATGCTATTAAAGTACCAATCATTGTTCGTTTACAAGGTACAAATGCAGCTATCGCAAAAGAATTAATTGATAATTCAGGAATGCCAATTTTATCTGCTGTTGAATTCCAAGAAGCAGCTGATCAAGTAAAAGCAGCGCTTTCTTAATTAAAAAAAAAGTTTATATATTAAAAATCCTGAGTGAAAGCTCAGGATTTTTTTATGAACTATACTTTACGGATGATACTACAAATGGAATTTTAATGTTATAAGCGAAACGATTTTAGTTATAAATTAATATTATCAAAAGAGTTCTATTTAATGTAGGGTATCGAATACCTTTACATTATAATACCTACTGATTTTTATTTAATTCTTTTTAAAGATATGAAACTTCATTTGCAAAATAGTTTTATAAGCGAGTTGCCAGCAGACCCAAGTGAAAGCAATACGCCGAGACAGGTACAGCAAGCTTGTTATTCGTTTGTACTACCTAAAAAGCCTTCCAATCCATATTTGATTCATGCTTCAAATGAAGTAGCAAATGCCATTGGTCTTTCTCTTGAAGATATACTTTCCGCTGATTTTTTAAACACTTTCTCAGGAAGCACGGTTTATCCGGAAACAAAACCCTTTGCATTGTGTTATGCCGGACATCAATTTGGGAATTGGGCTGGGCAATTAGGAGACGGTCGTGCCATCAATTTAACCGAAGTTGTTCATGACAACGAAACGTACACTTTGCAACTAAAGGGAGCAGGGCCTACACCATATTCCCGAACTGCGGATGGTTATGCGGTTTTGCGTTCTTCCATCCGAGAGTATTTGTGTGCCGAAGCGATGCATTATTTGGGTGTTCCTACAACACGTTCGCTTTCGCTAATGCTTTCTGGAGATCAAGTGCTACGTGATATAATGTACAATGGAAATCCTGCTTATGAAAAAGGAGCAATCGTTTGTAGAGTGGCTCCATCTTTTATCCGTTTTGGTAGTTTCGAATTGTTTGCTTCTCGTAAGGACCTTGTTAATCTCAAATTATTAGCTGATTTTACCATCAAATATCATTTCCCACATATTCAAGGAGAAGGTGTCGAAAAATATCTGGCCTTTTTTCAAGAAGTTACTCAAACTACGCTTAACATGATTGTACACTGGCAACGTGTTGGTTTTGTTCATGGTGTTATGAATACCGATAATATGTCTATTCATGGAATTACCATTGATTATGGACCTTACGGTTGGTTGGAAGACTACAATTCCAGTTGGACGCCTAATACAACGGACAGTCAGTATAAAAGATACCGTTTTGGCAATCAACCTGAAATTGCGCTGTGGAATTTGTATCAATTGGCTAACGCTTTGTATCCTTTGATTCAGGATGCTAAACCTCTTGAAACTATTTTGAATGCTTTTAGTGCTGATTACGAAAAGGAGTATTTGAATATGATGCAAAATAAACTTGGTTTCCAAATCAAAAAAGAAAATGATACCGTTTTAATTGAGAGCCTGATTCAACTACTTGAACGTGTAGAAACGGATATGACCATTTTCTTTAGAAATCTGAGTAATGTTACTAAAGATGATACAGTAATAACAGCTTTCAATACCATAAAAGATGCCTTTTATAACGAAAAGGATTTGAATGAAACTATCTTGAAAGATTGGCACGATTGGTTTGAGAAGTACACCATTCGAATCAATGAAGAAACACTTTCGGATTCCGAAAGAAAAGAGCAAATGAATAAAGTGAATCCAAAATATGTATTGCGGAATTACATAGCGCAATTGTGTATTGATGACGCGGATAAGGGAGATTATTCTTTGCTAAACGAATTATTTGAAATGCTTAAAAATCCTTATGATGAACAACTGAATTTTCAAAAATGGTTTGTGAAAAGACCCTATTGGGCCAGAGATAAAGTGGGATGTTCTATGTTAAGTTGTAGTTCTTGAAGCTTTTATGATGAAATACTTTTGAAGACATATAAAAAAATCCTGAGTGAAAGCTCAGGATTTTTCG
The DNA here is from genome assembly GCF_048158545.1 of Flavobacterium melibiosi. NCBI lineage: Bacteria > Pseudomonadati > Bacteroidota > Flavobacteriia > Flavobacteriales > Flavobacteriaceae > Flavobacterium > Flavobacterium melibiosi. The sequence continues at coordinate 18,579 of NZ_JBLNKU010000021.1, read as the reverse complement.
TTTACTATTGGAATAGCATTTTAAAGTTCAATTGATATTGGCATGTGATCGCTCCATTGTAGCCATTCTGTTTTTTGACCTATTTCAATACTTTTTATTTTATCAAAGGTTTTTTTATCAGCAAATACATAGTCAATATGATATGGTTTTAAAATATTTTTTTGCAAGTAAAAAGTTGGAGATTGTTCTTCGCCTTGTTCTTCATTAAAATACTCGTGATACAAACTTCTAATTTCTATTTCTTCTAATTCTCTTATGACATCAGAATGATTCCACCATCTGTCCCATTTGTCCCAAATTTTATTACTATTGAAATCACCAATAATTAAAGCTTTGGACATTAAAGATTTATTGATTTGAAGATATTTCCAAAACTGTCCGATATAACCAAAAGTTGGTGAATTTGCATGATGATTCCATAAACCAATTATATTAAATTCATCATTAATGTTAGCAGATATAAAATATTTTAGGTTGTTTGTTTCCCAATTATTATTCGATATTTTTAAGGATTCAGTGCAAAATATTCCTAGCCCTTTATTTTTGTTATCGCCAATCCAGATAAAATTTTTAGCCCATTCTTTGTAAATTTTATCATTTGACCTTTCAGGATCTTCACATTCTTGTATGACAATAATATCTGCTTCAAATTGTTCAAGTTGTTTAAATTTTTTTCTAAATGCTCCGTTACAATTCCAGTTAATTATTCTCATAAATGATTTAAATTTCTATGTTCTTCTTTTAAACATAAAGAAATAAAAAAATCCTGAACTTTCATTCAGGATTTTGATAGGGTATTAATTACCAATTTCTTGAATCGCATCCGATTCATATATTTTGAAGCCTGTATTGTTTGCTTGAGCAATTTTAAAAAGTGCTTTGGCTACTGTTTTACTCTCAATTGGTTTGTACTTTTCTAAATTTCCAAGGAATAAAAAGGAAAGTGTTTTCATAAAAAATGCACCTGCTTTTTCTCCTAATCTAAATTCAGTTCGATTTCCTAAAAGAAGTGAAGGTTGTAATACAGAAACGCTTTCGAAATTGCAATCTTTAAGAAAATCTTCAATTTCTCCTTTTGTTTTCAAATAAAAATTTCCAGAATTTGCATCAGCAGCAAGAGATGAAATAATCAAAAATTGTTTGACTTTGTTTAGCAATGCAAAAGCGGCAAACTGGCGAGGATTTTCAAAATCTACTTTTCTAAAAGCTTTTTGACTACCTGCTTTTTTGATTGTTGTGCCAATGGTACAAAAGAAATCATCTCCAAGAACTAATCCTTTATAGGTTTCTGGCTTGTCAAAATCAATGATGTGTTGCGTTAATTTTGGATGTATTATTCCTGAATCCCTTTTTACGAAAGTGATTACTTTAGCGTAATTTGGACTTTCTAAAAGTAAATTCAATAGTTGAGAACCTATTAAACCAGTGCTTCCAATAATCAAAGCCGTTTTCACAGTTACGATTTTTTATTCTTACCGAAATTAAATTTCACTTTCTCCACTACCTGAACTTTTGGAGTTCCTTTTGTAAATTGTTTTTTGAACGGTTTCTTAGCAGCAGGCTTAGATTTTGAAGGACTTTCATCACCTCTTGATTTATCTTCGTCTCTTGGCTTGGCTTTAAATTCAACTCTTTCAGAAGCTCCTTCTTTTACAGGGATTTGAGCTTTGTGTTTGGCTAAAACATCGTTTGGATTTTTTGGATTTTCTTTCGTTCCACGCAAGTGAATTACTAAAGCATTTAAGAAATTACGCAGCACTTGGTCGCCACATTCCATATAATTCTCATGTTTTTCATCACGGAAAAAAGCACCCAATTCTGATTTAGTGATTCTAAAATCTACTAATTCTAATATTTCAACTATTTGATCGTCACGCAACATTAATGCTACGCGAAGTTTTTTAAAGATATCGTTGTTTGTCATCATATTCTAATTTTTTACAAAGGTACGGTTAAAAAGCAATTGCAACACAATTTTAGATTTAGAATTGGTTTTGGTTCAGAATCTGAATTATTTTATCCAAATCTTCTTTTTTATGATTGGCAGTAATTACAATTCTATTTAAATCCCTGATGTCAGTCGGGTATTTAAAATTGGTTACTATAATTTTATTCGCAGTGAAAATTTCATTTATCCCTTCGATTTCAGGATAAATTAAGGGATAATTTGGATCAAAATGAACTGCTTTATTTTTAATCAAATGAGCTTCTATATATTTTAAATTGTCTTTTAATTTTTGATGCTGTTGCAAATAGATTGCTGACGCATCAGCCATAGTTTGTACAAATGCAGCATTCATTCCAGCACTGGCAACAAAAGTATCGTGAGCTGCCATCTGATTAATGAATTCGGGATCACTGGCAATTACACCTCCCGTCAATCCAAAGGCTTTGCCCAAAGACGACACCATGATTTTTCTTTTAATATTAGGAAGATTGATTGTCGAATAAATCCCGCAACCATTCGTTCCCAAAATTCCAAGAGAATGCGATTCATCGATAACCAAAGTAATTTCTTTATTGGACGCAATCGAATTTAGAATCGTAACATCGATTGGTTTTATATGAAAAGAAGGAACCGAATCGGTTAGAATTGTAATTTTTTCAGTTACGTTATCCAGTAAACGAGGATTTAATTTTTTTCCAATAAAAATAGGTAGACTATTTTGTGCTTTGATAGCTGTGTGCGTATCCGGAAAATGAAAAAAACAATCGGTTTGCGGTGTCAGTATTTCAATTACTAATTTCCCCGCCAACATGCCAGAGGAAAGGGTAAGAGCTGCATCTGCTTTGATGTAATTTGCTAAAAATCGTTCGCCGTTTTCGTAGGCGGTCAGTTGAATATTGGCACTTCTCGAACTTCCATAAGCTGTTCCCCATTGTAAAATGTTTTTGATGAGCAGTTTTTGAAATTCGGGATGTGTCGGTAAACCCAAATAGGCCGTTCCTCCAAAATAGAGATATTCTTCATTGTCGATTTCAATAATTCGATCTGGAAATTGGTTGACTTTCATTTAGAACTACATTAAAGTTACACCGGTTCCATTGATTTCAGAATAGCTTATTTTTCCAAAATCTATTGTTATACCAGTTGCAATGTCTTCTGCCAAAAGCAATGCGCCGTCCATATCTACATAATCCAGTTGAGGCAATAAATGGGCAATCGCAGATATTCCTACGGTTGATTCGGTCATACAACCCACCATCGTTTTCAATCCTAATTTTTTGGCTTCCTGAATCATTCGTCTTCCAGGAGTTAGCCCTCCACATTTTACTAATTTGACATTTACACCATGAAAATGATGGTGACATTTGGCTACATCTTCTTCTATAATACAACTTTCGTCAGCAATTATTGGTAAAACCGAGTGTTTGAAAACTTCTTTGTGTCCTTCCCAATTGTCCGCTTTCATGGGTTGTTCCAAAAATTCTACACCTAGTTTTTTTAACTCGATGGCATTATTTATGGTTTCTTCCACACCCCAACCGCAATTGGCGTCAATTCTGAAAATGGCATTAGTATGTTTCCTAAGTTCGGTAACAATGGCAATATCTTCTTTGGTTCCCAATTTTATTTTATAAATCGGCCAAGGCAATTCCTTCATTTTAGTAACCATTTTTTCGATGGATGCAATTCCAATCGTGTAATCGGTCAATGGATTTTTGTCAATGGTATAATTCCACAATTCGTATAATTTCTTTCCTTTTTTTCGCGCGTACAAATCAGTATATGCCATGTCCAAAGCGCACAAGGCGAACATATCATCTTTTAAATATGGATGAATCTTTGACCAAAAAACTTCCGGAGTTTCATTTGTAGTGGTTTCGATTATGGTGCGAATTTTTTCTAAATCCTGCATCATCACCGGAACTGTTGTCTTGTAATACGGATTGGAAGTTGCTTCGCCAAAACCTGAAAAACCATCACTTTTTAACTCCACAATCAAAGAAGGTTGAAAGTCTATTGATTCTCTCGAAATGGTAAATGTATGTTTTAATTTGAGGTTGTATTCTCTTAAGATTAGTTCCATTTGGGGTTTAATTTAATATTTGTTGTGTTTATTTTGTAGTAGGATAATTTAGTAACCGAGCCATAAAACGGCTTTTGCAAAACTGTCGCGCCATAATTTTTCATTATGTTGTCCGCCTTTTACAATTTTTTTTTCGTTCAAATTAAGACAGTAACATCTATTTGAATTTAATAAATATTCCATTTTGTTCAAATCCGAAACCATATCCTCACTTTCATTGTCTCCGCATAAGAAATAGATTTTTGATTTTATTTTTTTTGATTTTTCAGTCAGATTATAAATGTCTTTACTGTACCAAAAAGAAGGGGAAAACACACCAGCCTTTCCAAATATTTCAGGGTATTTTAAAATGGCATAATAGGAAGTAAGTCCGCCAAGAGAACTTCCCATGATGATAGTATTTTTCTTTTTGGTTTTTGTTCGATACGTTTTGTCGATTTTCGGTTTCAATGTTTTCACGATAAATTCTAAATAACTGTCCGCTTTTCCACCACCATATTTCTCGTTTTTAAAAGGCGTTAATTCATCGATTCGTTTGTCATTTCCATGTTCGATTCCTATAACAATAACTTGTGCTTTTAGGCTGTCCAGCTTTTCATCTACATTCCATTCACCCGAATAGGATGTTTTGACATCAAATAAATTTTGAGCATCATGCATATAGATGACAGAGAATTTCTTTTTTGAGGTTACATAATTTTCTGGTAAATACACCCAAATTTTCTTTGCCGTTTGAAGTTGCGGCGCTTCAATAGTAAAAGTAGAAACTTGTTTTGAAGCAGTGCTTTGTCTTGGCTCTTTAGCATCCTGAGCAGCAATTTTTGCTATAGTAAAAAAGAAGAGGAGTAGTAGGAATTGTGGTCGAATCATTATTAGTTTTTGTGTTTTGATTTAAAAACAATATTTTAGCTAAAAATAATAATTTGATGAATACATTCGAAGAAAAGAGGAGTTTACTTTTAGAGATGATTGCTTTTTCTACCGTTGATGGGCATTTACATAAAAGAGAATATGAATTTTTAGCTATTGTAGCTAATGAGTTGGGTTTCGAAATTGATGTTTTTAATGATTTATTTCATCAGGAACTACCACAACTTCCTATTAAAACGGAGTTTTTACGTATTCAGCAATTTTACAGATTAGCATTATTAATGCACAGTGATGGTGTTTTGCATAATAAAGAAGCGGTAGCGATTCAACAAATGGCAATTGATATGGGTTTAAATCCTATGGCAACAAAACGAATTCTTAAGTTGATGAAGGAAGCACCAAATGCAATTATTGAAGGCGAGGTTTTATTGAATGTTTTTCAGGAACAACACAATTAAGATAATTGCCCTTGTAGCGCTTTTATTTCATCACGTAATTTTGCAGCCTGCATAAAGTCCAATTCTTTTGCAGCTTTTTCCATGTTTTTTCGTTTTTCACGAATGCGTTTCTCAATATCGGGTTTTGATAAATATTCTGTAACAGGTTCTGCTGCATTTGATAGCGTATAACCTAATTCGTAATCTGCCAAAGGATTTTTGGTAAAGGCACTTTCTATTTTTTTATTTAAGGCTTGAGGAACCAAATTATTAGCAGTATTGTAATTAATTTGTTTGGTTCTGCGATAATTGGTTTCATCAATGGTTTTTTGCATGCTTGCCGTAATTTTATCCGCATACATAATTGCTTTTCCATTTAAGTTTCTTGCTGCACGACCAATTGTTTGCGTAAGCGAACGGTGACTTCGTAGAAAACCTTCCTTGTCTGCGTCTAAAATTGCCACCAAAGAAACTTCGGGTAAATCCAAACCTTCACGAAGTAAATTCACACCAATTAACACATCAAAAATTCCTTTTCGTAAATCTTGCATGATTTCTATTCGTTCCAAAGTATCTACTTCGGAGTGAATATAACGGCAACGAATATTGACTTTCGTTAAATATTTAGCTAATTCTTCCGCCATTCTTTTGGTTAAAGTCGTCACCAAAACACGTTCGTCAATTTCTGCTCTAACCTGAATTTCTTCAATTAAATCATCAATTTGATTTAAACTTGGTCGGATTTCAATTATAGGATCTAATAATCCGGTCGGACGAATCACTTGTTCCACTACAACACCTTCCGTTTTTTGTAATTCATAATCGGCTGGTGTTGCCGAAACGTAAATCACTTGGTTTTGCATCGCTTCAAATTCTTCAAACTTCAAAGGACGATTGTCCATCGCTGCGGGAAGTCTAAAACCATATTCCACTAAATTTTCTTTTCGGCTTCTGTCCCCACCATACATAGCGCTAACCTGAGAAAGCGTTACGTGACTTTCATCAACAACCATTAAGTAATCTTTTGGGAAATAATCCAATAAACAAAAAGGTCTGGTTCCTGCTAAACGACCATCAAGGTAACGGGAATAATTTTCAATTCCGGAACAATAACCAAGTTCACGAATCATTTCCAAATCAAAATTGGTGCGCTCTTCCAATCGTTTGGCTTCTAAATGTTTTCCGATTTCCTTGAAATAATCGACCTGTTTTACTAAATCCTGTTGTATTTCCCAAATGGCATTTTGCAATACATCTGGAGAAGTCACGAACATATTAGCAGGATAAATCGTCAGTCTGTCAAATTTTTCAATGACTTGAGAATTCTTGGTGTCAAAACTTTCAATTTCTTCGATTTCATCACCAAAGAAATGGACTCTATACGCTTCATCTGCATAACTTGGATAAACATCTACTGTATCGCCTTTTATCCTGAAACTTCCGGGATTAAAATCAGCTTCAGTTCTGGAATATAAACTTTGCACCAGTTGATGCAATAATTTGGTTCTGGAAATGATTTGTCCCTTCTCAATCGGAATTAAGTTTTTCTGAAATTCGATAGGATTTCCAATACCGTACAAACACGAAACCGATGCTACTACCAAAATATCTCTTCTTCCGGAAAGCAACGAAGCTGTGGTTGACATTCGCATTTTTTCCAGTTCTTCATTGATAGATAAATCCTTTTCAATGAAAACGCCGGTTACGGGCATAAACGCTTCCGGCTGGTAATAATCGTAGTACGAAACAAAATATTCCACGGCATTATTCGGGAAGAATTGTTTGAATTCCGAGTATAATTGAGCTGCCAAAGTTTTATTGTGTGCCAAAACCAAAGTTGGTCTTTGTACTTCCTGAATTACATTGGCCACGGTAAATGTTTTTCCAGATCCGGTAACTCCTAATAAAGTTTGGAATTTATCACCATCAATAATCCCTTGAGTCAATTTTTCAATCGCTTGAGGTTGGTCGCCCTTAGGCTGGTAATCGGATACTACTTGGAAATTCATTTAATTAAAGGGCAAAGTTTTAGAGTTGCAAAGGTACAAAGTTTGGATTCTTTTTTTACCAAAGTTTTAGCCAAAAAAAAACCATCCCGCTTTGACAGGATGGTTTTTCATTATTAAAAAAAATTCTTAGAAACTGAAGTTTAATCTAGCAAAAACAAAACGACCGTTTTGACCAAATTGAGAAACGTTTCTTGAATATATAAATTGGTTTGCATTTGATAAATCGATTGTTGCTGGAGCAGCTGTATAATCAATAGCTCCTGATACTAATCTAGGTCTGATTGCAGTTTGCGTTCCAAGATTCATATCTGGATAAATATCAAAAATATTATTAGCTCCTATAACAATTTTTGCAGCATTAGTAATTTTGAAACCAACAGACAAATCAGTAATGATTTTAGCTCCCCAGATTGGGTGCTCAATTTCTACAACTTGACCGTTTACTATAACACCTTCAACTCTTCCATCACCATTTACGTCAGCAGTATTTGGATCAGTAACTTTACCAAAATAAACATTTCTCAAGAAGAAATCGAATTTTTTGTAAGTAACAGAGTTGGTTAAATTAGCTTTTACTCTAGGAATTGCTTCTTGTAAGTATACTCTACTTGCTTCAGAATAGTATCTGTTTATTTGACCGGCAGCTTCTAATACTGGTGAAGCGTGAATTTCGCCCACTCTGTAGGTTTTAGAAAAAGTTCCTGATAAATCTGTTTTTAGAGAAACGTTATTTCCAAAACTTGTTTTATGACTTATTACAACATCAATTCCTTTTGATTCTGTGTCAATTGCATTTGCAAAGAAAGTTGCTGCTGTTGCTCCGGCTGTATCAAATAATGCATTCAAAACTGCATTTGGAGATCCAGCTGCAGGAGTTCCACCCGGTCTTGAAAATTGATCGGTAAGAACCACTCTATCGTCTATTTGTACAATGTAAGCATCAGCAGTCAAGGTTAAATTAGCTTCTGGTATTTTAGCTGTAAAACCAACACTGGCACTTTGAGATTCTTCTTGTTTCAATTTAGGAATTCCTAATAATTGTGCAGCTTGTGAATCATTACTGAAAGTTCCTACCTCAAATGGCACACCACCTACGAATTGTGTAGCGGTTGAATTGAAATAAATTTGGTGTAATGATGGTGCTCTAAATCCAGTTGAAACAGCACCACGTAAATTGATATTATCTGTTAGTTTATAACGAGTCGCTAATTTAAAATTAGTGGTGTTTCCAAAATCAGAATAGTTCTCAAAACGAACGGCTCCGTTTAATAACCATTTGTCAGTAACGTCTAGTTCTAAATCGGTATAAACTGCTACACTGTTACGGTCTTTATCAATTGCATTTGCAGGTCTGAAACCTGGAAATACTTGAGAACCATTTGGTCTTGCTGCACCATAAAAGTCAGTAACTTTAATGTTTGCGGCAGTTGTTGCTGTAACAACTCCTCCATTAATGTCATATAAATTATAGGATTCTGGCTGACCTGCAGTGATAGAAAAATTTTCATGACGATATTCCGCACCAAAGGCAACGTTTAATCCTTCCAGAACATCAAATTTTCTGTTCATGTCAAAGTTAGTTGTGTTTTGGGCGAAAGCCAAACCACCCGCGTCAAATTCAGTAGGAGAATTTTCTCTTAAAGAAGCATTTACTGTGTTTTCAACCCCATAATCAAAAGCATTTCTTCCAAAAGTATTACTTATATCAAAATTCCAATTTTCGAATAGCATACCTCTAAGACCAGCAGCAACTGAAACATCGTTAATAGTAGAATGTATTTCCGGTAAAAATCCGTTTGGATACAATCCTGTATATGATCTGGCTTGATTAGGTCTTCTGTAGAAACCTGCAGCTTCACCATCTCTATAACTGGTTCCCCCAAAAGCATATGCTTCTAATTTATCATTGATTGGATAAGCAGCGTTCAAAAAGAATTGGGCACTTTTCAAAGAAGATTGTCCTACTCTCATATTGAAATCTTTTCTTTCAAGATTTCTATAGGCAAGCTCTCCAGATGTAGCATCAAAATTCAATGCTGCTTGCATTTGAGGTATATCAGCAGCTCCACTTATTGCAGATTGTTGCGCAGTTGTAAAATAACCTACTTGGGGCGCATATGTTTTTATAGTGGAAAGTATTTGAGCCGTATTTGGAGTATTTGTGATATTTCCAAAAAGAGTATTGATATTTGTTCCTGCCTCAGAAGCTCTTTGTTCAACGGCATTATACGCATTAAACAAAGTTCCTGTAACTTCTTTTGCTCTGCTTGTAGCATCTCTAAGTTGGAAGCTAGCTGTTGCATTAATAAAACTTTTTTCTTTACCAAGACCTGTTCCGTAGTTTAAGTCTAATTGGTAATTACCACCGTCAATGCCACCATCATGGTCATTAGCTCCTTTTGAAAGATTTCCTCCTCCAAAAATGGCAACATCTAATTTATTGGTATTTTTCTTTACGTTAATATTGATTACACCTGCAATGGCATCAGAACCATATTGTGCAGAAGCTCCATCTCTCAATACTTCGATTTTTTCGATTGCAAAAGCAGGAATAGCATTTAAATCCGTTCCTACAGATCCTCTACCCGGAGATCCGTTAATATTTACTAAAGAAGAAGTATGTCTTCTTTTCCCGTTTATTAAAACCAATACTTGGTCAGGACCTAAACCTCTTAATTGTGCCGGGTCAATGTGATCCGTTCCATCAGCCACAGTAGTAGTATTTGATGTAAACGATGGTGCAACCATGTTTAAGATTTGATTTAAGTTAACTTGAGGACCTTGTGAAGCAATGTCTTTCATAGAAATTACATCAATAGGTACTGCTGATTCTGTTACCGTTCTGGTAGGATTACGGGAGCCTATTACAACAACATCTTGAAGTGTTTCACCGCTTCCTGTCAAAGTAACATTTACAAGGTTTCCAGTTACAGTTACCGATTTAGTTTCTAAACCCACATAAGAAAATTGTAAAACATCTCCTATTTGAGCAGTAATGGTATAATTCCCATCTGCATCAGTCGTAGTTCCTTTAGTAGTTCCTTTTACAAGAATTGTTACACCAGGTAAAGGTTGGCCACTATCATCAACTACACGACCTTTAATAATTTCAGCAGCTATATTTTCATTTAGTGTTGACATAAGGTTTCCATTCATACCCACTTTTTGGATTCCTTCCTTTTGTAAAACAATTTGATTGCTTACTTCAGTATAATTAATTTTAAGTGGTTTCAAAATACGGGTAAGTACACTTGATAATGCTTCATTATTAGCAGAAACACTCACTTTTTGATTCAATTGTGTCATTCTCGAATTATACGAAAATTTCACATTTGCTAATTTTTCAAGTTTGGTTAACGCAGTATCTAAGTTCAAATCGGTTAGGGTAATAGTTACCTTTGTGTCTAATTTTCTTTGCCCTCTGATATTATTTGCTATAGTAACACTTGAAAAAACAAGGGCTAAAACAAATTGAAATAAGGTTATTTTCATGATTTGAAAGAGTAAACGTTGTTTAAGGACGGGTTTTTTCATAATTTTGGTTTGTGTTTGTTAATATTCTTTTGTTTGGTTATTGAGAACGCAACAATTACTCTTTACAGAGAGGTAATTGATTTAATTCAAGGCGTCGGGAATGTTACAGCATTTTCGGCGCTTTTTTTGTTTTAGTGCTTTAATTCATAGGCTAAATAAGGTTAGTTGCATCCATCTGATATAATAATTATTTGGTTTCCATTCATTTCATAACTCGTATTGTTTCCAAGACTTTTGCAAATAATTTTAAGCTTTTCAGGCAAAGGCTGATCCGTTAAAGATGTTGTGAGATAGCAGTCTTTTAATTTTGTTTGAGGAAAATCAATTTTCACTAAATAAGCCTGTTCAATAGTTTTGAAAATTTGTGCCAAAGGAATATCTGTGAATTCAAATCCCAATTGTTCGATAGTACTCGTGGAATGGCTTAATGATTCGTCTTGCGTTATATCGGTAATTTTATTAAAACTTAAGTTTTTTCGAACGAATCGTAAGGCTTGATTCGGTAATAAAACAATCAATTCGTCTTTTGGATTTGAGATCAATTCATTAGATCTTACTTTTACTTTTCCAGTTCGAACCACAACTTCCACATTTGGCTGATTAGCGTATGCTTTTATTTTAAAACTGGTTCCTATTACTTTAGTAACTATTTCATTTGCAAATACAAAAAATGGTTTTTTAGGGTCTTTGCTGATTTCAAAAAAGCCTTCACCGGAGAGGTACACTTTTCTTTCATTGCCCACAAATATTTTGGGATAACTTAATTTACTGTTGGGCTGTAATAAAACAGAACTACCATCGGATAGCGTTATTATTTGTGGTTTATCTGAATTATTAGTTTGCTCCACCAGACCTTCTTCATTTTCATTGATCAATTCACTATAAGTTAGTGCCGAGTTTTCAGAAGTGTTACTTTGATTGTACAACCAGCCGGATAAAAGACTTAAAATCAAAACAGCAGCAACCCCATTAAACCATCTTTTTCTCAAAAGTTTAAGAACTGGTTTTTCGGTATCATTTTTATTTTCTTCTGTTCTTTCAATTTTTTCCCAAGTGGCTTCCAAAGCATGTTGAACTTCATCCGCAGCTAAATCATCATTAGGAACTTTCATCGCTAACAGCCATAATCGGGCTTCTTCGACCAATTTAGCACGACCGGAATTCTCTAAAGTCCATTCTTCCCAATCTTGTTGGTCGTCTTTGAAACACACCCATAATCGGAATGATTCATCAGCTAAAAAGTGTTCTATTTCGGTATAATTATTACGGTGTTGCATCAAAAAACGGGGTTATATTTAGATAGAGGACCATTTTTTTAATTGATACTCACTAAAAGCTATATTTTTTTGAATTTATTTTTTGAAGACTAAAATGCGAATGAAAACAGCACTAAAATAAAGAAGAAATTTCCTTTCCAATCTTTGCGTAAACTCAACAAAGCACGGTGCAAAAGATTGTTTGCCGATTGATAATTAATGTCAAGTGTATCTGCAATTTGGTCTACGGTAAGTTCTTGGGTGTAACGAAGGTATAAGGCCTCTTTTTGTCGAGAAGGCAAATCATTAATTAGATGATTGAGATGTGACACTTTAGAAGCTGTCGTTTCATCTGAGATAAGGTCGTGTTCAATTGAAAAATCAAATAAAAATTCAGCCGTATCTATAGAACTGCTCAGGCGAAAAATACGATCTCGTTCTTGTGATCTTGTTATACGCTTGCGAACACAGGCTAATAGATAGGCTTTTACAACCACTTTATCACTCAATTTGTCTCTGTAAATCCAAATATCTGTAAAAACATCTTGTACGCAATCTTGCACTTTTTCAGGAAATGGAATAAATGAATTTCCATAACGGACTAAATGAGAATAATGTCTTTTAAAAAGTATTGAAAAAGCTTTTTCATCCCCTTTTTTTAGATTGCTCCAAAGTGTGGAGTCATCTTGTGTTTCGGTATGTAGTAGTTGCCTTTTCACAATTTAGTTTGGATTAGTTCATTTTTTTAATGTTAAATGACATTTGAATTGCAATAAAAAAGGATAATAAAGAGGTTCTTTTTTCTTCCTTTTGAATGTTTCTCCATTTAAAAATGAATGATTTTTTGCTAATGGTTTGATGAATCATAAAAGAATATCTTTTTGATTATTTAAGATTTTCTTAGCAAACTTACGTAAAACTATGTTGAAATTTATTTTTAAGCATAAAAATATAAAGAAATTCGATTTTTCGGGAATATTTATATATTTTTTTTTGAAAACAATTTTTTTAGAACTTTAATTATTGATTTAATAATAGAAGCTTTTATTTATGTTTCATTTAAATAAATATTTTTTGTGGATAACTAAAAACAACATACCAATAGATCATTAGTATTATCGTTTGGAATGTTTAAAAGTATTTATAAGTGTGTGTTTAATTCTAAAACTTCCAAGCTTTTTGTTGTGCTTCACTTAGAAAAGTCCAAGCTACAATTCGGCTTGTTTTTTGGCCTTGAGCCATATCAATCGTTTTAATTTGGACAGCACTTACTTTGTTTAATGTTTTGTAAAGACTGGAAAGATTCTCTTTTTTAGAAACCAAAGTCGTAAACCATAAACACTGCATCGGATATTTTGCACTTTCGTAAATCATTTGGGTAACGAAACCTAATTCACCGCCTTCACACCATAATTCAGCATTATGACCACCAAAATTTAAAACAGGTTTTGTGGTTTTGGTGTTTTCTAAATTATTTATTTTTCGAACCGTACTTTTTGTAGCTTCATCTTGTGAGGCATGAAAAGGAGGATTGCAAATGGTAAATGTAAATTTGTCTTCGGGAGTAATTATATTTTTAAAAATAAAACGTGATTCCGTTTGTTGTTGTAAACTTATACCATCAATTAGTTTTGGATTGTCTTCAATGATGGCACTACAATTTTCAATTGCTGTTAAATCGATATCGGTTCCTACAAAACTCCACCCGTAAGCTGAATTTCCTATTATTGGATAAATGCAATTGGCACCGACACCAATATCTAAACCTTGAACGGTTTCCCCTTCAGGAATGATTCCGCTGTTGCTTGAAGCTAATAAATCGGCGATGTAATGTATATAATCGGCTCTTCCGGGAATGGGCGGGCAAAGATAATTTTTAGGAATATCCCAGTTTTGAATGTCGTAATGTGATAATAATAACGCTTTGTTAAGGGATTTTACGGCATCAGGATTACTAAAGTCAATAGTTTCGATTTTATGCTCATTGATAGAAACAAAATGCTGCAATTCAGGAGATTTTTCTATTAATTGCTCAAAATTATATCCAAATCTGTCAAGATTTCTGGGATGTAAATTGGTTTTTTCGGTAATCGTTTTTTGTTTTATTTTTTCCATTTCGGCGCAAAGATAGTCAATCTCTTCTTGTCAAATTAAACGAAGAGATTATAAATAGATTTTTAGTCATTAATCGATGCATTCCATCATCAATAAATCGCCTTCGTCATGTTCTATTGTCACGATGCCGTCTTTGATCACATGATTACTGCTTCCGGTTCTGTAACCAATGGTTAGGCTGTCGTCTTTCAAAGGATAATATAAATTATCTGAATGAATTCCGGTAACATGACCGATGGGAATTAATGAAATAGGAGTGTTCGCAGTGTACCATTTTTCGAATTTTTTAGGCAATAAAAATACTTTCGAATGATCGTCCAGAATTACAATTTTCAATAGATTTCTGTATCGTGTGATGTTGGTAAGATTGGTAATCGTATGATCGGCTCTTCGTCCGGTTGCCCAAACAACGTTTACGGCAGGAATTTTCCTTTCGATTAAATAATCAAAAGCCTTTTCTAAATCGGTTTTATTCTGGTCGGGTGTATGGATGATTTCGATTGGGTATTGAGATGTTTTATAAATTTCAGGATCAAATCCTCTGTCAAAATCACCTAAAAGCACATCGACTTTGATGTCTAATTCCATTACGCGAATCATTGCCGAATCTAATACAACCACAAGGGGTGACCATTCTAATAATTGTCCTAATAATTCTGAATTACAGGAAGCGCCATTGGCAATTATTAAAGCAGGTTCTTGGTCGTCGCGAACGATATGATGTGAGGACATTAGGATTTTTGATTTAGGGTTTTTGAATTTAGATTTCAGATTCTAAATTTGTTGTAAATATATGAAAAATCTAAAATCTAAAATTGTTAATCTACATTGGATAGCTGTAATAGTTACTTATTGGATTGTGTAATTTTTAATATCGACTTCGCTAAGAGAAAAATAACCCAAAGGGAAATTAGTTGAATTTGTAGTGTTGACAATATTTCCTCTTACTGTTGCCGGAGGAGATTGAAACGGTCCACCACCATTATTTCCTGCGATGCTTACTAAAACGCTGAGGTAATTGTAATAAGATTTCGAAATTCCATAGTGGCTGATTTCTATTGCGTCACCCGATTTTAAATCGTCATTTTGGGAAATACTAAAGAATTTATTTCCGTCAAAAAACTCATCTAAGTCCACATAAAAATTAGATTTAACCTGATTGGAATAAATGTATTTGTACAAATAATAATTAGGTTCGTTAGCAGGATCCTTGTAATACGATTTGATTTCTTTATTTTTTCCTGTAAAACCTCCTTCGTTATTTTGAATAATTTCAGTTATTGGTGCTACAGATTTTAATGTTTCGGAGGCATTGTATATTGCACCTTCACTAATAACAGTTAAGGTGTAGGATTCGTTAATCACTGGAATAAAATTGTTGCAAACGTATTCTCCTTTGTTGGCTGATTCAACAAAATTAAAAATGATATTGGAACTGTTTTTAATAGTAATAGTGGCTTCGGACACTTTTGGAATTACGGTACTGTAGTAATCTGTAGTTGTGGTTAATTTTATTTTTTGTTGATTTCCAGCAGTTCCTTTTTTCCAATTTATGGAGGCTTCTATAACCAGTTTCGGTGGTGCAGTATTCAGATCTACCGGGATTACATCTTCGCAACTGTGAAAAAACAGTGCTGTTATAATTACTAACAATAGTGTTATTTTTCTCATGATAATTAAAATTTGAAGTTATAACTAACGGCAGGAACAATTCCGAAAATGGAAGTTTTTACCGCTTCATTAGTACCTGTATCTATATTTTGTCTAAAATTAATTGAAGCTGCATTTTTTCGGTTATATAAATTGTAAATACTAAAAACCCATTCCCCTTTCCAGTTTCTGTCACTGTTTTTGCTCGGAGTCAATGTTGCAGCAATGTCGAGATGATGGTAAGCCGGAAGGCGGTTTTCATTTCTCAATCCATAACTGGGAACGGTTATTCCAAGGTAATCGTATTGCCCAGTCGGGTAGGTTACGGGTTGTCCGGTTTGTAATGAAAAATTAGCTCCAAAAGACCATTTTTTGGTTAAATTATAAGAACTGGTAATGGCAATATTGTGCAATTTGTCATAAACAGAGTTGTACCAATTTCCGTTGTTAATTCCAGTCTCATTAGTTGTTCTTCCTGGAGTTTGTTGCTCTGATTTAGATAAAGTATAGGAAATCCAGCCGTTAAATTTACCTTCATTTTTTCGTAACATGATTTCCAAACCGTAGGACCTTAATTCACCATTTAAAATCACTTGTTCGATCGCTTTATTGGCAATCAAATTCGCACCGTCAATATAATCCAATCTGTTTTTTACTTTCTTATAATAAGTTTCTACTTCTAAAGAATAAACTCCTTCTTTAAAATTTTTAAAATAGCCTAAAGCCACTTGATCCGCAATTTGTGGTTTTATGAAAGTATCACTTGGTGTCCAAACATCAAGCGGAGTAGGAGAGGAAGTATTGGAAATCAATTGTAAATACTGCACCATTCTATTGTAGCTGGCTTTTACAGATTGGTCGTCGTTGATTTCATAGGCAAATAAAAAACGAGGTTCCAGATTATTGAAATTTTCAATAACTTTATTTTTTTCATAGAATTTAGTTCCAATAGGTGTCGCTTTTTCATAAATCTGTAAATCCGGGTTGAAGGTGACAGGATTATTATCTGTATAAATGTTTATGGTAGATTGACCTAAACGGTAAAACATACTGTAGCGCAGACCATAAGAAAGAGAGATTTTGTCTGAAATTTCATGATCGGCATTAATATATAAAGCAGGTTCGAATGCATATTTTTTATCCAATTGATCAAAATTAATTCCAGAATCAGCATCAGATGGCTTAATGGTTCCCGGATTAAAGTCATAATAAATTACATTTACACCATAATTCAATTTGAATTTATCCGAAATATAATTTTTGAAATCGTATTTTATATTGTAATTCTTGATACCGGAATCCCATTTGAAACCTACAAAATCCAAATCCAATCCGTAATAATAGTCGCTATAGATTAGCGATAAATTCGAAAATAATTTGTCGGAAAATAAATGATTCCAACGCAAGTTTAAAGTGGAGTTTCCATAAATATTAGTAAAGCTTTTGTTTAAGCTAAACACATCTCTTCCAAAATATCCTGACAGGTACAAGCTGTTGTTTGGATTCAATTTGTAGCTCAACTTAGTATTCAAATCATAAAAATAAGCGGAGTTGTTTTTCTGTTCTTCGGAGAGTTTTAAGAATAAATGCGCATAGGAACTTCTACCGCCAATAAGGAATGAGCCTTTGTCTTTTACCAATGGTCCTTCGGCCAAAATCCTGCTGGAAATTAATCCGATTCCACCATTCACGTGGAATCCTTTACTATTTCCGTCTTTTTGATAAATGTCTAAAACTGAGGAAGCTCTTCCGCCAAAACGTGCCGGAATTCCGCCTTTGTATAATTTTAAATCTTTGATGGCATCTGGATTAAAAACAGAGAAAAAACCAAAAACATGTGAGGAGTTAAATATAGTTGCTTCGTCCAATAATATTAAATTTTGGTCAGCACCGCCGCCACGAACATTAAAACCAGATGCACCTTCGCCAGCATTGGTAACACCGGGAAGCAATAGAATAGATTTGAGAACATCAACTTCACCAAGTACAACCGGCATTTTTTTAATAGCCGAAATTGAGAGTTTGTTAACGCTCATCTCCGGTTTCCGAATATCGGTTTTCGTTTTATTATCAATAATGACCACTTCTTTTAGTGCCGTTTCATTGCTGAATAACTTAAAATTGTTTTTTTTGTTTTGGTCCAAAATTATGGATTCCTCTATATTTTGATATCCTAAATAAGTAATTTGAACAGCGTAATTTCCTTTTGGAACAGTAAGAGAATAAAAGCCATATTCATTGGTAGTTACGCCTGTTTTTAATTCTGGTATAACAATGTTTACACCAATTAATGTCTCATTATTGTTGGCATCAATAATAGTTCCGCTAAGCGTAAATTTTTGCTTCGTCAGTTCGCCTGAGTTTGTATCTTGAGAGAAAGAAGAAAGAGTGGATAATAATACAAGAAGAAAGGTAATAATTTTCTTTATAATCATTGTTTAAATTTTCTAAATGAAGAAATGCAAATTTCACTAAACGGAATATCAATTAGAGTATAACAAATATTAAGGTATTGCTAAGATAAAAAAAAAGACAACTGGAAACAGTTGTCTTTTTAATAGTAGTGTGCCCAGCATGGGCGGTAACTCTAGGGTGCAAGTCCCGAACACGCCTTTACAGTGGGAAGTGTTAGCTAAATGCAAGGGTGTCCACTGTGAAGTGGAATCTGAAGGAAGCA
>NZ_JBLNKU010000020.1:0-57458 GCF_048158545.1 Flavobacterium melibiosi | reverse complement strand
TCACTATATTTGACATAGATATTGGTTTGTTTGGCGACATCAAGATACTGAAATTCAGTATCTTGACCAATATCTAATCCGTTTATTTTACTTCAAATAATTACACCCAACGGGTTAAAAGAACATTATAAATTATTATTTTTAGCATAAAGGCTGCCCTATTGGACAGCCTTTATGCTTTTTATTATTCTTTAAAAAACAGGCTTTATAAAAACACCTTTTCATTTTTATTGCACTTTATACAATCTTATATAATCAATCATTGCACGATTGACATCCACATTCATATTGTTGTTCCAAGCTTCCAAAACCAATTCTAATTTGTTTTTCCCTTTTACCAAATTGATTTTATGTGAATTTGATAATCCCCAATCCGACCATTCATTGGTTCCTCTTTGAGGAAAAACCATTACCCCAACATAGTCTTTATTGAGATATAAAGAACGAATGGCACATTTGTTATCGGTGTTCCAAGGACCACTCCCGTTAGAATATTTTATATCTATGAAGTATTCTCCACTTTCTGCAACTACAATTGGAAGACTAATTTTGGTGTTAGTATCAGTTGAAACGGCAACAAAACCTTTCCCGGAATAATTCATATAATTCAAATCAGATTTGACAACAAAATCTTCTGCCTCAATAACAAGCGGTTGCGATTTACTGTATACCAAAGGCTCGCTCAGGAAAGACTCCTGCCCTGCTGCATCAACCGCACTAACCGCATATTCCGCATAATTATTGTCTGAAATTTGATGTGTAGGAACAGTAGTTTTTTCTAGCAGTTTTCCGTTTTTATAAACGTTGTATCCTTTCGCCTTTATATCGTTTTGCCAAGTTATTTTATCTCCGCTGAGAGTTGTAATAGGATTCGCTAAAGTGAATTTATTTTCAACCAAATTAATAGCGTCGGCTGAAAAATCATTATTGCTCATTTTGATGTTCACGGTATGTTTCCCTGCAAAAGTCATCGGAATAATGGCTTTCTCGACTTCTTTTCCATCAATGGTAACAGAAGCAATCGTATTTCCATATCCTTCAACTGTGATATCCAGATTGGCATTTCGGTATTTAAAGTTTTTCAAACTTCTTGTTCCTCCATAATTTTTTGGAATTACCGGTGCGAAAATCAATCGGTCTTCTTCAAAATGCATTCCCATAAAAACACGATACACCATAGAAAGATTCCCTGCCATACTCCACAACATGCGGTGCGAATTGATTTCGGTTCCTTTAAAATCACCATTGTCTGCCACCATATTTTCATAGTTTGTCAAGAATAAACCGGCTGCTCTATATACCGAAGCCAAACCGTGATTTAGAGCTTTTTCATTTCCAACTTTGGCTGCAGCCAAATTCCAATAGGATTGAACAAAAGGCCAAATAGCATCATTATGATACGGAGGAATCCCGGGGATTTGTGGATAAATACAAGTTACCCCATATTCCGTTATAGGACTTTGGGACAAAATCATTTTACTTTGTTTTGCATCGGCAACATCAAATAAAACAGCTAAGGCTTCCCCCAAAGCTTCAAAACGTTTGGATGGCATCAAGAAATTTCTTCCGTAAAGATATTGGGCGTAATACCCTTTGTCTTCCATCCATAATTGTTCGTTTATCCCTTTCTTTATCTGCGAAGCAATCGCATCATACTCTTGGTGAGGCTCTCCTAAAATGCTTGCCATCTTGGATAAAATTTGATGCGTTTGATAATGCGCCGCATTAGTACCTAAATTTTGTGACACATAAATATCCATGTTCGACATCCATTTCGGATAGGTTTGCTCTCTCCAGTCCAGAAAAGAAGATTCTCCGGAATACATACCGGTTTGGGTGGAACGAATCGTTTTATAATCATCCGCTGCTGAATTTTTAATTATTCTATAGGTCTTTTTCAGCCATTCCTTGTCCCCTGTTGTTTTATAGACTTCCCATGCAGCTGATGCCCAAATGGTTCGGTCAGAAGAAACTGGCCAAGCACCTCCAGAACCCGTATCCTGAATAATTCGGTCTCTTTTGACTTTTTTCAGCAAACTTATTTTGGCCACTTCCGGTTCTAGATAAGCAAATGCCAAAATAATACTGTAACTGATATCTCTTGTCCAAACACCCGCCCATTTTGCTCCGGTTCTAAAAGTACTGTCCGGTTCAATGGCTAATTTTGCTTCTTCTAATGAAAGATTATACAAAGCATCCACGATAGGTTGTTGTGATGTATAAGTAGCTTTAGTCGAAATATCTTGGGCCAATTTCCATGTTTTATCCTCGATTGGAATTAATGGATTTAGTTTTAACGTAATTTCAAAAATACCGTCACTATCAGCATCTGTCATTTTAAGTCCACGTTCTTCCAAGTTTACAAAATCCCAGGTAAGCGGCAAAGCCCCGCCGGCAATATAAACACCTTTGAAATCGGCTTGGGCAATTTTGGATCCATCCTGACATTGATAAAATCCTTTCTCCTTGAATTGTTGAAAAACGGCTCTCATGTCCAATTTAAAAGTAAAATCGGTATCTGCCGGTAAAATCCCTTTTGGGGAATCAATTTTATCTGATTGTGGCTGTCCAAAAACGTACATTTCTGAAACTTTTTGATTGGTAACCAAAATTTGACGATTTACTCCTTGAGCTAAGTCATTGTCTTTTTCATTGATACTGAACTTAAATGAAATCAGATTTGGATAAGTTTCATTTTCGGTACTTTTATAATTTGATTTAATCGATGTTGGTGAGAGTACTTTTGCAACATTTTTACCTTGAACCACTTTATTATTGTATAAGGTGAAATTTTGGGATTTATATAATAGAGGCGAATCACTTTTACACGAAGCAACTATAGCAGCAACGACTATTCCCAAAATCGCTAAAAAATTAATTTTTATTTTCATGAGTAGTTTTTATTGGTATTACTATTTAAAACGTCTTTTAATTGAGACACGAATTAACAAAGATAAATTTAAAAACAAATCATCCGTTAATTTATAACCCAGATGCAGCAATAGAAATCTATTACTGAATCTGGGTTGATAAAAAAAACTGCCTATCTCCTTCTTTTCTATTGTTGAAGTGATAATTTTCAAATGTATCCACTAATCCTCATCTACAAATTTATTTAAACAAATTACAAACCAATTAAAATTTAAATAATGGGACGTTTTTACAAAAGGGAATACAATTCAACTAATCGAAGAAGACAAGCAGTATAAGAACAAACTATTAATCTTATTCGTACTCAACTACTATCATTCCCCAATATTGCAGCGATGGGATCTTGAATACCAGATAACTACCGACTTGACTAAAACTAAGTTCTTTTGAAGCTCCTCCATCCAAATCAGGGGAAGCATACCAAACTTTAGAAACGGTTTGATTATTTTGCAGATTCATGGTCAGATTCTTTTTTATGACCGGAACTGCTTGCTCTCCATTGGTATCTCTCCAATTTAAATTGTTTGCATTAGAAAAATTAATCAAATGAACAATTTGTTTGTTCCCCACTTTTTTACCTACTACGGAAACACTGAAAGAAGCGGGAGGCCAACTATTCAGACTTACTTTTCCATCTCCTGAAATTAAAACCGGATTATTGAAGGTACCACCATCACGTAATAAATTTTGGTAACCAACCAGGAAATCGTAGTATTTTGGAAGCGTTTTTTTCAATTCCCCATCCATTTGCAAATTATTGTTAGGAAAATATTCTTTTGCCAACATATGTTCTCCTAATTCCAAATGAGAACCCCCAAAAGCAAAGATAACGGCATCAGTCAATAACACCCCAGGAGTATTAAAAAACCCAGTTCCATTTGCTTTGTCATAATCCATATAGGCAGCAAGTACCGTATTCAGGTTATTATCTGAAAGCGTATTGTTTTCTTTAATAATTTCAGCAAGATCCTTGTAACCGTCACGTGGCCCCCAAACTTCGGTGTAAGCCACATCAACCGGTGCGCTTAAAATATTCGACTGTCCGTATTGTGCAACTGCATTGAGCATGTTTTTCTTATTCGGAAATTTTGCTTTCAGATTTTGCAGAAAAGGAGTAAACGTTTCATTCAACGCTACTGAATTTCCGTTGTAATCATATACATTTCCTCGGTCTCCCAACTGATCCAAATGCCATCCATCGAAATTCAAATTCTGGTATATCAGATTTGTTTTTTCGAAAATGTAGTTTTGCCAATCAGTATTTCCGGGATTGGTCACCAAAATGTCGCTTTGCCAAGAATCCGGTAAATCATGTTTATCGATGTTGGAATGATTCTGGTCCTTATACAAAAACCACTGGCTTGAAACTCCGTCAACACTGTAATCGCTCCAAGCTCCGTAAAGCAAATTATAACTCATGGAAGCCATATTGATACCATGTGCTTTGTCAATATAATTTTTAACGGTACTGAAAGCCATTTGCCTGCCTGCAATGTCCAACCAATTTGTCGCAGGACTGGTTCCGTTCATTTTCAACGGCGAATGGTGCTTGTTCCCCCAGTCATAATATTGTAGCGCATTGATATGGTAGTTTTTGAGGTTATCAATAGTTGCTGTAATTTGGCTTTCGCTCATAGCACCAAATTCAGATAAAAAACCATATCTCGGGAATTTGGTCCAGTCAGACGATACATCCACGGCAACCGTTCCCACAATAACCTCAACTCCGTCAACCTTTTTATACAACTCAACCAAATAGCCTTTATAATCGCCAGATGGCGGAGTCCAAGTCCAATTGGTACTGGTCAAAGGCTGTTCTGACAGGATTGTGTTTAAGTATTTATATCTGATTATACTGTTTTCAGACAGCTTATCAATACTAAAAGCAATTGCATCTCCGGGAGCATATTTTGCCTTGTCGGTTTTAACTACTACTTGTGTCGTTGTAGCAACTTCTTCGGGAGTATAATTAAAACTCTTATCGTTATTATCGCAATTGATAAAGAGTAAAGCCAATAATAGTGACTTTAATATACTTGCATTTTTTCGTTTCATCGCTTGAAATTTAGTTTTAAAATAGCCCTAGTTATTATTTTAATAACCAGAGCTAAAATTATTTTATTGATGCGTAATAGTCATCGATTGCGTATCAAGATTGATAGTGATTTGGTAATTTCCTGCATCACCAGTTTGTAATTTCCATTTATTATCTGGGCCATTACAACCATGGGTAATAATATAATTTCCGTTCGATAAAGATTGATTTGCTGTTGCAGGATTAATCCAATCACCATCACACCAATCACCATAGAATTTTGAAATTTTAAATTCTCCCGTTGCATTACTGTCGCCCAAAGGACCGTTATAGACAAAATTACCGTTACTATAACTCATTGCTGAGGGACTTCCAATATTCCATCCATTTGGACCACCGTCACCTATAATATATAAATTGACTTTTTGGATTTTAATGGCATTCGTTTGCGTATTCAATGTTATTTTATATCTACCTACCTCTGCTGCCGTTATTTTCCATTTATTATCCACGTCACAACCGGAATTTTGGGCAACAGCTGTTGATGATAAAGCCTGTCCATTCGTTAACGGTCTGAACCATTCTCCACACCAGTTTCCTAAAGAACCCGCAAGAATTTTAAAATCTCCTTCCACGAAGTTGGCTTCATAAGTAAATACAGATGGATTATCCTGACTTTGGGTAAATGCCTGAGGCGAATCGACAGTCCAACCACTTGGAGATGCATCACCAACTATCCAAATTTGTGTAAATGAAGGTCCGGTTATGGCCTCAATGGTAATAGTCAGATTCAACAAATCAGCCGTTATTTTATACTGTCCTCCTTGGGTTATTTGCCATTGTAAATCTTGTCCGCTACCTCCAATATTGTGTACCATCATATTATCCGCCGATGCACTTTTGGTATAGAAATCCTGACACCAACAGCCATCTCTGCTAACGGGAAGTTTAAAAGATCCTGAACTCAAAGTCCCTAGAAAAATAAATTTTCCTGGCGATGAAGTTGAGGGTGTTAACTGTATCGCATTGGATACATCCCAACCGACAACAGTGGCACTACCCACCATATACAGGTCTTTTGAAACTGGTAAATACGGTGTAATTGAAAAAATTGTTGTTGCCACTTGAGCTGTAGCACTTGAATTGGCTACCTTAGCAGTTATTCTTGCCTCAAATTTTTGAACAGCCCCAGGCTGAACACCAAAAGTATTCAGCATGATAAAATTTAAAGTGGCCGAGTTGATTGAAAACGAAAAATTATTGGTTCCCATCTCATATTCCAGAGGAGTAGCAAAATTATTTCCTTCTTTATCGATTTGTAATACATAACTAATAGAAGCACTGGTTCCATAATTGGTACCCGTTGTCCAATTAAAAGTTAGATTATCATTCGGTTTTCGCTCGTCCAAAACCAGTTCTGAAGTTGAAACTTTAAGCGTTAATTTATCATTATTATTAACAATAGAATCGCTCAGTAAATCTTCACAGGAAGTATTCATTAATGCTAAAAATAAAGCACCAAGAATAGAAAGTATTTTTATAAAATTATTTTTTTTCATAACGCTATTTATTAATAACCAGGATTTTGGGTTAATTTTGGATTTCTATCTCTTTCTATTTGTGGAATTGGAAACAATAAATGTTTTGAGGTTGCATTTGTTTTTCCAATTGAATGAAGAAAATCAAGCCCGTATTGCCCTTGATTCACTCTGATAAGATCAAACCATCTTTGCCCCTCAAAAGCCAATTCTATTCTTCTTTCCTTTAATACAGCTAATCTGAAGTTAGCCTGACTTAAACCTGTTGTAATATTTGGTAATCCAGCTCTATTTCTAACATTATTCAATGGAGTTTCTGCTTGGAGTGTTTGTCCTAATTCATTCAAAGCCTCAGCTTTCATTAATAGAATATTTGAAAAACGCAGTATTGGAAAGTTTAAAGGACTGTTGTCGTAGGAGCTAGAAACACTTAGTGGTACTAAAAACTTTCTAACATTGAATCCTGTTGTTGAATAACTGGTTTGATATGTTTTCCCATCAAATGCGGGTGCTCCATCATAAAATAGGGTAACATTTTTTCTGGAATCGTTAGTTTCATAGGAATCTACAAACTCTTGTGTAGGCTGATTCCATCCAAATCCACCTCCTACAAAATTACTTCCTCTTGGTCCCATAAATGGACTTGTCCAAGAAGCTTGATTTTCATTATTCCAAAAACTGTAACCACCATTACTCTCATATTGTACTTCAAATAATGATTCATTAGAATTTTCTGTTGATGGATTAAAATTGTCTGCATAATTCGTATTCAAACCAAAACCTAGTCCCTCAACCTGAGTGGTTAAATCAACTACTTTTTGCCAGTTATTTCCAAGGGTAAGGTAAACTTCCGCCAATTCTCCAAGAGCAACTCCTTTGTTTGCTCTACCGATATTGCTTCCTGAATACTCACTTTTGTTAGGCAGTAAGTCAGCAGCTTTTTCTAAATCAGCTATAATTTGTTCATAAATTAAGGCTTTAGATACTCTAGCTGGATATAACTCTGAGTCCGAATTTTGCGGAGTCGTTATTAAAGGTAAATCTCCAAAAAAACGTACTAAAATAAAATAATAATGTGCTCTTAAAAAATAAGCCTCTCCCATAGATCTGTTTTTAATGGTCTCATCTATCTCTAGATTAGGAGCGACACTTAATACAATATTTGATCTTAAAATACCTGGCCATGGTCCTCTCCAAATATCTAATACACCTTGATTATCTGTACTGGTTACAAAATTTGACATATCTTGTGTCTCAATACCATCCGTTCCGCCACCAGCTCCTACAATACTATTTCCTGCCATAATATCAGTAGTCCACATTCTCAAATTATATAATTTAGGCCATTGTAAAGGTTGGTAGGCACCATTTACTAATGTTACTAGTTCTGCCGCATTAGTTGGATAATTCGAAGTATTAATGGTGTCTAATGGTGCTTTATCTAAAAAGTCACTAGAACATTGGGTACAAGCAAAAATTGCGGATACCAAAACTATTTTTTTTATAAATTTCATCTTTTCTATTTTTTAAAATCCAACATTTAAACCAAGAGATACAATTCTTGTAACTGGATATATATTATTATCAATACCATTAGTTGAAACTTCAGGATCAAAACCATTGTATTTCGTGAAGGTGAATAAATTCTGGCCTGATAAATAAACTTTTGCATAATCAAAAAACTTCTTTTTCATAGAATCTGTTGGGATTTTATACGAAAGGGTCACGTTTTTGATTCTCATATACGAACCGTCTTCAATGTATCTTGAGGATGCTCTATTGTTATTATTTGGATCACCATAAATGGCTCTAGGCATGCTATTGCTAGTTCCTGGGCCTGTCCATCTTCCTAAAACAGCTGTTGATTGATTTGTGGTAATTGACATTGCTTCATTATAAAGTCTATTGGCATTAAAAACATCATTACCATAAACCCCTTGCAGATAAACACTCAAACTAAAATCACCATAAGTGAATGTATTATTTAATGAAGCTGCAAAATCAGGATTAGGGTTTCCAATGAAAGTTCGGTCTGCATCTGTAATTAAACCGTCATTATTTAAATCTTTAAATCGAACATCTCCAGATGAAGTGCTGTTACTCGATGAAGTCCCTTGAACTTGTACAGCATGATTATCTACAGCTGCTTGAGATTGAAAAATGCCCTCTTGAACAAATCCATAAAACACATTTATTGGATATCCTTCTTGAATTCGGGATACATTATAGTTTAATCCTAAACCTCCCGTAATCAATGGTGCATCACCATTTAAATCAATTACTTTATTCCTGTTTATTGAAAAAACGAAGTCAGAATTCCAGCTAAATTTATCTTTCTGAATGTTCTTAGTATTAATGACTAACTCAATACCTTTATTTTGAATTTTTCCAGCATTAATATAAGGTACAAAGATGTCGGAATAACCAGAAGTAACTGGTACTGATTGTGGTACTAACATATCGTTAGTGTTTTTGACATAAGCATCTAAGGTTATATTAACTCTCTCATTAAAGAGAGAGGCATCGACACCAATATTATATTGCTCTTGAGCTTCCCATTTTACATTAGAATTAGGCAAAACGCTTGGTACAGCCGCACTAACATAACTGCCATTGAAATTATATAGATAGGTATTATAATTAGAAGAAAATGAATAATTACCGATTTCTTGATTTCCTGTAATTCCATAACCCAAACGTAATTTCAAATCGTTTACGCTTTTTGATTTAAAAAAATCTTCATTTGAAATTCTCCAAGCTAATGAAGCAGAAGGGAACGTCCCGTATTTATTTCCTGTACCAAATCGAGAAGAACCATCTCTACGAACGGTAGCAGTAACATAATATTTGCTTTTATAATCAAAATTTGCTCTGGTAAAAGTGGAGAAAATAGCCCATTCAGAACTACTACCATGTAATGAACTTTGAGATATTCCATTATTCAATGTTTGGGTACTTTCACTAGGGAAATTTTGGATCGATCCACTGATAAACTCAAATTTGTTTTGCTGTGCACTGGTTCCTATTACACCTGTAACGTTTAATCCGTTATCAAACTTTTTATTAAAAGTTAGTGTATTATCAAATAGCAAAGTGATTGATTGATTTGAAGACTCAGATAAAAAAGCATTTTGGCCTATTTTAGTATCCCAACTATAAGTAGGTGACCAAGTTCTGGTTTTCCAAAAATTAGCTTCAGCACCTGCAATGGTTTTGAATTTGAAATTTTTTAAAAAAGTAAGTTCTCCAAACAGATTACCCTGGATATTATATCCCTTAGTCGAATTATCAATTATAGTAGCTTTTCCAATCGGATTATCAACATCTCCTGAATAAATAGCTTGTCCAATAGGACCTGAGAAATTTCCGTTGGCTCTATAAATAGGCTGAGTTGGTAGTGAAATTAAAGCATTTTGAATATTATAGTCTCCTTGAGATTTTATATCATGATTTAATTTTAAACTATTCCCGAATTTTAAATTATCAGAGACTTTGGTGTCACTATTGAATTGTAAAATATATCTTTTATAATCAGTATTTATAATAATTCCTTTTTGATCAAAAATGTTCAATGAAGTGTACACTTTTGTTTTTTCATTTCCAGCTGAATAAGACATAGTATAATTGTTTTGAATACCTGTCCTGAAAAACGCATCTACCCAATCCGTTCCTTTACCCAACGATGCTGGATTCTGAAAATCAGGATTAGGTGTTAATCCGGCATTATTCAAAATATCATTATGTAAACTGGCAAATTGAGAAGCATTTAAAACCTGAAGGACATCAGTAGCTTCAGATATTCCTGTAGAAACATCAAATGATAATGAAGATTTTCCAAGAGTTCCTCTTTTAGTAGTAATAATGACAACTCCGTTTGAACCTCTTGATCCATAAATTGCTGTGGAAGAAGCATCCTTAAGGATTTGCAAACTTTCCACATCATTCATGTTTACTTGGTTCAGTCCACCGTTTAATGGCATACCATCCACAACAATCAAAGGATCATTATTACCAATTGTCCCTGTACCTCTGATTCTAAAAGTTGGATTATCTCCAGGCTTTCCAGAAGTTATTACCTGAACTCCTGCAGCTCTTCCCTGAATTGCATCTCCAACATTAGCTACAGGTTGTTTACTTAAATCAGCCAATTTAATTGTAGAAATCGAACCTGTTAAATCCTTCGATTTCACCTCACCATAGCCAATTACTACAACAGTATTTAAAGATTCGGATTCTAGTTCTAACTTTATATCTAAAGTAGTTTTACCATTTGTGTTTACTTCTTTAGTCTTGTATCCTATAAAGGAAACACTAAACACTGCGTTTTGTTCGGGTACTAAAAAATCAAATTTTCCGTCAAAATCGGTAATGACACTTTGATTTGAACTTTTCAGAATAACTGTTGCTCCAGGTAGTGGTTGGTTGGATTCATCCAATACTTTACCTGAGATTTTAATTTTTCCATTTTGAGCCAGTAGTAAGAAAGGAGCAAGAAGAAAAATTAAGAAAAACAGAGCTGGTTTTGCCCTATTTGATGAAGTAATTTTCATAATACATTAATTTTAGTTAGTTATTATAGGTTTTGATTGTGTCGATGTGAAACACTTTCATTACAAAATTGCATAAATAACAACTTGAGAAAACTTCTCAAAAAAAACGTATAGAAAAAAACGGTTAATTTTACATTAACTTTACATATAAAGTATTGATTTAATTGACTTTACCATTTTAAACAACCCAAACATCATATAGAAAAAAGGTGTTTTTTATAGCTTTAAAGTCGTGTTTTTGAGTAATTTTTGATCAAAATCATCCTTATTTATTATGGAATTATTCCGAATTTTAGTTTTATAGGCATAAATTGAATTGATAGAATATCCTAAAATTTGCGCTATAATTTCATTATGTGTAATTCCTAATCGAATTAATGCGTAAATTCTTAATTCTTTAGTTAGAAATTGTTCCTTTTGCAGTTTAATTTTGTGTTCCTCTTTCATTAAAGAATTGAATTCATCGATAAAATTCGGAAAAAGATTGATAAATGCAATGTCAAAATTTTCGAGAAGTTTCTCTTTTTCACGCTTTAGATTGTAACTAGAAATAGTATGCTTCACTTTTTCATAATTTTCGTCGTCAATTTGCTTTTTTATGCTACCCATGAAAGAATTAAATTTTTCAAAAACAGCATCGTATTGTGTGAAAAATAATCCTAAATATTCTTCTTTAATTTTATTAGCCTCCAAAAGCTGTTTATTAACCTGCTTTATTTCTACATTTCGCGATTTAATTTTTTCATTCACATTTCTTAATTGCTTGTTGATACTTTTTAAATTTTGATGCGCATCAGCAATAATTTTCTTCGCTTTATTTAATTTTCGATATTGAAAGTATATAATTACAGCAAAACAAATAGCAAGAACCAAAAAAGAACTTACAATGATATACTGCCAATAAATACGTTGTTTTTCCTTTTCGACAATTTGGAGAACCTCTTGTTCAATAAGTGGTAGAATTGCCCCAACTTGTATTTTACGTTGTTGCGCTCCGTAAAAAAAAGCATCTTCATTTGCCTTTTGAATCAGTATTGAAGCATTTTTCAGATCTCCTTTTTTAAATAAAAGTTCTGACAGTTTTATAATTGCTAATGATTCTTTGGTAGCTGTTTCAATATCAAAAATCACAGCATCCGTAAAATGGATAATGGCCTCGTCATCTTTTCCTAATTGCTCATAAATATCTCCTAACACATAGTGAACCAAAGCTTTGTCGTGAGCTTTATAATTTCCCTTCAAAAGCAAATTAAATTCAACAATTGCTTCCTTTAAACGTTTGTCCTTTGACTTGTTAAATGCTTTTAAAAAGAAGTGAAAAAAATCACTCTCTTTAGTTAATGAAAGTGCTTTTTCTCTATATTTTCGAGCTAAATCAATATATTCTTTTTGAAAATAGGGAATGTTACTATATTCCGCCATATCGCTATAACAACGGCCTAATATTCCATAATAAAGGGTTCCATAATTTCCGTTGGATTCATTGCGTTTTAAAGGCTCTAAAAAATCTAAAGCTTCTTTGTACATTCCAGATGAAACACAAATATCAGCCAGATGCATATTGGCATTAGCTATAAGTGACTTATCATTTATAGCTAATGCCAGATTCTTAGATTGAATACCATAATAGAATGCCGAATCACGCTTAAAGAATTTAAATTGGTAATACATTTGTTCATTTAAATGATAAAGAACCAATAAGTCACTTTTTTTAGTCTTCTTTAAAATATTTCTAACGCTATCAATTTCAAACCTTTTTTTCTGATCATATTTCGAGGAATTTTCAATGATTTGATTTAAATTTTTAAAAATATTTTTTCCTTGAGATATTCCTATTGTAGTTGTTAAGAAACAAAGAACAATTAAAAATTTTAGATTTTTTAATGGATACGATTCGATCATCACTTTGTTGTTTTTAAGCTTTAAACTAAACATATAATCCCGGAGTGTAATTAATTGATTGAATATCATGCATTGTACCGTAGTAAGAAGAACAAACCATAAAAGAGTCCTTAAATTTCTCCGATACTAATTCATAAAACAAAATATAAGAAACTAAATCTAAAAACTACCACCCTTGATGCAACCCATTCCTTACAACTTCATTGTATTTATCTCGGTCAAAACTATATAAATTTGGCGCTTTATGAGCGACATTGCTCTTCTTTTCATCGAGTTTTGTAAGTATTCCAATGGCAGTTATTTTGCGAAGAAAATTTCTTCGATCGAGCTTTCTGCCTAATATAGTTTCATATAGTTTTTGTAGTTCAGGAATAGTAAATTTTT
Organism: Flavobacterium melibiosi; assembly: GCF_048158545.1. NCBI lineage: Bacteria > Pseudomonadati > Bacteroidota > Flavobacteriia > Flavobacteriales > Flavobacteriaceae > Flavobacterium > Flavobacterium melibiosi. Next base: position 44,118 of record NZ_JBLNKU010000020.1, on the reverse strand, counting down.
CAGGAAGCAAATTATATCCTACCGGCATTAGATTCAACTCCATTCGTAAAGTCTCCAATGCTTTATCCAAAATTTCTTTATGATCCAAAATCAAATCCGGTACCACATTATGGTCAATCCATTCCACAATTTCATTTTTACCTTCCGGTTGAGGAATTGTTTGCATTAAATCTACTAATGCATAATAGCCCACAGTTACAAAACGACTAAAATACCACTTCCCCTCTTCCGAAAGTATTCCGCCAAAATTTAAAACTCGATTACTAAAATGATTTTCATTTCTTTTGACAGCACCAAAAGTATAAAACTGCCTCAAAAAAATTCCTTTTAATCCTGTTCTAGCATGTAAAACACTAACTGCCGCTTGATCAATATCTTCATTAATAGGCACAAAACCACCAGGCAAAGCCCATTTATCTGGGTGTTTTGTTTTTACCAATAATACTTTGAGCTGATTCTCATGAAATCCGAAAATGACACAGTCTATTGATAAACCTGGCTGATATTCGTCCCTGTTATCTAAAATATTTTTTAACATGTGATTTTTTTCTAGTATTAAATTTATGCCGTTTTAAAAGTCGCAATTTAGTTCATTTTTTTAAAAAAAATAAATGAATATTCAAGTTTCAATATCCATACTCTATTGACTCTACTTCAAAAACAAAGAAAATGATTTGAACAAAAGAAACAAACCTATCCAATAACAAACCATATTCCCACAAAAATTAGCTAAGAAAAACCATTTGTAAAAAAAATATAAAAATTTTATGAGAAATGTGTTGTGAATCGAAAAAATATGTACATTGCGTCAAAATAACACAAAGCTTTTAAAACAATAAATAGTTACCAAAAAACAACCAAATTAAAGATTATGAAAAAAATTATTTTACTACTAATTGGGGTTACTTTGTCGGCTCAATCGCATGCCCAAACTGTAGATTATAGAGAAAAAGCAAAAAAACTTGTAGCACAAATGACACTTGAAGAAAAAGCTTCTTTGTGTTCTGGAGAAACAGCATGGTCAACAAAACCTATTGCAAGACTAGGAATTCCTTCCATTTTTATGTCTGATGGACCACATGGTTTGCGTAAAACAGAAGGATTAGATTTTACCAATAGTGTTCCTGCAACTTGTTTTCCAACGGCCTCGGCACTTGCCTCTTCTTGGAATCCAGCTTTGGCACAAAAAATGGGTGAAGCATTAGCAATAGAATCCCAGGCTAATGATGTCCAAATTCTTTTAGGACCCGGTGTAAATATGAAAAGATCCCCATTAGGAGGAAGAAATTTCGAATATTTTTCAGAAGATCCAATTTTGGCAGGAAATATTGCGATAGGTTTTATTAATGGAGTTCAAAGTCAGGGTATTGGATCTTCGCTGAAACATTTTGCTGCCAATAGTCAGGAGACAGAACGTATGTCAAACAGTTCTAATATCGATGAACGTACTTTGAATGAAATCTATTTTCCTGCATTTGAAATGGCTGTAAAAAATGCACAACCATGGACCGTGATGTGTTCTTATAATAAAGTAAACGGGATATATTCTTCTGAAAACTCATATTTATTAAATGAAATTTTAAAGAAAAAATGGGGTTTCAAAGGATTTGTAGTTTCTGATTGGGGTGCTGTTAATGAAAGAGCTGCAGGAGTTGACGCGGGATTAGGTTTAGAAATGCCTGCAAGTGGTGGTTTTAATGACAAAAAAATTGTCGATGCGGTAAAAAAAGGAATTTTACACGAAGCTCGATTAGATGAAATAGTAACCGATGTAGTTGCCGTTACGCTAAAAGCAAAAGACAGTCATAAAAAAGGGATTATTGTTGATAAAGTAAAACATAATGATCTTGCGAGACAAGTAAGTGGCGAATGTATTGTTTTGTTGAAAAATGATAATGCAATATTACCGCTTAAAGCTACTTTAAAAAAAATAGCAATCGTAGGTGATTTTGCAAAAACACCTCGTTATCAAGGAGCAGGAAGTTCAAAAGTTCGTCCTACACAAATAGTAAATGCACTTGATGAATTGCAAAAAATGGTAAAAGGAACTCAATTTTCTTTTTCAAAAGGGTACAATTCATCAGGTGAAACTGATGATGCAAAAATTGCTGAAGCTGTAGAAAATGCAAAGAATGCAGAATTAGTTGTTGTTTTTGCAGGTTTACCAGACTCTTCAGAAGGTATAGACAGAAAAAATATGGACATGCCTGATGGTCATAACAAATTGATTGCAGAAGTAGCAAAAGTAAATAAGAATATCGTGATAGTATTAATGAATGGTGCAGCCGTTTCAATGCCTTGGAAAAAAGATGTTGCTGCTATTGTTGAAGCCTATCTTGGGGGTCAAGCCGGTGGTGGTGCTATTGCTGATGTATTGACAGGAAAAGTAAACCCTTCTGGAAAATTATCTGAAACTTTCCCAATGCGTTTAGAAGATACTCCAACTGCAATGGATTTCCCTTCAAGAGAGGGAAACGCAAATTATGGCGAAGGTATTTTTATTGGATACCGTTACTACGACAAAAAGAAAATCGAACCTAACTTTCCTTTTGGGTACGGTTTGAGTTACACGACTTTTTCTTATTCTGATATTAAAGCCAATACTACGGCAGCAAAAGATTCTGATGACATTGTAATCTCAGTAAAAGTAAAAAATACTGGTAAAGTAGCTGGTAAAGAAGTTGCAGAATTATATGTTCACGAACAAGAAAGTGAAGTGGCAAGACCAGAAAATGAACTGAAACATTTTGAAAAAGTGGCTTTATTACCAGGAGAAGAAAAAACAGTTACTTTCCATTTAACCTCACGTGATTTTGCTTATTTCAATTCAAAATATCATGATTGGGCTATAAAGTCCGGAAAATTTGATATCCGTGTTGGAGGTTCTTCTCGCGATTTACCTTTACAACAAACTATTGATATTCAGTCTACAAAAACGGCACAAATTGTTCTTACACGTGAATCATTATTCAGAGAATTCAAAAACGCACCTAACAGTGATGCATTATATGCTCAACTGATTCAAAATTTTACAGGAGCCAATAAAAAAGCAGAGACTGAAGAAAAGAAAAAAGCAGCTTCATTTTTAGAAGATAAGTTAGCAGATATCCCAATAAATAAATTTCTTTTATTATCAGGAGGGAAATTTACTGAAGAAAATTTGCAAGACATTTTAAAAGCTGCAAATCATAATTAAAAACCATTAACTAACAAAAAAAAACCAAATGAAGAAATTACCATTTAATGACAAAGTCAGCACTTTTTGGCTGCTATGTTTATTTATTTTATCAACTGTTACTCATGCGCAAAGTTCAGGAAGTATTTCCGGCTTTGTAAAAGACAAAAGCGGCACATCACTTTCAGGAGTTACTATTAAATTATCATCCAGTAATGGCACCAATCAAAATACCTTGGTCGATTCCTTGTCTTACTATAATTTTAAAAACTTACCAAGTGGTAAATACAAACTTGTTTTTACTCGCATGGGGCATTTATCATCTACTGGTCAAGTGGATGTAGCGAATAATGAAGTCGTGTTTAATGGGGAATTGGTCGAAGACCCTATGCAATTAGATGCTGTAGTAGTTACGGGAGGTCGTCCAAAACGAAAAATAGAATCGAGTGTTGCGATTACTACAATGTCAACAAAAGACATTCAGCAAAGATCTCCTCTAAATAGTACCGATTTATTGCGAGCAATACCTGGCCTTACTGTAGAAAGTAGTGGTGGTGATGGTCCCGGAAATGTATGGGTACGTGGATTTCCTCAACAGGGAGGTTATGTGTTTTTAGGAATTTTAGAAGATGGTCTTCCTGTTTTACCTACCGGGTTTAATTCGATTCCTTCTGCTGACCAATATTACAAAACAGATCTTACCACTAAAAATATTGAAGCCATACGTGGTGGGAATGCATCGATAGTTTTGGCGAATACATCCGGTGCGGTTGTAAATAATATTAGCCATGTAGGGGCAAATAAAAGCTACGGACAAATAAAATTATCATCCGGTCTTTCGCAAGACTTATATAGAGTGGATGCTAATACAGGCGGTGCTTTTAGCGAAAATATAAAATATAATATTGGAGGTTTTTATCGTACAGACAAAGGTATTGTACCCCCAGGATATACTGCAAATGAAGGCGGACAACTAAAAGCCAACGTAACATATCATTTCAAAAACAACAAAGGGTACCTACGTTTTCTTGGGAAATTTATTGATGACAAAATACAATGGCGCATCGGTAGTTATTATTCCTATGATGGATCAGGGAAACCAACTGCGCTGGCAAACTATGACCTTTTCACACAATCAATGGATATGATTGATACAAAATGGAGTTATACGAGAGCTTCTGGAAAGGTAAATAATTACGATCTTTCAGACGGGATGCACACCAAAATGGGCGCAGGAGGATTTCAGTTTAATTACACTACTGACAATGGCTGGCAGATAAACAATAATTTTCGTTACCAAAGTAGCCATACAACTGTAAATTCAACCATTCCATTATCGGCAAGGAAATATGGCTCTACAGCCCAATATTCTTACTTAGATGGCAATACCCCTACTTATTCTCCAGACGATTATTATGTATTTTCAGTAGCTGTAATGCAGAAGAATAGAGATAAGCAGTTTATCAATTTTCTTGATTTTAAAAAGAAAGTAAACAAGCATAGTCTTAATTTGGGTTTAGGATTACATCAATACAACGTAAACAATGAACCAAATGATTCTTTTGTTTTTAATCAAGAACTAAAAAATCAACCCCGTCGTTTACTCATTGCCGGTGGCCCATTTGCAGGCAATGGTATGTTAGCGGCTTCAACAAATATCCGCATTGGTAATACCCGTATTTTATCAAGCTATGTAAGTGATGAAATTGCATTGAATGACAAGTTCAGACTTGATTTAGGTTTTCGTGTTGACAATCATCATATTGATGGCAAAAGACCTTATTACGGTGTAAATGCAGATGGCACACCAAATACATCAGCCGCTGCATCCATGAATATTGTAGGTAGAACGGATTATTCTGTTTCTAATACCAACTGGGCATTGTCAACGGGACTTAATAATAAAATAAACGAATACGCTGCTATGTTTGCCCGACTTACACGAGCATACAACACCCCAACACTTATTGATTATGGTGCAGCAGCATATAAAGAATCATCTATAAAAAAACGCCCAGTACTTTTGGCTGAGCTAGGATATAAATATGCCAACAATGGTTGGTCATTGTTTAGTTCAGTTAGTTATTCTACTATTAAAAATGTATCCCTTAATATTAATGTACCGACTAATATTGGATTACAAGCGTTGTTAGCTTTTGGTTCCACCAGAACGCTAAGTGCGGAGTATGAGATCGCTTATAAGGTGTCCAATAACTTAGGTTTAAGACTTACCGGAACATTACAAGACTCAAAATATACAGATTATACAGCATCTACTAAAACGAACCCTATAGTATTACAACAAATGGGAGATGTTACTTATAGTTTTACTGGAAATGCGACAGAAAGAGTTCCTGTTCTAAGTACCGAACTAGCAGCTAATTATGATTACAAAAAATTCTATACCAATTGGGGAATTATCTATACAGGAAGTCGTTATACCTCTCCGGCTCAAAACTATAAATTGCCGGGATATGTTACTATGAGAGCCAGCGTAGGATACAAAATAACAAATACTCTTGAAGCTAAATTTTGGGCAGATAATTTAACAAATACTAGAGCTATTACCGAAGGTGATGTAAGAGGGGATCAATTTAGGGATTTTACAACCGTTGCTAAAGGAACTCCTATGTATGCTAGAACTATTTTACCTCGTAGTTTTTGGGCTTCGTTATCTTACAGTTTTAAATAAAATAAATGGTTAATCAATACAACTACTCTATCGATTAGCTAATTACAACCTGAGCAGTATTATAATAATTGTTGAATTGTTAATTGAAAAAAGTATTGAAACAGAATTTAAAAGAGGTTATCTCATAAGACTAACCTCTTTTTTAAACTCCCTCTTTATCAAATTTATTGTCCTAATTTAATACCATAACTACAAGTTTTATAGGAGAATTGATTTAGAGTCAATACTTTTTTATTTTTATTTCCATCAATTTCAACATCCTAGCACACCTAATAAATTTAAAAAATACCGTATCAAATATATTAATTTTCAGTTATAAAGCCTTTTGCTTTATTAAAATATAAAAGGTATTTCTATATATTAACAGAAATATCAAATGCTTTAAAACAAAAAATAAAATTCAAACCGTCTAATTCCTTAGTAACGACAACAGTTTTACAAACAAAATCATCTTTTATTCATTCTTATTTTTTTAAAGAACTTTCTAAATAAGATATTCTTTTTCCTAATAATTATTATTTCACCAATTCAAAAGTGTCTTTCAAACGAATATCTGAAGAAGATGAACCAATCATCAAATCAAAATCTCCCGGCTCAGCAATCCATTCTAATTCCGCATTGTAAAAAGATAATTTTTCTTTGTCAATGATAAATTTCACAACTTTAGTTTCACCTGCATTCAGTTTTATCTTTTGAAAATCTTTCAGTTCAATTATTGGTCTGACTACAGAACCTACTTTGTCTCTCAAATACAATTGAACTACTTCTTCTCCTGCCACTTTTCCTGAATTGGTTACACTTAATGACACGGCTATATTTTCAGTATTTTTAATTTTATTTTTGGACAACTTCAAATTCGAATATTCAAAAGAAGTATAACTCAAACCGTATCCAAAAGGAAATCTAGCACTGTTTTTTAAGTCGGTATATGCCGAAACATAATTGGATTCCGTTTCGTTTTTAGCTGGTCTTCCAGTATTAAAATGATTGTAATAGATGGGAATCTGCCCTTCTTCTCTTGGGAAAGACATTGGTAATTTCCCCGAAGGATTGTAATCGCCAAACAAAATATCAGCAATCGCATTTCCTGCTTCGCTTCCTAACCACCATGTGTAAGCAATTGCAGGGACATTATCTGCAGTCCAATTAAAAACAAGCGGTCTTCCCGCGTTAATCAAAACCACGACACGTTTCCCGGTTGCTTGAATCGCTTTTACCAATTCTTCCTGAACTCCAGGCAAATGAATATTACTGCGACTTTTAGCTTCGCCACTCATATCTGCTCTTTCACCAATACTCAAAATCACAACATCGGCTTGATTGGCAACAGCAATTGCTTCCGCAAAACCATCTTTGTTATCCCCTTCAATTTCACACCCTTTGGCGTAAAGCAATTTAGTTGAATTCCCTATTTTATTTTGAACACCTTCCCATTGGGAAACAACTTGTTTGTCATAATCCAGCTCTGGTAATTCTACTGCCCAAAAACCCATATTTTGCTTGTGTTCTTTAACCAAAGGTCCAATAAAAGCGATTGTTTTTGTGTCTTTAGAAAGAGGTAAAATGTTTTTCTCGTTTTTCAATAACACGATACTTTTTGCTGCAATATCCCTTGCTGCTTTTCTGTGCTCAGGATTATTCAATGCAGCTTGTTCTCTTTCCGGATTCGAGTATTTATAAGGATTATCAAAAAGTCCTAATTCAAATTTCTTGCGTAAAATTCTTTTTACGGCATCATCAATCAACGCAATTGGCACTTTATTTTCTTTAACTAATTCCGCTAAATGGTATCGATACGCATTGCTTTCCATATCCATATCACTTCCTGCAGTTATGGCTTGTAATGCTGCTTCTTTATTGTCTTTTGAATATCCGTGATTGACCATTTCTCCTATAGAACCCCAATCGGAAACTACAAAACCTTGAAAGTTCCATTTTCCTTTAAGAATGTCTCTTTGCAGGTATTTATTTCCTGTTGCCGGAATTCCATTTATATCATTAAACGAATTCATAAAAGTAGCCGCTCCAGCATCTAGTGCTGCTTTGAAAGGAGGCAAATACGTTTCCCAAAGCATTCTTTCGCTCATATCAACCGAGTTGTAATCTCTCCCACCAACAGCGGCGCCATAAGCAGCGAAATGTTTTACGCAAGCCATTACCGAATTGACATCACCCAAATTTCCTTGAAAACCTTTAACTCTGGCGTAGGCGATTCTTGAACCTAAATAAGTATCTTCTCCTGCGCCTTCCATTACTCGTCCCCAACGCGGATCACGAGCAATATCTACCATGGGCGCAAATGTCCAGTGAATTCCACTTGCAGATGCTTCTACAGCAGCAATTCTTGCCGAAAGTTCCATCGCTTCTAAATCCCAACTTGCAGCTTCTGCTAAAGGAAGTGGAAAAGTAGTTTTGTATCCATGCACCACATCCTGACCAAATAATAACGGAATCTTCAATCGAGATTGCATCGCTAATTCTTGATATTGGCGGGTATATTTAGTTCCTAAAACATTCAACATAGAACCAATTAAACCTTTTTTAATTTCGGTTTCCTTATTTGGATTTATGGTTATAGGTCCAGTCGCCTGATTATTTCCTGTATATTGATTGAGCTGTCCTATTTTCTCTTCGAGTGTCATTTGCTTTAGCAAAGCATTCACTTTTTGGTCAATTGTTTTTTGTTGGGAAAACCCAAGAAAGCAAGCCAATAAAAGAATTGTAGTTCCTATTTTTTTCATTTCAAATTTCTTAGTTGTTTCAATGCTATAAATAAAATAGTATGAAACGAGTTTATAGTCTTCTATGCCTTTATTTTTTTTGATTTTTTAAATTCCAAAAAGTTCAAATTGAAATTCCCTTTTTCAAAACGCGCTTTGATTTTATTCGTCCCTTGTTTTAAAATCACATTTTTTAAAGTAATCGTTTTCCAATTATTTATTCCTCCAGAAGATGGAATTGTTATTGTTTCAGAAATTCTCCCGTTTTCATCTTCTAAATAAAGTTTTCCGCCTGAAGCCTCACTCGCATAACGAATGGCAACATCAAAAGTAGCTTTTGCTTTTACCTCAACCGTGTATTGCAACCATTCACCATCTTCAATAAAGGCAACCTGAAATCCGTTTGTCATTGTATCATTGCAAGACTCAATATCAACTCCATCATTTCGCATCATTCCGCCTTTGTTCCATTTGGTAAATTTAGTACCGTCATAATTAGCGACATCTTTATCCAAATAAGCGTATCCGTTTTGTCCTAAATCATATTCGGTTGCGAATACTTTCCCTGGCAAAGAATGGTTTTTGTATTTCTTAGTATCGGTTGTTTGAACTTGTCTGAACATTGCATCAATAACATCATATCTGATGGTAAGGTTTTTCATTTTGAAGTTTTCAGCGATATCCATTAATCCTTTTTTGGCAAAATCTACAGTAGGCTTAGCTCTTTCATTATTCCAATACTGCAACAATTGATCGTATTCCGGAGTTTTTGTAACTGAAGTAACTCCAGCTAAATTTTCAATTTTTTTCATTGGCCAAAAAGCCCAACCAATATTATTTGTCTCCACTAAAGAGATGGCCTCCTTGAACCAAACATTAGAGTTTTCACCACTTTCTCCCAACCAAATTGGCACATTGTATTGGGTTCTGTAATCCAACATTTTTTGTATAGAAGCGGTGTCATTTTGATTCCAATATTTATGAAAACTCAACGCCATATTATCATCCCAAAGCGGAAACATTCCGTTGTAATTATTTCCCCAGCAATTCCCTTCAATGAAAATCAAATGATTTTTATCGATGGCTCTAATGGCATTTGTAACTCTAACTTGCAAGGCTTTTAAAGGCGCATTCGAAGTTTCATCACAACCATTTTGATTCGTTCCCGTAAAATTCCAATTGGGTTCATTGATAATATCATAAGCTCCTACCCAAGGATTATCTTTATACCGTTCTGCTAATTTTTCCCAAAGCGCCACCATTTTATCCTGATTGGCGGTACTTTCCCAAAGTGATGGTTTTGCAGGATCATAATCGGAGATATTAGCATCTTTTCCTTGGCCACCCGGAGCTGCATGCAAATCCAAAATCAAATATATTTTATTAGCAGCACACCAGCTTAATAAATCATCGGTCATTTTGAAACCCTCCTCCAGCCAAGTATTCTGACCGGAAATCACTTCTTGTTCAAGTGGCAACGTATATAAATTGTAATGCATCGGCAAGCGAACGGAATTAAATCCCCAAGCCGCCAATGAATCAATATCGCTCTTAGTTATTCCGTTTGCTTTGTACGCATCATAAAATTCTTTGGTGTTTTTGGCACCAATTAAATCCGTTATTTTTTGCTTAATTATATGTTGAGGACCTGCAAATGAACCGGTTTGAAGCATATATCCTTCCTGAACCATCCATCCGCCCAATCCCAAACCGCGCAACACAATATTTTTCCCGTTTCCATCGACAATTTCTTGTCCATTTCTATGTAAAAAACCCTGTCCAAACGAGGCAATTGAAAAAGAAATAAAGACCATTAAAACTATTTTCTTCATAAAGTAGGTTTTAAAATAAGACCGTTTAAAATTTAATACACTAGTGTTTGAATTCCGTGAGCCGGAATTACAACAACCGTTTTCTCAGTAGCAATAATTAAATTATACGTAACACTTTTATCGCTATGATTCATTACTACAGTAACCATTTTTCCATCTTTATTCAGGAATGAAGTACTTATCAAACTGCTTCGGCTTACTGCTGTACTGACTCTTTTAGCATCTGGTCGAATGAATTTTGAAAAATGTCCGATGTAATAATACGAAGGTGTGTAAATTAATTCTCCTGAATTAGTATCTGCATGAATGGGTGCAAAACAAAAATTCCCTACGTGATTTGGTCCGCCGTTTTGGTCCAAAAGAATATTCCAATCCGTCCAACCCACAGTTCCATTATTAAAATCATTAATCATAGAAGTTCCATATCGTTCTCCGTTTGCCCAAAATTGGTATTTTTTGGCATCAAACCTTTCGACACAACCTTCAGTAAACATTAAATTTTTAGAGGGATAAGCTTCATGCACTTTTCGAACATTATCAAACATTGGCTCTCCTCCTGCCCAAGTTTCGTACCAATGAAATCCCATTCCCCAAGCATATTTTGAAGCTTCCGGGTCAGAAAAAATAACATTGGCTCTCTGGTTCATCAAATCACGGTTGTGATCCCAAACCACTATTTTTTTATCTCCTAAACCTTCTTTTTTCATTGTTGGTCCCAGGAAATTCTTCAAAAAATCTCTTTCAGCTTCTGCAGAATACACGCAGGATTCCCAAGTTTGTGTTGCCATAGGTTCGTTTTGAACGGTTAATCCCCAAATTGGCATTCCCTCTTTCTCATACGCTTTGATAAATTTTGTGTAATAATTTGCCCAAGATTGATAATATTCAGGAAGTAAAGTTCCTCCTTTAAGCATGTTGCCATTGCTTTTCATAAAAGCGGGAGGGCTCCATGGCGAAACATAAAGCAATAATTTTCCGCCAGCCGTTTTTATGGCTTGTTTAAGCATTGGAATGCGATATTGTCTATCGTGATCAATATTGAACGTTTCTAAATTCTTATCTCCGTCTTTGATATAGGTATAACTTCCACTAGAAAAATCAGAACTGTGAATGGTGGTTCTCAATAAGGAATACCCAATTCCTTTTTCCTTATTATAGTAGGCGTTCAAAAGTTCTTGTTGTTTCTCTTTGCTCAATTTTGCAAAAACCTCAGCACTGGCATCCGTAATTGCTCCGCCGATTCCCATAAAATTTTGGAATGTTTTTTTAGGCTCCACAAAAACAGAAATTTCTGTTTCCAAAGGTTGTTTTGAACTACTAAAACTCAATTTATCGGTTTGTGTCAATCGTAACTTTGTGTTTTCTGCTGTAGTATAAACGGTAATCGTTTTATCTTTAGTAGAAAAAGACACTTGTTTTGTTTTATTTTTTTGCTGCGAAAAAGCCAAAAAAGTCACTGCTAAAAGGGCTACTGTCGTTATTCTTTTCATGATAGAAATTATTATGCTATTATTATTTTACCAGATATACGTTCCTACTGAACCTGCTTCCAGTGAAGTTGTTATCCAATTTCCATTGTATTTTATATTAAAAATTTCGGAAGTGTTTCCGTCATTTTCAACAATTAAAACTTTTTTCCCACTAGGCGTTTTAAAAGCCACATTATTCAAATTCCCACTAAAGTTACTCGAAATTCTCACAGAACCTGCAGGAACAAATTTAGAAGCGTGAGCAATGATATAATATCCTACATTTCTTGTAAAACTATCACTGCTGTTAATTGTCAATGCACCTTTACAAGTGGTGCAACCGCCCGGAGTATTTGGTCCAAAAGAAGCGTTATTGGCTAAGTTCCATTCTAATGCTGTTTTACTCCAATTTCGCATCGATCCAATAATTACATTTTTCACATGCCATTTCAAATCCCCTTCAAAACTTCCTGTAGAAGACGTGTATTGCTCCGTGAAATAGATGTTTTTATTGGGGAAAGCACTGTGAACTGTAGACAAAGCACTTATATCTCCTTCATACAGATGAAATGCAGAACCATCAACATAGGGATTCGCTCCTGGATCATTCAACACTGCAATAGGATATTCCGGTTTGTTGCAATTATGGTCATACGCCACAATTTTGGTTGACAAATTTGCAGCTTTAAAAGCTGGTCCTAAATGATTTTTTATAAAATCAGCCTGATGTAATGCAATCATCAACATACTTGGATTATTGCCAGGATGCAATGGTTCGTTTTGTGGCGTAACGGCATCAATGGTAATTCCTTCGGCTTTCATTGTTTGAATGTACTTCACAAAATATTTTGCATAAACTGCGTAATATTCCGGTTTCAAGCTTCCGCCAACAAAACCATTATTGTCTTTCATCCACACTGGTGGCGACCATGGAGTTGCCATGATTTTAATATTTGGATTGATTGCCACAATTTCTTTTAGCATTGGAATCAAATCCGTTTTATCTGGTTCCAAACTAAAATTGTCCAGATTTATATCCGTTTGTCCGCTTGATAAATCGTCATACGTAAATGGTGCAGCATTCAAATCTGAAGCACCAATACTAATTCTTAAATAACTAATGGCAATTGAATTAGCATCAGAACCAAATAATTCTTTTAATAATTCTTGTCTCTTTTGTGCGTTTAATTGATTTATAACCTGAGCACTTCCTCCCGTTAAAGTATATCCGAAACCGTCGATGGTTTGAAATGTTTTAGCATCATCAACCTCAATATTTGCATAGTTATTAAAGGTTGTACCAAATGCTAAAACTGATGTTTGCTTTTGAAGCGCCACACTTTGATTGCCTTTTGTCAACCAAAAATCCATTTCATTAGTAACCACCACTGGCGGAACTGGAGTTGGAGCCGGATTAACAGTATCTCCAGACGGAGAACATTTTGACAGCATGACTGACATGGCTAGTAAGATGAAAATTTTCATGGTATGTTTTATATAATTCATATTTTTATCTAAAGTTTATTTCAATATAAACCGGTAAATGATCTGATGGATATTTCAAGTCTTTTGAATCGCTCAAAACGGCATATTTTTTTACTTTCAAAATACTGTTTTTCGAAATAAAAATGTAATCTATCAATTTAGTTACAGGTTCGTTGTGTTTAAAATTATTGAATGTCCCATAAGGCCCAAAAGGTTTCTCTTTCGAAACTTCTCTGGTATCATCCATTGTTTTTTTAAGCAGTATTATTCTGTCTTCTTTAGGCTCTGAGTTTAAATCACCCATGAAAATCACAGGATAATTTTTGGTGTTTACTTCCTTTATTTTCGAAAGAATTAATTCGATTCCTTTGGTTCTTGCAGCTTCGCCAATATGATCCAAATGGGTATTAAAAACCCAAAATAGTTGTTTTCTTTTCAAATCCCTGAACAGCGCGTACGTACAAACTCTATTGTAGGCAGCGTCCCAACCTTTTGAAATTGTATTTGGCGTTTCAGAAAGCCAGAACGTATTGCTTTCTTTAACCGTAAATCTTTCTTTTTTATAAAAAATATTGGACGATTCTCCTTGCCCAATTCCGTCTCTTCCAATACCTACATTATTGTATTCCAAAAGTGAGGTTGCAATATCAACAACCTGATTGGGTCTTGCTTCTTGGACTCCAAAAATATCAGGATTGTAAAATTGAATTTGAGAAATGAAATAATCTTTACGATGACTCCAAGCATTCTCTCCATCACTGGCAACATCTAAGCGGATATTGTACGTCATCACTTTCAATGTTTGCGCATTGGAAAAAACGCCTATTAACATCAAAACTACCGAAACAATTATTTTTTTTATCTGATTCATTTATACTGTTTTTTTGATGAATTTATATTTGACACCAAATATAACACTTCATTAGAGCTTCTATCCAACTTACAAATAGAAGCTCCCAATGAAGAACCTAACTAAACAAAAATATAATTAATTATAAACTCTTATATAATCCACCTCAAAAGTGGAAGCCGTAAAATTAGAATCTATTGCTCCACCAAAATTTCCTCCCATTGCACAATTTATGATTAAGAAAAAATTCTGATTAAAAGGAAGACTAGCCGAATTAGTAAATGTATAAAATAGCTGACTATCAACGTAAAACTTAATGGATGTTGCTGACCAATCTATAGCATAGACGTGAAACTCTGTTGAAGCATTAGGAACCATAACCGTACTTGTATCTGGTGTATTTCCTGAACGTCCGGGAGAATGCAAGGAACCATGAACCCTGTTTTGGCTGTTGCCAACATGTTCCATAATATCAACTTCTCCACATGCGGGCCAAGCAGTTGTGCTTATGTTACTTCCTAACATCCATAAAGCAGACCAAGTTCCAGCACCCAAAGCCAGTTTTGCCTTAATTTCAACTCTCCCGTATTTGAACGAAAATTTATCTTTTGTAAGAATTCGAGCCGAAGTATAATTGCTTCCGCTGAAACTTTCTTTTAGCGTTTTAATTTTTAACAAACCATCTTGAACAATTATGTTTTCAGGTCTGTTTGTGTAATATTGGGATTCGTTATTTCCCCAGCCACCTGCACCTAAATCATAACCCCATTTTGAACTATCGGGAGCACCATTGACATTAAACTCATCTGACCAAACTAAAGCAGAACCCACAAAAACTGTTACTGAAATAGTGGAAGAAACAAACTGTCCTGAATTATATGCTGACACATATATAACATAGGTATTTGTACCCGCTGTTGTATAGGTATAAGTAAAATTTCCATTTGTTAGCTCTTTAGTTTCTCCATTACCAAGTAAAATTTTATAGGAAGTCGCATTAGTTGCGCTGATGTTAAAATTTACTGTTCCGCTGCCATCTCCGTTTGGATTTTGTGTCGTTGCACCAGCTACTGTTGCTGAAACCGTAAGATTTGAAGGTGCAGTTACCGTTCCTTCTTCGGTATTATTACTACCACTGCATGAAAACAACATGAAAAAATTAGCCAAAGCCAATAAAAACATATAATTCTTATTTTTCGAAAATTGAAATACCAGATTATTTCCCATCCTTTAAAAACTATTTATGATTAAAATAAAGCTCAGAACTTTTGACAATTCTGAGCTTACATTTTATGATTTATTAAAGCGCTGGTTTCAATTTTAGATACCAAGCATTTCCAGTTTCGGTTCCTTGTACACGAACATATAGATAAGTTGGTGTTATAACCAAAATTTCATATTCTTTTTGAACTGCACCATATCCTATGAAAGTATCAACACCAGACAATAAAATACTGGTTTGGGTAGACGTTGAATTATCAGCATTAGTAATCACTACCGGTGCACCAGATGATGCTGGTATAAAACTAAAAGCAGAAGTTCCGCCACCATAATTATAACATCCTTCATCTCCTGAACCCGGAATACCCGGAAGAGTTGTTAGTGAACCCGTTTTTGTAAATGCACCGTCCGGAGTAGCTACTTGCAACGAATACGTTCCGGAAGCAGCAACTTTAGCAAAAGTAAAAGTGGCTGTATAAAAACAATTTGCAGAAGCTGCTTTTTCATTAACACCACCAGCCCACCATTCCGGTCTGATAGAAGCCACGTTCCAAGGGCCAACACCTATATGACCAGCTACACTTTTATCTACTACCCACGTTTTTGAAGCATTATTAGTTAATGCAGTAACAATTTCTGGAGCAACAGTAAAATCACTTCTTACGGTTACGTCTTTAGTAACATTAGTAGATGACCCACCTTTGCCAAAAGCTACAACAGTTATTCTATACGTGTTTACACCAACAGAAGTGTATTTTTTAGTGGTCATACCCGTTGGTAAATACACTAAATCCAATGGAGTATTAGCATCATAATCAATTTTATACGAAAGAGCATTGTCTCCTGTTACAGAAATTTTTACGCTTCCAGAGCCATCACCATTTGGATGCGCTGCATCTACTCCGACAACCTCAGCATTTATTACAACATTTGCAGGTGCCGACAATTCGCCCAAACTATATTCTTCTTCGTTGCAACTAATAAATGTTAGTGCTACTATGAAAAGCCCTAAAATATATTTGATATTTGTTTTCATATTTTTTTTAATTAGTTAATCTAATATTGTCTATGTAAATTACTTCTCCTGACCCTTTTGCTGAATCATCGTACCTAAATACAAGTTGAGTAAATTTGGCATTAGCCGGAATTGCTGCAATTGTACTGAAATCAAATACTAATTCTTGCCAAGAATTGGCTACAGTATTGGCTACTTTTAAAACAGCAACACCATTTGTAGGTGTTCCGCCAACAGCCCATTCTAATTCTACATTTAGACTTTTACCAACTTCTGTTGCATACATCAATAATTTGATTTTATTTCCTGTAGCAAAATCTATTGGAGAATCTAAAGGAGAATAAGTCCCACTCCAAGTTTCTGCTCCTGTCGTTTTTGTGTATTTCCAAACAGTTGCGCTAGTGTTTAATCCTATTGGAAAAGGATTTGCTACTACTGCTGTTGAAATTCCACCAAAAGTTCCACCAACTCCATAATTTTGAGTCGCTAATTCATAGGTAATTGGTAACCCGTAAGCATCGTAAATAATTGTTGGTGTCGTTTTTTCCGTTTTGGCAGCACCTCCGCTTAACGCAACAACTTTTACATTATAAGTTCCGGCAACTGCATAATCATGAGAAACTTCTCCATCAGTAGATAATGGCGTACCAACTTCATTAGGAACATCCCCAAAATAAACTAAATACGATTTTGCATAATCTGCTTTGGCTTTTACTTTTAAATTGTGAATGTTTTTATTTAAAGTAACAGCTACGTTTTCTGGTGCTCTATACACAACATCTAACGGAAATGTTTGCTCAGTAGTCGCTCCAGAAATTGATGTAGCAGTAATTTTTACCGTATATTTTCCTTCTGGATAAATATGGGTTGTACTAGCTCCGGGTTGCACTGTAACTGACGATACGGTTCCGTGACCATATTCTACTTTGAAAGAAATTGCCCCATCTGCTGTTGGAGTTATTATTACTTTTCCCGAATTATCCGTACTGATATCAAATATCTTATTAAGATTAGCAGATGATTCTGTGCCTAAAAGAGCCGTATCATCACTGATTCCCTCCACCGTACAACTTATAGCTACAAACAGTACCAGTATAAAGCTGAAAATTAATTTTATCTTTTTCATAATTTTATCTTTTATTAATTATAGCCAGGGTTTTGTTTCAATTTGGTTCCTTGAAGTTCTCTTATTGGTATTGGGAAAATTTCATCTTTACCGGCAACAAAACCTCTGTTTGATAACTTAGTAGCTGCATCACCCCATCGAACTAGATCAAAAAATCGGTGTCCTTCCCCTGCAAGTTCCATTCTTCTTTCATTTTTAATGGCTGCTAGTGTAACCGGAATAGAGGGCAAACCAACTCTTGATCTAACTGCATCAAGTAAAGCTTGAGCTCTTGCTCCTGAACCTAATGCTTCAGCTTCCATTAAATAAGTATCCGCTAATCTAATGATATAAGAATTTTGTCTGTAATTCAATTCTGCTGCTCCACCACCAGTTCTAACATCTTCTTTTCGAGGAAGGAATTTGTTTAAGAAATAGCCTGTATCTTGATATCCTCCAATATAATCTGCTTTACCGGCAGCTTTCAAAGCTTTCAAATCTAATATTGTAGCTCCAAACCTAGGATCTAACTTTATGGCATCATATAAATCTTGAGTAACAACATTAAAACTCCATCCTGATGGTAAATCAGGCGCTGTAGAACCTGAAGGTCTTGAATAACTTCTAGGGCCTATCATTACATTCAATGAATTTCCTTCGTCTCTACCTGAACCCCAGAATCCCCAGTCAGAATTACCGGCACTGGTATGGGAAACTTCAATAAGTGACTCCGTATTAAACTTATTAGAAACTACCCATAAATCACTAAAATTAGTCAACAATCGATTTCCATATTGATTTGTTCCACCCGGCGTACCATTCACCAAAGCTAGAATAGCTGCAGCTTCCGTCTTTTTACCTTCTTGTAAATAGACTTTTCCAAGCAAGGCTTGTGCAGCCCCTTTTGTAAGACGTCCAGATTCTGTATCAGCAGGAACAGTTGTTGGTAAAGTACCTATTGCTTCAATTAAATCTTTTTCTATTTGAGCATACACCGCTTCTGATGTTGCTTGCTCAACTTCATACATATTGGTAGCGGTCAAGGGATCTAACAATAATGGAACATTCTTGAACAATCTAACCAAGTTGAAGTAATACATCGCTCTTAAAGCTTTTGATTCTCCGGAAAATCGCGCTTTCACATCATCTGGCATTGCAACACCCGGTAATTTCAACAACAAAGTGTTTGCTCTAAAAATCCCTTGGTAATGATCATTCCAAAAACTTCCGGGAACTATTGTACCTGTAAGGGTATGCGTAGAAAAACCTTGAATTCCTGCTCCATCTGTAGAACCACCTCCACCGGCAAAATGATCATCTGAACCAGCATTCATCATTCCCACCATGTTTTCAAATCCACCTGTGTTTTTTCTAATGGCATCATAAACTCCTACCAGAGCTGCAGTTGCTTGGTCTTGATTCGCATAATAATTATCCGAAAGAAATGACCCTTTAGGTGTTACATCTACAAATTCTTCAGTACAGGAACCGAATGAAACCACAGCCGCTGCAATAAATAAATATTTAAATTTTATCGTTTTCATAATTCTTGATTGTATTAAAATTGTAAATTAGCTCCAAGCATAAATGTTCTTGCTTGTGGATAAATCCCTTTGTCTATCCCGAATACACCTCCACCAATTTCAGGATCATAACCCGTGTATTTAGTTATAGTCAATAAGTTTTCGGCAGTTAAATAAAAGCGTACTTTATTGGCTCCAATTTTACTCACCACACTACTAGGCAATGAATATCCAAGTTGAACTAATTTCAGTCTAAGATAATCTCCGTCTTCTAAATAGAAATCTGACATTTTTCCAAAATTTCCATTGGTATCATCATTAGTTAGTCTAGGAAAATCATTTGAAGTTCCTTCACCTGTCCATCTGCTCAAAGCAATTGTTTGATAGTTTGCATTTCCTACATCAAGTCTACGCAAGCCTTGGAAAATTTTATTCCCCGCTGCTCCCTGAGCAAATGCCATCAAATCGAAGTTTTTATAATCTAAATTTAATGTCAAACCAAAAGTGTATTTTGGAATATTACTTCCCAAAAATTGTTTGTCATCATCACCAATTGAACCATTACCGTCAGTATCAACCCAACGGAAATCTCCAGGACGTGCAGTTGGCTGAATTAAGCCTCCTGATGAATTCGTGTAAGCATTAATTTCCGCTTGATTTTGAAAAATACCTGCTGTTCTAAATCCGTAAAATGAATTATAGGATTGTCCTACTTGCGTTCTTGTCACTTGTCCCATAGATTGGAAAGAAGCATCTCCAGGAATATAATCGGAATCAGTTGCTACATAAGTGACTTTATTTTCTAAGTAAGCAACGTTACCATTTGCAGAAAAATTAAAGTCACCAAAAGTCTTTTTATATCCTAATTCAACCTCGATTCCTTTATTATCCATATCGGCTACATTCCCTATTGGACTTGCCGTAACACCTACATAACCTGGAATATTTATTGGACGCAAAATCCCTTTGGTTGATTTTTTGTATAAATCTACAGTAAGGCTTATGTCATTAAAAAGTTTCGATTCGAAACCAACATTTCCCTGAGAAGTTTCCTCCCATCTCAAATCCGGATTATCAAGTGTAAGGTTAGCATAACCAGTAGTGATTGCCCCTGAATTTCCAAAAGAATAATTATAACCTCCTTCAACTAAAGAAAGGTATCTAAAATCTGGTATGGCATCATTCCCAACAACTCCATAACCACCTCTTATTTTAAAAGTATTAAGTACTTTGCTTTCTTTCCAAAAATCTTCTTTGGTTAAAACCCATCCTAAATTAAACGATGGAAATATTCCAAATTTATTATTACCTCCGAAACGAGAGGAACCATCACGACGAATAATCCCTGTAAATAAATATTTCTCTTTATAATCGTAATTCACACGTGAAAATAAAGAATTCAATTTATGATGAGTAGAATCGTAAGTGTAACTACTTCTGTCAGATTGTGGGATATCAAAGTTAAAAGAAGCATCTTTATAACTTGTCACTGGCAATCCAAATAATGTAGCACCTAGACCTCCGCCAATATTATCAACATAAGATCCCTGACCTAATAAAACTGTTAAGTTATGATCTCCAAATTGATTTGTGTACGTCAATATGTTTTCAACATTCCACGCAAAACTTTTGTTTTCATATTTACTGTAGTTATTTTTTAGCACATTTGAAGTTGCACTTAAATAGAAAACAGGTGTGAATCCTTGACCTCCCCATGTTGCTAATTTTGCACCAAAAGTTGATCTCACTTTTATATGACTTGTTATAGCCGCTTCAATATATGCGTTACCAACAATGTCATCTGAAGTTCCATAACTTCCTAATCTTGTTTTGGCATAAGCCAAGGGATTCGTCATTTCTTGACCAACTAAACTTGAGATTCCATAAGGATTTCCATTTGCATCGCGAATTACAGGATTCGTACTGTAAGGCGCATTATTAGCTTTTACAGGATCCGTTTCTATCAAAGGAGTAGTTGGATCCAAGTTGATTGCTGAACTTAACGGTCCACCAAACTCACTATTTGTATTTCCAATACCAATTGTTTTTTGTCTCGAAAAACCTAAAGTCTGTCCGAAAGTAAATACTTTAGATATTTTATGTGTTGAGTTTAAACGGAAATTCTTTTTGCTATAATTTGAAATTTCTGTTGAAACTATTCCTTCTTGTTCTTGAAGTCCAAAAGAAGCATAAAAATTAGAAACATCAGTTCCCCCACTGATACTCAATTCATGAGAATAACGGAAAGCACTTGTGTTAAAAATCGCTTTTTGCCAATCTGTACCAACACCTAAAGCAGATAAATTAGGGAATATAGCAGGTCCGCCGGCAGCAACTGATTTTTCATTTAGCAAAGCACCATATTGTGTGGCGTTCAGTAAATTTAAAGTTTTTTCTGGTGATGAAACCCCTGAAAAACCATTGTAGTTCACAGAAATTTTTCCAGATTTTCCTTTTTTGGTTGTAACCAAAATTACTCCTGTTGCAGCACGCGTACCGTAAATTGCAGCAGAAGCAGCATCCTTAAGCACTTCAATCGACTCTATGTCAGATTGATTAAGGAATCCTATTCCACCACCATCTACAACAACACCGTCAACAACCCAAAGAGGGTTATTACCACCATCGCCAAAAGTAGTTACCCCTCTGACACGGATTGTGGATCCAGAACCTGGTTGCCCAGAACTGGCAGCAATAGTAACACCAGAAACTCTACCTTGTAAAGCTTGCTCGATACGACCATTTGGTACTTTCTCAAGATCTTTTGCTTTTACACTGGATATTGCACCAGTAACAACACTTTTCTTTTGAGTTCCATAACCTACAACGACAACTTCTTGTAAGCTTTCTGTTGAAGGTTTAAGTTTAACATCAACTCGACTTCTTCCATTAATAGGTTCCTTTGCGGTAATATAACCTAAATAGCTGAACTCTAAAGTACCTTTGGAATCGGTCTTAATTTGATAGTTCCCATCAAAATCCGTAGCCGTAGCTTTGGAAGTTCCTTTAATTAAAACGCTTACTCCTGGGATAGGCAGCCCGTTTTCGTCATATACTTTTCCGTTTACAGTAACATCTTGTGCTTGTGCATAAACTGAGAATAGAATAGATAAAAGACAAAAAATGAACAGTTTTGTAAATTTCATATTTCTAAAAATTTTGGTTAATTAATTAGTAATTTGAAGCAATATTATATTTATTTTTTCTATATTCTTATTTATCTTTCCTTACAAAAACACATCAAAGTCATTTTTATTACTTGACAAAAACACATCAAAACACACATAACAATCTCATTATAAATTATTTAATTTTATTTTACACTGTTATACAAATGTTAATTTAAAAAAAAACCACTACATTTATAAAATATATGAATACCTCCTTTTTTTATCAAAATTCAACTAAAAGCAACACTACTTTATATTATTCAGGAGTAGAAACTGAAGTCTTTTTAAATAATAATCAATTCATTACATTTAGAATTTAATCATGAGATTCACAAAATTCCATCTTCTAATTTTATTAGTAACCACAGCACTCTGTAGCCAGGTTAAAAACATTGGTCTTCCAGATATTCAAAATTATAAACGCTCCGATTATAAAGGAGGCACTCAAAATTGGGATATTGACCAAGATAAAAACGGTAATTTATATTTTGCTAACAACAACGGTCTCTTTCAATTTGATGGCTCATCATGGAGAAAGTACAATATCCCAAACTCTATAGCTGTACGATGTGTAAAAATTGATAATTCAGGGAAAATTTTCGTGGGAGGTTACAGTGAATTTGGCTATTTTAAATCTAATGCTAAAGGGAAACTGGTTTATTTTTCATTATCAAAAACAATAAACAAGAGTAATCTCAAACTGATGGATTTTATCTGGAAAATACACATTCATAATGATGAAGTCATTTTTCAATCATTTGAAAGAACGTACATCTTCAAAAACAAAAAAATTAAAATCCTTGAAGCCCCTAAAAGATTCCAATTCTCATTTCAAGTAAAAAACCACATCTATATCCAAGATATTTCAATGGGAATATTGGAGTACAAAAACGGAAAACTATTCCAGCTAAAAAATACTGCCATTTTAAATAACACAGAAATCTGGAGTATGTTTTCCTTGCCTGAAAATAAGCTGCTAATCGCTACTTTAAATAAAGGTCTTTTTATTTATGACAATAAAAAAATAATCCCTTGGGATACCGAAGCGAATGTCTTCATTAGAAAGAATAGTTCACTTGGTGGTGTAGTAATAAAAGATAAATTCATTGTACTCAATTCCGTTTTAGAGGGGATAATTGTATGTGATTTAAATGGGAAAATTATTCAACATATCAACCGCACAAAAGGGTTGCAAAACAATACCGTTCTCACCTCTTTTGTTGACAGCAAAAACAATCTTTGGCTAGGCCTTGATAACGGAATCTCTTTTGTGAATGAAAACTCTCCTTTTACTTATTTTGGATTTAGTTACAATCTAAGTACTGTTTATGGCACCGCATTGCATAAAGGGAATCTATACGTAGCTACTAATCAAGGTGTTTTTTATCATTCTTGGAATAATTCAACCAAAGAAGATACTTTTAAACTAGTAGAAGGAACTACCGGACAAGCATGGAACATACAAGTGATTGACGACCAATTGTTTTGTTCACACAACACAGGAGCGCTATTGATTGCGGGTGCAAAAACTATAAAAATATTGGACAACATAGGCTATTGGAAATTTATGCAAATTCCCAATCATCCAAATTATTTAATTGGCTCCAATTATAATGGCTTTTCAATATTTGAAAAAACACCAAACGGTTGGCAATTTAAAAATAGAATTGAAGGCTTTTCTAAGTCATCCGGATCATTTGAAATGGAAGGAAAAAACATTTGGATAAAAAAAGACAACTTAGCCTATAGAATGACATTAAGTAACGACCTGAAAAGGTTCGAATCTATAAAAACATATCAAGATTTGTCGGAAACTGTAAAAGGAATTGGAAATATACAACAGTTGGAAAACAAGGTCTATTTTCAAACAAACAATCACTTTTATAACTATTCCTACGAACAAAATTTATTTTTTGAAGATAAAAAAATGAGTGATTTATTTGCTAATGTTCCAGAAATAAACACTTTAACTCAAGATAAATATGGAAACATTTGGTACATTTTTGGTGAATCATTAGGTGTCCTAATGAAAACCAAAACGGGTAATTACAAAAATATTGTGTCTCCCTTTTCAAAACTTACCGGTAATATAGTATACAATAATCTATCCATAAATACGACTGGCCCTAATGATACATTCATTGGTTTAACAGATGGATTAGCTCATTATGATTCTAATTTATTAACCAATTACGAAGCAAAACCAAAAGCCTATATAAGAGGCTTTTCGTTCCCCGGAGACACCATAGTTTTAGGAAATGGCCAAAAAGCATTGGATAATTATAAAATTCCATATGCTTCTAATCATGTAAAATTCACTTTTTCATCTCCTTCGTATGAAAATCTTGAGAATCTTGAATTTTCTTATCAGCTGGAGGGTTTTGATAACCAATGGAGCAATTGGTCTACAAATGTCATTAAAGAATACACCAATCTAAGAGAAGGCGATTACACTATGAAGTTAAAAGCCAGAACTAATTATGGTAAACAATCGGAACAAACCACATTAAATTTCTGCATTTCTCCTCCTTGGTACAGACATTTTTTAGCGTATTTATTTTATATTTCACTTGTTATCGCTTCTGTATATTTTATTAGAAAACGAATAAAAACCAAAATACGAAAAAACAAATACTATGAAACTATTGAACAAAGAAGGCTCTATTTGGAAAAAGAATCAAAAATTAGGCAAGAACAATACGAGCTGGAAAAAGAAATTGAAAAATTAAAAAATGATAAGCTTCAAATTAAAATTTTAGCAAAAGACAAAGAGCTAGTAAACAATTCTTTACAAGTTGTAAAGAAAAATAAAATCCTGAATGGAATTATCTATAAACTAAAAGATATTAATGTAGAATCCTTTGATGAGTCCACCAAATTCCAATTTACAAAACTGAACAAAAGTATTACGAAGGAAGTAAATGCAGACAAAAGCTGGAAAGATTTAGAAAAACACATTAAGAATGTCCATTTTGATTTTCTAAAAAGATTGAAAGAAAAATATCCAACAATTTCTCCACGAGAATTAGATTTATCAACCTATTTATTGATGAACATGTCAACAAAAGAAATTGCCGAAATCATGAATATTTCAAACGGAGGTGTTGAATTAGCACGTTACCGATTAAGGAAGAAATTAGAATTGAATAAGAAAGAAAATCTAATTGGATTTTTAATGAGTATTTAATTTATAAAAAAGGCCATCAAAAATTAAATGATGGCCTTTTTAGTTCAATTTCATCAAAGGATTTACGATAAGAAATCCAATGTCCGTTCTAATGCCATACCTCTGGAACCTTTTATCAATATAGTACTATTCTCAATTTTAGTCTCTTTTAAATGACTTGCCAGCGCTTCAAATGTCTCATAAAAATAAAAATGATTTCCATCAATTCTATTGGTATAAAATGAAGAACCAACAAAATAACATTTTACTCCTTCCTCATTTAAAAGCATTGCCACAATTGCCTGATGCTCTTGTTGACTTTCTTGACCCAGCTCAAACATATCCCCCAATATCATAATCTTATTGGGACTATCCAATTGTATAAAATTCTCAATAGCAACAGCCATACTACTAGGATTAGCATTATAGGCATCAAGAATAATTTGATTTGTTCCTTTTGTTAATAGTTGCGATCTATTATTTTCAGGCACATAGCTTTCCAAAGCTTCTTTTATTGCGACATCGTCAATACTAAAATACTTTCCAATAGTTAGAGCTGCATTGATGTTATTCGCATTGTATAAGCCAATTAAATGAGTTGAAATAGTTAGATTAGAATAACTTATTACTACAAATGGATTTGCTTTAATCGATATAATATCTACATCCGCATTTGTTTTATTTACACCAAAAGAATAAGCCTTTAAGGACATTGATTTCTCAACTTGAATTGGGTCTTCCAAATTTATGAAAGCGAGCTTATTATTTGCCGAAAGGTATTGATACATTTCACTTTTCCCTTCAATCACTCCTTCAACACCGCCAAAACCTTCTAAATGTGCTTTTCCAAAATTAGTGATATAACCATAATCAGGCTTTGCTAAATCACACAGAAATTCAATTTCTTTTTTGTGATTCGCTCCCATCTCAACTATTCCAATTTCTGTTTCTGAAGTAAACGAAAGCAATGTCAATGGAACTCCAATGTGATTGTTTAGGTTTCCAACTGTCGCTTTGGTATTGAATTTTTTAGAAAGAACAACATGGATTAGTTCTTTGGTAGTTGTTTTTCCATTACTTCCCGTAAGCGCAATTATAGGTAATTTCAAATATTCACGATGAAATTTAGCCAGATTTTGCAGTGCTGTTAAACTATCATCAACCAAAATAGTTCTTTGGTCAATAAAATAAGACTCATCATCAATTATCACATAAGAAGCACCTTTTTCTAATGCTTCCTTAGCAAATGTATTGGCATCAAAACGTTCTCCTTTTATGGCAACAAATAATGAATTTAACTCAATCTTACGTGTGTCTATCGAAACCGATTTACATTTTAAAAATAAACTATGAATGTAATTAATATCCATTTGAAACGATTTAAAAAAATAAAAGCCCTAATCAAAGGGCTTTTATTGCTATTTTATATTAAAATTAATTTCTGGCTGATTTTTTCTTATCTGCTTTTGGACCAACTCTTGACATGGCACATCTGAAACCAATGTAATCAGTAGCCATATCTTGAGGAAAATATCTTCTTTGTGCAGGATCTAACCAATACGCTCTGTCTCTCCAAGATCCTCCCTTATAAACTCTTACTTCGTCATTTATCAAAGTGGTTCTTTTACTTGACTTATCGTACTTTCTCACCATTTTTCCTAAACTGTCTGTAGTAACATTGTGCTTAGGTGAATTGTACATGATTTTCTCGTCTTTATCTTTGTCATCATCTGATTCAGAAGATCCGAAGTTATAATATCTGGTAGATTGTTTATCACCGTCTCTGTAATTGATATTATCACTTTTATCAAAATTTTGTCTCAAATAAGTCTCTTGTTCATCAACTGGAACCTGAGCAATCTGACCCGGAAAGTTTCTGGCAACTATTTTACCATTACTCAAAGTGTCATATTTCATATTCTCTTTTGTAACAATTTCAACTTTTCCGTCTGATCCAATTTTATTTTTGGTATATAAATTACCTCTGAAATAATTAAAATCATTCGATTCATTATCAATAATAGGTCTGTAAACATCTTGTACCCACTCGGCTACATTTCCTGCCATATCATATAGTCCAAAATCATTTGCAGGATATTTTTTAACTTCATTAGTAATATCAGCACCATCATCAGACCAACCTGCAATTCCACCATAATCTCCATTTCCTTGTTTGAAATTGGCTAATTGATCTCCTTTGCTTTGTCTTTTTCCTGAACGAGTATAACTACCTGACCAAGGATATTTTTTCTGACCTTTATAAATGTTGTATTCTCTTTGACCAACATCAGCTGCTGCTGCGTACTCCCATTCAGCTTCGGTAGGAAGTCTGTATTCTGGAAGTATAATTCCAGAAGAACGTTGTGCATAAACATTTTTTTGCTCTGTAACCTTACCGTCTTTTCCTGCTTTTGGTGCTTTT
Organism: Flavobacterium melibiosi; assembly: GCF_048158545.1. Lineage (NCBI taxonomy): Bacteria > Pseudomonadati > Bacteroidota > Flavobacteriia > Flavobacteriales > Flavobacteriaceae > Flavobacterium > Flavobacterium melibiosi. The sequence continues at coordinate 16,273 of NZ_JBLNKU010000020.1, read as the reverse complement.
TTACCACCTCTTCCTCCTTTTAAAACGATTTCCTCATTTCCACCATAAGTTAGTGTTGGACTATTCAAATAGGTTTCAGTACTAAAAGAACTTTCGGCTGTTACATCTTCCGTTTTAGCATTTTTCTTAAGGTAACCATTTTTTTCTAAAAGAGCTTCATTCACACGGTCAGTTCTCCATTTGCTAAACTCTACCGCTTGAATCCAATTTACCCCAACGACAGGATAATTTGCATAAGATGGATGTCTCAAATAATTATTGGTCATTGTTTCATTATAACCTAATCTGTTTCTCCAAACCAAAGTATCTGGTGAGGCACCTTCGTATATATTTTTGTAATTTTCTTCCGTTGGAGGAAACACTTTTTTCAAATAATCCAAATACTCTAAATACATAAAGTTTGTAACTTCAGTTTCATCCATATAAAAAGACTGAACATGCTGCTGTGTCGGAGTATTATTCCAGTCATGCATAACATCATCTTCAACTTTACCCATTGTAAATGTCCCGCCTTCAACAAAAACCAAACCTGGTCCAGCTACTTGCTTTTGGGCTCCTGAAGCTTTTTTACCGTCCACATTCCAGCCAGTAGCTCGTGATGCGTTTTTTGAGCTAGACTTTTTGCTGCAACTCGCTAGACCTACAATCAACATCATAGATATCATCAATCGTAAAGCCATAATTTTGTTTACTTTCATACTCTTTATTAGGTAATAATTTAAGTGCCGCAATATAATAATTAACCATTAACCTGCAACGTCCTTTTTTAATAAATTTAATCCGCTGTATTTTATCAGAAAATATACAATAGAAACGCAAATTTATAATATTTATTATTTACTATCACACTAAATGATTTATTTTTACTCATTAATAATAATTCACTATCTATCCAGTTTAAAAAAATAATGAGAAAAATACTTTTGGTTTATTTATTCCTAATTCCTTTTGTTTCTTTTACTCAAATTAAAGGAGATGTGTCCTTAGAATGGTTAGAAAAAAAAGAAATTTATTTTGGAAATTATAAAATTAATGTTCCTCAATTTGCTGGGAATAGCTATTATTTTGATGTTTCAAAAAAAGCAATATTTTATACGCTACCAATATCAGAGTCAGCTGATTTTAATGAAAATGACTTGCAAATTTCAAATGTTGTATACGAACCAATTCTAATTTCTCAACTTGGCGAATTGGCTTTGGAAAACATACCAAAAACTCCGAATACCTCCTTAAAAATCAATAACTCCAGAGCTATTAAGCAGGCTTTTCTTTCCTTATCACCAATTGTAAAAGATGACTTTGGATACAAACGAATCAAATCATTTTCTTACAGCATAAAAAGCAACACTTCAAAAATTTCACAATCCGACAAGAGCACAAGCGTTGTTTATAATTCCATTTTAGCTTCTGGGGATTGGTATCAATTTTATATTGAAAAATCAGGCGTCTATAAAATTTCTAAAAGTTTTTTGCAGCAATTAGGAATCAACATGAGCAGTATAAACCCCAAGAAAATAAAAATTTATGGCAATGGCGGAAAAATGTTACCGTTATTAAACAGCATCTACTATCCTCAAGATTTAACCGAAAACGCTATTCAAATTATTGGAGAAAGTGACGGCATTTTTGATAATGACGATTTTATCTTGTTTTATGGCGAAGGCCTTGACACTTGGAACAATGAAAGCCAGACCTTTAATAATTTATACGCTACAAAATCCTATTATCACATAACAGTTCAAGGAGATAATGGAAAAAGAATTCCACAAATGACGCAGCCTAGCGGAAATAGCTCGGTAACATTAAATACGTTTGATGACCACCAATACCATGAATTAGATCTTGTAAATATCGCACATCTTGGACGCCAATGGTTCGGCGAATCGTTTGATATCAACCAAGAACAGGAATTTGAGTTTAATTTCCCAAACTACGATTCAACAACGCCCATAAAACTCTTGGCAACAACAGCTGCTGCTGCTTTCACTCCTACTTCCTTCAAAATAGCTGCAAATGGCCAGGAAATAGGAAACATTTCTTTTCCATCATTAAATCTCAATTCCGACATTGAATTCAACTTGGGCTTTTTACCAAACAACACCTCTTTTAGCAGTTCTGAAAATGTAAAAATAAAATTAACCTATAATAACAACGGCGTTCCTGGTTCAAAAGGGTATTTGGATAATATTCGGCTTATTGCCAAAAGAAAACTTCAAGGTTACGGAAAGCAATTTCATTTTCAATACGATTTATCAAATTCAAGTCTGGGGATTGTAAGCTATACCCTTTCTGATGCTACCGCTATTTCACAAGTTTGGGACGTAACTGATTTGTATAATGTAACTAAAATCGAAAATTCAAATCAAAGCTCATTCACTTTTAAAGCAAATCTGGGTGACCTCAGAAAATACATCGCCATTGATGCTGCAGACTATTTCACCCCTTTAAAAGACAATAAAACAAAAATTGCCAATCAAAACTTAAAAGGAACACTTTTTAAAAATGCTCAAGGTCAATTTCAAGATATAGATTACGTAATTATAACTCCGAGTTTCTTAACAACACAAGCAGAGAAACTAGCCAGTTTTCATCGCACAAATTCCAATCTGAATGTAAAAGTGATTTCTCTTGAATCTGTTTACCAAGAATTCTCCTCAGGAAAACAGGATATTTCTGCCATCAGAAATTGTGTAAAATACATCTATGACAATGCATCAACACCTGAAAAAAAAATAAAATATGTAAATCTTTTTGGCGACGCATCCTATGATTTTAAAAACCGAGTAGTCAACAACAGTAATATTGTCCCTATCTATCATTCATTAAGGAGTAATACATCAGGCGAAGCTTCCTTTGCTTCTGATGATTTTTATGGTTTAATGGATTCTAATGAAGGAAATATTATCTCTTATTTTGGAGGAATCGATATTGCAGTAGGAAGAATGCTGATAAACGACACCAAGCAAGCGGATGAAATGGTTAATAAAGTTATAGAATACCATGATTTAAAATCATATGGAAGCTGGAGAAATAATTTCGTCCTAGTTTCTGATGACTCAGATCAATCTTCGGACGCAAGTTTACAAAGCAGACAAAATAATTTAGCTGATGTCATAGCTTCCGAGAAACCATTTTTGAATATCAATAAAATAATATTAGACTCCTACGTCCAGGAAGCTTCAGCAGGAGGCTTCAGATATCCTAAGGCGAGAACAGATTTTTTTAATGCTTTCGAAAAAGGAGCTTTAGTATTTAATTATTTGGGACATGGCGGAGAAGATGGTTTATCCAGTGAACGCATTTGGGAAAAATCAGATGGTCAAAACTTAAGCAATCAATACAAATATCCATTATTCATAACAATCACTTGCGAGTTCTCTCGTTTTGACAATCCTTCCAGACCAACTGCGGGCGAATATACCTATTGGAATCCAAAGGGAGGAGCTATTGCAATGATTACTACAACACGATCAATAGGACAATATAGTGCCGAAAATTTCAACGACATACTTTCTAAAAACTTATTATCCTTTGGATCTAACCAATACACTTCTATTGCGGAAGCACTAAGAATTTCCAAAAACAGTAATCCAAACTCTGCGACTAACGTCGTTTTTTATATTGGCGATCCTGCATTAATGCTGGCCATATCCAAACCTAAAATAAATCTCACCAAAGTAAATGATATTTCCATTTCTCAACCTATTGATGATTTCAAATCATTAGCAAAGATTAAATTGACCGGAGAAATTACGGACGAAAACAACAACTTGCTAACGAACTACAATGGCGAGGTTTCCACCACTATTTTTGACAAGATTATTTCAAGAACTACATTCAATAACGATGGAAATAGCACGCCAATAAATTTTAATGTTTTAGGTGAAACTATTTTTAGAGGAAATGCATCCATTACCAATGGAAAATTTGAATTTAGCTTTGTTGTTCCAAGAGATATTAGAATTCCATTAGCCAATGGCAGAATCAGTTTTTACGCAAAAAAAAATCAAATATTAGAAAATGAAACGGGCTATAACACTAGTATAAAAGTGGGGGGAATTAACGAAAATGCAGTTGCGGACAATATAAGTCCAAGAGTGAAGTTATATATGAATGACGAAACTTTTGTTTCGGGGGGCACAACTAATGAATCGCCTTTCCTGCTTGCTTTTCTTGAAGATGAAAATGGTATAAATACAGCCAGTGGAATTGGTCATGACATTGTTGCAATATTAGATGGCGATGTGAATAATCCTTACATTTTAAATGATTATTACCAAACAAAATTAGACGACTATACAAATGGAACAGTCCGGTTTCCGCTACGTGATTTATCAGTGGGATTACACACTATTACGTTCAAAGCCTGGGATGTATATAACAACCCAATACTAACCGAAATTCAGTTTGTAGTAGTTGGTGACGAAACATTAACATTAACACATGTATTGAACTACCCTAACCCATTTGTCAATTATACTGAGTTTTGGTTCACGCACAATAGACCGTATGAACCATTAGAGGTACAGGTTCAAGTTATGACAATAACAGGAAAAGTGGTTTGGACGAAAAATCAAATCATTTCAACCGAAGGGTTTTTATCAAAAGAAATCACTTGGGATGGTAAAGATGATTTTGGCAGTAAAATAGGAAAAGGTGTCTATGTTTATAAACTTACGGTAAAATCAAACTTAACAAATAAAAAAACCGAAAAGTTTGAAAAACTTGTAATACTTTAATAATATACTATATTTGTTTAATCAATATTCTTACAATAATGAAAAAAATTACGTCGGTTTTTATCTGTTTATTTATTGTCTCACTTGCTAAAGCGCAGGATAGAGTTATAACTACAGGAGTTCCGTTTTTATTAGTTTCAGCAGACGCGAGAGCTGCAGGTATGGCTGACATTGGTGTTGCATCATCTACCGATGCTTTTTCACAACAATGGAATCCGGCAAAATACGCTTTTGCTATTGACAAACAAGGTTTTTCCATTAGCTACACTCCATATCTTACTGATTTAGTTAACGACATTTCATTAGGACAATTAACCTATTACAACAAGCTTAACGAACGAAGTGCATTTGCAGGAAGCTTACGCTATTTTGGTTTAGGCGAAATAGAATTACGTGAAACTGGCAATGCTGATGAAGTACCAAGAATAGTTTCTCCAAATGAATTTGCCCTAGACGGCTCTTATTCATTAAAATTAAGCGAAAGATTCTCTATGGCAGTTGCCGGTCGCTACATCCATTCCAGTCTAAAAGTCGCAACCGATAATGGTGATGCTTCACCAGCAAGTTCGTTTGCAGTTGACATAGCAGGTTTCTATCAATCAGAAGAAATAGCGTATAGCGAATTTAACGGAAGATGGAGAGCGGGATTTAATATTCAAAATTTAGGTCCAAAAATAAGTTATGATAATGATGAATTTAGTAATAATTTTTTACCCGCCAATTTAAAAATAGGTACTGGATTTGATTTCATACTAGATGATTACAGTAAAGTAGCTTTAAATCTTGAATTCAATAAATTATTGGTACCAACTCCACAAAATCCGGATTTAAATGGAGACGGAGATGTAACGGCAGAGGAAAGAGCAGAAAACAATGAAAATTATCGCTCTGTCGGATGGGTTTCAGGTGTATTTAAATCATTTGGGGATGCTCCAGATGGTTTCAGCGAAGAATTAAAAGAATTCACTTATGCAGTAGGTGCCGAATACTTATATCAAGATTCATTTGCTATGCGCTTGGGGTATTTTCATGAAAGCCCAGAAAAAGGTGCCAGAGAATTTTTCTCTCTAGGAGCAGGATTTAAATATAATATTGTAAAAGTGGATGTATCGTATTTATTCTCGGCATCGAAAGTAAAAAACCCTTTGGAGAACACGCTTAGATTTTCACTTACTTTTAATTTTGGTGACAAGTATGACGAATATTAGTTAAAGTAAATTTTAAAATATAAACTCCAAATCCAAATTTCATATCGTTGAAATTTGGATTTTTTTTCCTGTAAAAAGAATGAAAAAAATTACCATTACAACAGAATTTTCTGTTTTTGATTCTCTTGAAGATTTGCCAAATGATATTTACAGCTTAATGGGGCAGGCTGTAGCCATTAGAAAGAAAGCGTACGCTCCCTACTCAAAATTTCGAGTAGGCACTGCCATTCTTTTAGACAATGGAAAGATTGTACTGGGTTCAAACCAGGAAAATGCTGCATATCCTTCTGGTCTTTGTGCTGAACGTGTCGCAATTTTTCAAGCTGGAGCAATTTTTCCTGAAGCAAAAATTATAAAAATGGCTATAACAGCAGCTTCAGATACCAACAAAACAACAATGCCAATTCCTCCATGCGGTTCTTGCAGGCAATCAATAGCAGAATATGAAATAAAACAGGACACCCCTATCGAAATCTATTTTATGGGAGAAACAGGTGCAATTTATAAATCAGCATCCCTAAAAAACTTGCTTCCTTTCATGTTTGACAAAAACTTCTTGTAAAAAAGCCAAAAACTAGCGTATAAATTTTACTTCTTAGTTGGAATGTCTTATTTTTGCGATTCGCAAATTTGTGGGAGGAAACTATTTTGCGTTATGGTACCAATTGATAATACAATAACACTTTAGCAAAAGAATTAATTCAGATGAAAGAAGTTACAAAAGAAGTTTATTTAAAGTGGTATGAAGACATGCTGCTTTGGAGAAAGTTTGAGGACAAACTTGCAGCATTATACATACAACAAAAAGTTAGGGGATTTCTACACTTATACAATGGTCAAGAAGCCGTTCTGGCAGGTGCATTACACGCCATGGACTTGACAAAAGACAAAATGATTACCGCTTATCGAAATCACGTTCAACCAATAGGAATGGGTGTTGATCCAAGACGCGTAATGGCCGAGCTAATGGGAAAAGTTACCGGAACATCTAAAGGAATGGGTGGTTCTATGCATATTTTCTCAAAAGAACACCGTTTTTATGGTGGTCACGGAATTGTAGGCGGCCAAATTCCTGTAGGAGCAGGACTGGCTTTTGCAGATAAATATTTTGAAACAGGCGGGGTAACTATGACCTATTTTGGTGATGGTGCTGCTCGTCAAGGTTCTTTGCATGAATCTTTCAACATGGCCATGTTATGGAAACTTCCAGTGGTTTTTATTGTTGAAAACAACGGTTATGCCATGGGAACTTCTGTAGAAAGAACAGCCAATCATACAGATATTTGGAAACTAGGTTTAGGATATGAAATGCCTTGCGGACCAGTTGATGGAATGAATCCGGTAAAAGTTGCTGAAGCAATGACAGAAGCAATTGACAGAGCACGTCGTGGTGACGGACCAACTTTCCTAGAAATGAAAACATATCGTTATAGAGGTCACTCTATGTCGGATGCACAATTATACCGTTCGAAAGAAGAAATAGAAGAATACAAAAAAATTGATCCAATTACACAAGTTTTAGACGTAATTAAAGATCAAAAATATGCTACAGAAGAAGAAATCGAAGCAATTGACCAAAGAGTAAAAGATTTAGTGGAAGAATGTGTGAAATTCGCAGAAGAATCTCCTTATCCTGAAATTCAACAATTATACGACGTAGTATACGATCAAGAAAACTATCCATTTTTACCTCATAAACTATAAATCAATTATGGCAACAATAATAACAATGCCTCGTTTGAGCGATACGATGACGGAAGGAACGGTAGCGACTTGGCTAAAAAAAGTAGGAGACAAAATCAACGAAGGTGATATCCTTGCAGAAATTGAAACTGATAAAGCAACAATGGAATTTGAGTCTTTCAATGAAGGAACTCTTTTATATATTGGTATCCCAGAAGGAGAAACTGCACCGGTAGATTCTCTATTAGCAATAATAGGAAATGAAGGTGAAGATGTTTCTGCTTTAATAGCAGGAAAAACAGCTCCCGCAACGGAAGAAGCCAAACCTGCCGCTACAGAAACAGCAACAGCTCCAGAGGCTAAAAAAGAAGAAACGACTGCTCCTGCAGCTTTATCTTTACCAAAAGGAGTAATTGTAGTTACTATGCCTCGATTGAGCGATACAATGACTGAAGGCACAGTTGCAACTTGGTTGAAAAAAGTAGGCGATAAAGTTTCTGAAGGCGATATTCTTGCTGAAATCGAAACAGATAAAGCAACAATGGAATTCGAATCTTTCAACGAAGGAACTCTATTATACATAGGAATTCAAGAAGGAAATACAGCGCCTGTTGATAGTCTTTTAGCTATCATCGGACCTGAAGGAACCGACATTAGCGGTATTGCTGAAAATTATAAAACTGGAGAAGCTCCACAAGCTCCTGCTACAACTGAAGAAGCAAAATCGGCACCAGCTGAAAAAACAGCAGAACCAATTGTACAAGAAGCATCAACTGATGGACAACGAATTTTAGCGTCTCCATTGGCTAAGAAAATTGCAACTGACAAAGGAATTCAATTAACACAAGTAAAAGGTTCAGGTGAAAACGGACGTATCGTAAAAAGCGATATCGAAAACTTTACCCCACAAACTGCTGCTGCTCCAGCGCAGACAAGTGCTGCACCAGCGAAAATAGAAACTGTAGCTACTGCAAAACCATTTGTTCCAGCAGGAGAAGTTTTCACAGAAGAAATCAAGAATTCGCAAATGCGAAAAATCATTGCTAAACGTTTAGCAGAATCTTTATTTACTGCGCCACATTACAACTTAGTAATAGAAGTTACTATGGATGAAGCAATGAAATCAAGAGCTATCATTAACAGCGTTCCAGATACAAAAGTATCTTTTAACGATATGGTGATAAAAGCTTGTGCATTAGCATTGAAAAAACATCCGAAAATAAATTCTCAATGGAGAGAAGATGCTATCATCATCAACCATCACGTGAATATTGGAGTTGCTGTAGCTGTTGAAGACGGATTAGTGGTTCCTGTATTGCGATTTACAGATGCTATGAGTTTATCTCAAATTGGCGGAAGCGTTAGAGATCTTGCAGGAAGAGCTAAAAACAAAAAATTATTACCTACAGAAATGGAAGGAAGTACTTTTACAGTTTCTAATCTTGGAATGTTTGGTATTACTGAATTCAATTCTATCATCAATCAACCAAACTCTGCAATCCTTTCAGTAGGAGCTATTGTAGAAAAACCGGTTGTAAAAAATGGACAAATTGTAGTAGGAAATACAATGATGCTATCTTTAGCTTGTGATCACAGAACAATTGATGGCGCAACTGGAGCTCAATTTTTACAAACATTGAAACAATTTATAGAAAACCCAGTTACGATGCTAGCGTAATCTATTAATTTATAAATTAGGAATCCCGTTATGACACTTCATAGCGGGATTTTTTATTTATTCTTTTCCTCAATCCAACGCGACATATATTTTGTGCTTTTTAAAGTATGATGTTGCAACATAGCTCCCATAAAATTAGTCAAACGATGTTTTTGTAAATCGGTTTGTAGTAATTCAATTTTTTTTGAAAAATCAGCTTCGAATAATTTTTTCAAATACCGTTGATTGATAATTTTCATCCCATTTTGCTGCGCTATTAGCCAGATTAATTTGTTTTGATACAAACGTACCGCTACATTCGCAAAATCACCCGCATCGTCCGTAATAAAACCATTCCAAGGCAAATCTCCATGCATTGATTCAGAACCAATAAAAGTCGTAACACTTGGCGTTCCGCATTGCATTGCTTCCAAGAATTTTCCTTTTATACCCGCGCCAAAACGTAAAGGCGCTAAAACAACACGGGCACTTTTAACTACTTCTTGCGCTTCATTAGCACGACCCATAATTAAAAACCCCTCCTTAGGTTGGTGTAATTGCAGTACTTTTTGAGAAGGATATGCTCCATAAACATTCAATACAGCTTCCGGCAATTGTCTTTTAATTAAAGGCCAAATCGTTTCTTTTAAGTACTGAACAGCATTCCAATTGGGCTCATGAAGAAAATTTCCGATAAAAACAAAGTCTTTTCGTTGTTCAAAAGAAGGTAATCCCGGAATTTCGGCACTATCGACTGGTTCCAATAAAAAAGGCAAATAATACAATAAAACCTTGTCGATTTTAAAAACAGATTCCAATAGTTCCATTTCAAATTCAGAAATCATTAGAGACAAATCACAACGTAAAATACTGGCGATTTCCCGTTTCGCAACCTCTTCACTAAACAAATCATTTGTATTGAATAGACGCTTTTCCTTGAATGCTTTCTGCCGTGCTATGCGCAAACAATGCAAGTCTTCAGTGTCTAAAACTCGCAATGCATCTGAACAATTTTCAGCAACACGCCAACCAAATTGCTCTTCCATCATAAAGCGATCAAACAAAACCACCGTTGGATTCAGTTCTTTTACAAAAATATCAAAATTGGAATTATTTAACTCAATTGATTTTTTATCAACTCCGAATTCTTGTAAATCCACCATAAAATCACTGTCTTGAGCAGGACTTGCATAGGTAATACTAAAACCCTGCTCTTTGAAAAGTGAAATCAATTGCATCATTCTTCCTCCCGCTGCCGATGAATTGGGCTCTGGCCAAACAAAACCGATAATTAAGAGCTTTTGAACCTGATTCATAATTGTTATAATTTCGATTGCAAAATAATGCTATTTAGATGGCAATAACATCATTTCAAAGAAAAATCAGTTAGAAAAGACTAATTTTACATTAAATAAATTCCAATAAGATGTTAGGATTAAAATTAGCCACAGACCCACGTTGGGTAAATATTGTCGAATCAAATATCGAAGAAATTTTGACTGATCACGCTTGGTGCGAACAAAAGGCAGCATCAAACGCAATAAGTTTAGTTACTTACAATTCAGAATTAGAAGAATTAGTAACCGAAATGTTGATTATAGCAAAGGAAGAATTAGATCATTTACAATTGGTCCATAATTTAATAAAAAGCAAAGGATTGACTTTAGGCCGAGAAAGAAAAGACCATTATGTTAATGAACTTTTCAAATTCATGAAAAAAGATGGCAGCCGAAAAGATGCTCTTTGTGACCGATTGTTATTTTCTGCTATGATTGAAGCCAGGAGTTGTGAACGCTTTAAAGTACTATCCGAAAACATAAAAGATCCAGAACTAGCTACATTTTATAGAGACCTTATGATTTCAGAAGCTGGACATTATACTACTTTCTTGGGCTTTGCGAGAAAATATGCTGACAATATTGATGTAGATAAACGTTGGAAGGAATGGATTGAATTTGAAACTTCCATTATCACTAACTATGGTAAGCAAGAAACTATCCACGGTTAATTAAAAAACAGGTTCAACAAAATCTGAAAAACATAATAAACAAAAAAACAGGACCCTTAACGGTATCCTGTTTTTTTGTTATTTACAATCTAAGTGAATTATTTAACAATCATAAACTCAGAACGTCTGTTTGAGGCATGTTCGTCATCGGTACAGTTATCTTGGCAATCCACTTTAAATTCTGATTCTCCAAAACCTTTTCCTATTACTTTATCAACACTAATTCCTTTAGAAACTATATATGCCACAGTAGAATTTGCTCTTCTCTCAGAAAGATCTAAGTTAAATTCATCAGTTCCTCTGGAATCAGTATGCGACTTAACATAAATCCTTAATTTATCATTTTGAGACATTACATAAACTAATTTATCAAGTTCTGCTGCTCCTTTCTTCGTTATATTACTTTTATTGTATTCGAAATAAATAGGTTTCAAAACAATCTCTGTTTCAGTAACAATCACTTCAACTGGATCTATTACAGCGTCAACGGTAATTTTCCCCTCTTCAATTTTAGCAACAGGAAAAGATTTCGAAACATAACCATCTTTAAAAACCTTTATGGTATATGGTTTTTGACATTCCACTTTATAGAGAACTTCGCCATTATCATTAGATATTTGAGTATCTAAAATAGTATTCATTGAATCCAAAATAACAACTCTTGAATTAGCCAATAGTTCTCCAGTTTTGGCATTTTTTACCACACTAAGAATTTGCCCTTTACATACTGGAATAGAACTATAAATATGATCTATACCACTACGATTACTGGATAAATATCCGATATTTTTTTCTTTATTAAATGTAAAGGCAAAATCATCTTTCTCAGTATTTACAGGTTTTCCAATATTATATGGATCCTCATCTTTATTTAAATCTACAGAAAAAACGTCTAAACTTCCAAAACCCATTAAGCCATTTGAAGAAAAATATAAAATAGCATCTTCAGTTACAAAAGGAAAATTCTCGTCACCAGCTGTGTTAATTTTATTTCCCAAATTTTCTGGCACCCCAAATGTCCCATCACTATTTACAGTTACTTTCCAGATATCAGTTCCTCCGACAGAACCTGGCATATTAGACGCAAAATAAAGCACTTTCCCATCTTTGTCTATCGATGGATTACCCATAGAATAGCTTTTACTATTGAATGGCAGTGAAGTAACAACACCCCATTTACCATTTTCTTTAACTGCTTTATAAAGACTCACTTGACCAAACTTCAGTTTATGTGTTTTGTCTTTCTCAAATAATTTATCTTTGAAGCTTTCACTTGAAAAATAAACCACACTACCATCTTTAGTCATTGTAACCGGACCTTCATGAAACCTACTATTTAATTCATCTACAGCAACTGGCTCTGAATAGCTTCCGGCAGCATTATAAGTAGATTGGTAGATATCTAAAAAAGGTTCGTTATTCCAACTGTATATTTTGTTGTTTTCATTTCTTGCACTTGCAAAATAAAGTATATCTCCATAAAGAATAGCACCAAAGTCAGATCTTTCTGAATTAACTGAAATTTTGTCCACAACAAAAAGCTTTTCTTTATTCAATAACTCAGAAAGATAATCTGGATTTTTATTGAATTGTTTAGCCCTCAGATCGTCCGGCACTAAAGCTGCAAATGTTTTCATTTGTACATCTGCTTCCGTGTATTTGCCATTAGATTTTAACATCTGGGCATATCTGTAATACGTCTCAGGATCTTGATTGGTTTGTACCGCTTTGGCATACCATTTTTCGGACTCTATGGTATTGTGCATATAATAATAGCTATCACCAAGTTGCTTACTTACATAAGCATCCGAATTTCCTTTTTCAACTAATGACAGATATTCTTTAGCGGCTTCGACATAATCGTAGCTTTCAAACAATTTATCTGCATTCTTAGTATCTTTATTTTGTGCAGAAAGTGAAATACCAACCAGCACAAAAAACAATAATAGAGTATTTTTTTTCATTAACTATTAATTTAATATTAGAAAAATCTTGGAGAACGTGAAACTTTTTTCGACTCAAATAAATCATATAAAATGATGAATTCATGAGAGGATGGTGACGTTATTTTCAAATCAGAAATCACATGATCGTAAGCATAACCAATACGCAATTCAGGCGTAATCGCAAAATTCACCATTGCTCCAAAACTGTCTTCCAATCGATAAGTTGCTCCTAATTCGAATTTTTCCTGATATAAAAAATTAGCTGAAACATCTACGGAAGGCGAAACATTAAATGCAGATTTCAACATAAAGGACGGTTTGAATTTTAATTCATAGTTAATATCAAATACATATCCGGCAGTTAAAAAATAGTGTGATACATCAGATCCATATTCTCTACCATTATAATCCAAATGGGCTGATTTTATCATATTAGGAACTGAAAGAGAAACGTAATATTTATCGGTGTAATAAAACACCCCTGTTCCTAAATTCAAAGAAGTATCATTAATGTCGGTCCCAAAAACACCTTCTGAAGGATCTGGCAAACTCGATTGAATATCCCTTAGTCCAACTTTGTGAAAAGACGCTCCTGCTTTCAAACCAAATGCCAGTCTTTGTGTGTCTCCTAATTTCAATGTATACGAGAAATCTCCAAATACATTTTGCTCGGTAACCGGACCAATTTTATCCGAAATTAATGACAATCCGACACCTACATTCTTTCCCACCGGAGTATGTCCGGAAAAAGAAAGAGAGGTTGGAGCATCTTCAATATTTACCCACTGTTTTCTAAATAAAAGACCAAAAGAAATACTTTCTTTGGATCCCGCGTAGGCTGGATTTATAACATTCATATTATACATGTATTGTGTATAATGGGGATCTTGTTGCGCCTTCACATCTATATAGGCAATAAGAACTAAAAGAGAAGTCAAAAATATTTTATTCATATCTATTTGTTTTATTATTCTGCTGACCGATTGAAGGCCTGCATAAATACATTAATCTATTATTTTTCTCTGATTAGATAGATCCAACCTGTTTTTGTTTGTCCATTATTGAATTCTATAACATAATAATAGGTTGCGCTCGGAAGTTCATCTCCTTTATTTGATTGGCCATTCCATTGATCTGTATAATTGGATTGATTATAGACTTTAATACCATATCTATTAAATATCTCCAGGTTTTTAACATCCATTAATCTTAAATCAAAAGTGTCATTTGATCCGTTACCGTCTGGTGAAATCCCTTTTTGTATATCACAATAAATGGATTCAACAGTCGAAGTAGCAGTTGTTGCGCAACCTGTACTTGCAGAAGTCACAGTTAGCGTATATGCTACAGGAAATACTACTTGTGCACCGGGAGTTGACGCTATTACATCGGTTACATTTAGAATATTTGAATTTGTTCCCACAGGATTTCCATCTTTATCTTCCCATTGATACGATACATTGTTTGGGTCGTAAGATCCTGACAGTGGATTTGCAGTTAAAGTATATACTTTATTGCTACAATCCCCAATGGTTTCAAATTGAATTGTTGGAGGAACTGGATTAATTATTCTGGCAGCTCCGCTAATCTCACATGCAATATTATTTTTAAAACGTACAATTACTGTATAGCTACCTGACGGCAAAGTAAAAATCGGACTATCCTGAAATCCATTCCCAACACTATACTCAACACCAGACTGAGATGCAATTGTTATTTCTCCAGTTGTATTAGCACAAGTAGGCTGCCTAGTAACTATTGCTGTCGGTATTGCCGGAGTCGCTGTTATTGTCAATATTACTCTAGTCCTAGAAACACTTAAACAGCTTCCGATTGATGATTCAGCATAATAAGTAGCTGTTCCCACACCAACTTGAGTAGGATTAGTCACTACAACTCCACCCACTAAATCTGTATACCAAGTTATTGTATTACCAAGTGCTGTTGCAGTTATAGTTTGACTAGCTATTCCGTTTGAACAAACAGTCTGGTCAGTTGCTACTGGATTTGGCACCACTCCAACAATTGTTAAAGTAACAGAAGTACGCGTAAGACTCGGGCAAATACCGTTTGATGACTCAGCATAATAAGTGATTGTACCTACTCCAACTTGCGTTGGATTAGTCACTATGCTACCTCCAACTGCGGCTGTATACCATGTTACAGAATCACCAGTTGCCGTCGCTGTTAATGTTTGTGTCAATGTTCCATCAGTACATTCTGTTTGATCTCCACCACTTACAGGAACGACAGGCCTTGGATTTAAAGTTAAAGTAACTGCCACACGCGATGTGCTTACACAAGATGTTGTGCTATTTACAGCTTCAGCATAATAAGTAATAGTTCCTAATGAACCTAAAGAAGGATCCGGCACTATAGTTCCTCCAGTTGCTGCATCATACCAAACTACTGATTCTCCGGGCTGAACTGTTGCAGTGGCTGTCAGTGGTTGGATTGGCGATGCAGTACATACCGTTTGATCTCCTCCGCTTAACGGAACAAGTGGTATTGGATTAATAGTTAAGGTTACCGCAGTACGGGAGTCGCTTACACATAGCGTTGCATTTTTCACCGATTCCGCATAATACGTAATGCTTCCTAATGCACTTAATGAAGGGTCTGATACTACATTTCCTTCGGTTAATGCATCATACCATACTACTGACTCTCCTGATTCAGCTGTGGCTGTAGCAGTCAAAGTCTGAATTGGTGACGCAGCACATACCGTTTGATTCCCTCCGCTTATTGGAGCGATTGGTTTTGGATTTAAAGTTAAAGTAACTGCCACACGCGATGTACTTACACAAGACGTTGTGCTATTTACCGCTTCAGCATAATAAGTAATAGTTCCTAATGAACCTAAAGAAGGATCTGGCACTATAGTTCCTCCGATTGCTGCATCATACCAAACTATCGATTCGCCTGGCTGAACTGTTGCAGTGGCTGTCAGTGGTGTGATTGGCGATGAAGCACATACCGTTTGATCTCCTCCGCTTAACGGAACAAGTGGTATTGGATTAATAGTTAAGGTT
>NZ_JBLNKU010000019.1:0-60024 GCF_048158545.1 Flavobacterium melibiosi | reverse complement strand
CCTAAATGACATCTACCTAAAATGTATCGTAAATTAAGAACCGCCTTGGTACGGATCCGTATGCCGGGTGGTGTGGAAGGTCGCCTAGGGAAATAATCCCTAGGCTCCTATCCGATTCTGAATTTGAATTAAACATTGTAAATTTGCGCTCTTAAATACAAATGATGCTCGAGATAAAAGATATTTCCTTCACTTACATTGACAAACCCGTCATTGAAGCTGTTAGTTTCACTATTGCCAAAGGCCGAAACACCGCTATTATTGGTGAAAGTGGCTGTGGTAAAAGTACTTTATTGAAATTGATATATGGACTATACGATTTGGCTGAAGGAGAAATAACCTATAACAATAAGCGCATTCTTGGTCCGAAACACAACCTTATTCCTGGTGAAGAGTACATTAAATATTTAGCTCAGGATTTCGATTTAATGCCTTACATAACCGTTGAAGAAAATGTAGGGAAGTTTTTGTCTAATATTTATAAAGATAAAAAAAAGGCTCGAGTTCAGGAGCTTTTGGAAATGGTCGAAATGACAGAATTTGCAAAAGTAAAAGCCAAATACCTAAGTGGCGGACAACAGCAAAGAGTTGCTTTGGCAAGAGTTTTGGCACTGGAGCCAGAAATAATTTTGCTGGACGAACCGTTTAGTCAAATTGATTCGTTTCGGAAAAATTCCTTGCGCAGGAATTTGTTCAGTTACTTAAAACAAAAAGAGATTACCTGTATTATTGCCACACATGACAGTACTGATGCTTTGTCTTTTTCTGATGAAACGATTGTGATTCAAAATGGGAAAGTGGTTGTACAAGGAAACTCAAAAGAGTTGTATGAAAATCCTGCGAACAAATATATTGCCTCTCTTTTTGGGGAAGTAAATGAATTGAAATTATCTCAATTAATTGAACTTGAGAGTGACGATGATAAAATCCTTTTATTGTATCCACATCAATTGAAAGTGGTCGATAACGGAATGATGCAAGTGGTTGTGAAACAATGTTATTTTAAAGGAAGTCATTATTTGATTAAAGCTGCTTTTGAAAGAAGGGCTATTTTCTTTGAACACGATTCAGAATTAGAATTGAATCAGGAAGTGACATTGATGTTAGCCTGATAGAAAGATTAGTTGAAAAGCTATAGTGTACAGCAGGACACGAGCAAAGCGAACTGACGAAGTAAATCGCTTCTGAAAAAAATAATTGCATATTGCTAAAAAAGTAGTAATTTGTGGTCTAATATTTAACGTATCGTTAGATTTGTATCGTTGATTTTAATAAAATATCAAAAACTATGTATCATTCAAAAATAGCAGGATTAGGATTTTATGTTCCTTCCAATATTGTTACCAATGACGATTTGTCGAAAATTATTGACACGAATGATGAGTGGATTCAAGAACGAACTGGTATTCAGGAAAGAAGGCATATTATTAGAGGTGAAGATACCACGACCACGATGGGAGTGAAAGCGGCTGAGATTGCTATTGAGCGCTCTGGTCTTGATAAGGAAGACATTGATTTTGTAGTTTTTGCGACCTTAAGCCCTGATTACTATTTTCCTGGTCCGGGAGTTTTGGTACAACGTGATTTAGGTCTTAGAACTGTAGGAGCATTAGATGTCAGAAATCAATGTTCCGGTTTTATTTATGCGTTGTCAGTTGCCGATCAATATATCAAAACAGGAATGTATAAAAATGTTTTGGTGATTGGTTCTGAAGTACATTCGGCAGGATTGGATATGACGACTCGAGGCAGAGGAGTTTCGGTAATTTTTGGAGATGGAGCAGGAGCAGCTGTTTTGAGCAGAGAAGAAGATTTGACTAAAGGAATTTTGTCTACTCACTTGCATTCCGAAGGGCAACACGCTGAAGAGTTAATCGTGAAAGCACCAGGAATGGGAGGTCGTTGGGTTACGGATATTTTGGCAGATAATGACCCGGATGATGAAAGTTATTTTCCTTATATGAACGGACAATTTGTGTTTAAAAATGCAGTGGTTCGTTTTTCGGAGGTTATTAAGGAAGGTTTACAAGCTAATAATTTGCAGGTTTCGGATATCGATATGCTAATCCCGCATCAGGCGAATTTGAGGATTTCTCAATTTATCCAAAAGAAATTCGGTTTGACAGAGGATCAGGTATACAATAATATTCAAAAATATGGTAATACAACAGCGGCTTCTATTCCAATTGCTTTGACCGAAGCATGGGAAAAAGGAAAAATAAAAGCAGGAGATACAGTAGTTTTAGCTGCTTTTGGTAGTGGGTTTACCTGGGGAAGCGCTATTATAAAATGGTAATCACTTTTTAGTGTCAGTTTCAAAAGTTTAATTAAAATCAAAAAACCCGAAGTTGGCATACTCCGGGTTTTTCTTTTTGCAACAAACTATTAAAACTTATTTTATAAAAGTCCACCACCACCTTGGGTTTCGTTTTTGTCACGTTGTTTTCGTTGAATGGCTTTGTTTTTTCCTGTGCCAAAGCGATAATTGAATCCAACATATGCTGATTGACTTTCCCAATTGAATTGTCCTTCTTGTCTTTTTGGTTTAGTACCGTCGAACGCAAAATTCATAGTATTGAATACATCACTGAATCGGGCTGTTATGGTTCCACTTCCTTTTAAAATTGTATAGCTCGATCCTAAATCTATTTTATACATGGGCTGTCTTTCAAATTGCAAACCTAAATCACGTCCCCTGTACATTCCTGACAGCTGAAGACGAAGGTTTTTAGAAGGTTTAAACGTATTGCTGATTCGGGTGTTAAAAGTAGTCACATCTACTTCTATAAATTCATCGGCAACAATTCCTTTTGTTTTTTTAGTATACGCATCAAAACTGATGTTGGCACTCCACCATTTTTTAAAATCTAAATTTCCGGATAGTTCAAAACCATACGCATTATTGTCATTCAGGTTGGCGTATGATAGAATTTGTTTTGAAGGATCAGTCGGGCTTTCGTAAAGTGTTCTTGTTATTTCATCGTTTATTCTTCTGTAAAATACGCCGGTTGTAATGGAGCCTATTTTTGTTTTTCGCGTGTAATTCAATTCATACGAATTAGTGAACTGCGGGAAAAGTTCCGGATTTCCTTCGGAATCAACCTGAGGAGTACTCCATTCACGAATAGGATTTACCTGGTTGATGCTTGGTCTGTCCACACGTCTGGAAACACTCAGGTTAAAAGAGTTTTTTTCACTAGGGGAGTAATTGATATATCCCGAAGGATAAAGTGTGAATAAATCATCTTCGAAAGTAGCATCATTCTCATTTACCTTTCTGAATAGTGCGCTTGCATTGTATTTTTCAAATCGGGTCCCTGCTTGTGCACTCCATTTCCCCCATTGTTTTGAATAGGTTGCATAGGCAGAGTATATATTTCTATCATAAGCGAAATCGGAATTGTAAGCATTGTCTAAAAGAAACTTATTTCGGGTATCTTCAATTCTGGTTTCTAGTCCTAATTCTAATTTAGCGGTCTCTGATATAGGATCTGTATAATCTAAATTTATTAAAGTATTATTTCCGACATTGGTAATATAGTTGGTTGCAGGAGTACTAAAAGCACCGATTTCCTTGTTGTCGTTAGTGTTGTAATTGACTTCGAGTTCTATATAATGGCCTTCTTTTTTGAAGTTCTTTTTATAATCTAAGTTATAGGTCTGTGAATAATTATCATCTTCATTGTTGAACAATTGTGTAATGTCTTCTTTTCCAAGATCGACAAAATTAACTGTGGTTTTAGAATCGCCACTGCCTTTAAAAATATTATGGTTTGTATAGAAGGAAATAGTATTTTTTTCATTCAGATAGAAATCAAAGCCTATTTTTGCTAAATGAGAAGTATTGTTGTTTACAAAAGTGAATTTTTGAAAATCTTCCTCACCAGGCTCTAATGTGTTTATAAATCCACGATTGGATTGCTTGCCGGTATTCAATCCGTAATTTCCATAAATATTGAACTTTCCGGTTCTGTAATTCATATCTACTGAAGAATTTAATTTTGGTGTTTTTCCAAAGGTTACACCATTATTTATACTTCCGTTGAAACCAATTTTACTGTTTTTGTTCAATACAATATTGATAATTCCGCTCATTCCTTCCGGATTGTATTTAGCAGAAGGATTGGTGATCAATTCAATTTGCTTGATGGATGTAGAAGGGATTTGTTGTAGCAGTTGTGAAGCATCAATATTAGTAGGCTTTCCATCAATTAGTATTCGGACATTTGAATTGCCGCGAAGGCTTATCGCATTGGTTTGCGGATCAACACTTACCGAAGGAATGTTGTTCATGATTTCTGCGGCAGTGGCTCCTGCAGATAATAAGTCTTTACCAACGTTGATTACTTTTCTATCGATCTTTTGTTCAATTGTAGAGCGTTCATTTACTACTTCGACTCCTTCTAATTGGATAGCATCTTCCTCTAAAGAGATTGTTTTTAAGTCCGCTGTTTTTCCTTTTGCAGTTAGTGAAATTGTTTTGTAAACGGTTTTGTAGCCTATAAACTGTATTTCTACAGTGTAGCTTTTTAAATCCAGATTTTTGATAAGGAACGTTCCCTTGTCTGAAGTGATGCCTCCGGTAACTATTTTGTTTTCTTCTTTAACTACAATATTTACATAAGGTAGTGGTTCGTTGGTTTTCTTGTCGATAACCTTTCCGGAAATAGTTCCTTGATTTTCCAGAAGAATTGGTTTGACCGAAGTTTGGCCTTGTATCGGAAGCACCGCTCCCAATAAACAAAGTAAAATTAATTTGAGATTCATGATTTTTGATTTTTTATTAAAATTGATTGATGATGATGCAAAGGTATATATTTATTTTAAATAACATGTATTACATAATACTGTTTTATACAATGTAATTTTTATTTAAATTGAATATTTGAAAAGTTACTTAATAGACTCTTGAATGTTTAAATTGTTACAGCTATTTTAAAAAAAAGAGCTGAACTGCAAAAAGTAAATGATTATACCATGTTTTGCGTAGGAAATTATATTGTTTTCCAATTTTCAAATTGATGCATTATAACTATCTTTGCAACCTTAAAATAAATACATAAAATGACATTATCACAAATTCTTACGCCTTCTATTGAAAAAGCGGTTCTCGCTTTGTTTGACATTGCTATTGACAAAGTTGAATTTCAAACCACTCGGAAGGAATTTGAGGGTGATATAACTATGGTGATTTTTCCATTGTTAAAAGTTATAAAAAGTAATCCCGTAGAATTAGGGACTAAAATTGGTAACTATTTGGTGGAAAATGTAACCGAAGTGAGTCGTTTTAATGTCGTTTCTGGATTTTTAAACATTGTTATCTCTGACGAATATTATTTGGATTTCTTCAATGGAATCAAAGACAATACAAAATTTGGTTTCGTTACGCCATCCCGAAGCTTCGGGACTGAAGATAAAGCCGTAATGGTCGAGTATTCTTCGCCTAACACAAATAAGCCGTTGCATTTAGGTCACGTTCGTAACAATCTTTTAGGATATTCAGTCGCCGAAATTATCAAAGCTTCCGGTAAAAAAGTATATAAAACCCAAATCATAAACGATAGAGGAATTCATATTTGCAAATCAATGTTGGCTTGGCAAAAATTCGGAAACGGACAAACGCCAGAATCAACAGGGTTAAAAGGAGATAAATTAGTCGGGAATTATTATGTGGCTTTTGATAAAGCGTATAAAGAAGAAATTGCCCAATTAATGAGTGCCGGTAAAACGGAGGAAGAAGCGAAAAAACAAGCGCCGATTATTCTGGAAGCACAAGAAATGCTGTTGAAATGGGAAGCTGGTGATGCAGAAGTAATCAATCTTTGGAAAACCATGAATCAATGGGTTTATGATGGTTTTGCTATTACTTATAAAAATTTAGGGGTTGATTTTGATTGTTTTTATTATGAAAGTAATACCTATTTGTTAGGTAAGGATGTCGTTCAGATAGGTCTTGAGAAAGGTGTTTTTGAAAAAGATCCTGATGGTTCGGTTTGGATAGATTTAACCGATGAGGGTTTAGATAGAAAAATTGTACTTCGTTCAGACGGAACTGCAGTTTATATGACGCAGGATATTGGAACTGCTATTCAACGTGTAAAAGATTACCCGGATGTTGGCGGAATGGTTTATACGGTAGGAAACGAACAAGATTATCATTTCAAAGTATTGTTTCTTATCCTGAAAAAATTAGGTTTTGACTGGTCAGAAAATCTATTTCATTTGTCTTATGGAATGGTAGATCTGCCTTCTGGAAAAATGAAAAGCCGAGAAGGAACTGTTGTCGATGCCGATGATTTGATGCAGGAAATGACAGATACAGCTCAGAAAATTGCTGAAGATTTAGGTAAATTAGATACCTATTCTGCTGAAGAAAAAGCAAAATTATACAATACGATAGGTTTGGGAGCTTTGAAATATTACATTTTAAAAGTAGATCCAAAAAAACGAATCCTTTTCAATCCGGAAGAATCAGTAGATTTTGCGGGTAATACGGGACCGTTTATTCAATATACGTATGCCAGAATTCAGTCGATTATTCGTAAGGCTAATTTTGATTTTTCCAATACATCACAAATGGTGACCTTGCACGAAAAAGAGAAAGAATTATTGAAACAATTGGAATTGTTTCCTGAGGTGATTCAGAGTGCAGCCCATAACCATAGTCCGGCTTTATTAGCAAACTTCACCTACGATTTGGTGCGGGAATACAATTCATTCTACCAGGCTGTTCCAATTCTTGGGGAAGAAGATTTACAGAAAAAAATATTCAGAGTGCAATTGTCTAAAAAAGTGGCTGATACCATCGCTGCTTCTTTTAGTTTGTTAGGGATTAATGTTCCGGAAAGAATGTAACAAAATAAAATTGTTCAAACACAAAGCGACTTCACATTGAGGTCGTTTTTTTGTTAAAATAAATCGGAATACCCCCCTCGTCAATTATCTAATTATCTGATTGCCTAATTATCTAATTAGTTTATCTTTGCACTTCAATAAAATAAAAAATCATGTTCGATAATTTAAGCGATAAACTAGACAAAGCCTTTCATATACTAAAAGGTCACGGAAAAATCACCGAAGTAAACGTAGCTGAAACATTAAAAGAGGTTCGTAGAGCTTTACTGGATGCCGATGTTAACTTTAAAATCGCCAAAGATTTTACCACCAAAGTAAAAGAAAAAGCAATTGGTCAGGATGTATTAACCACGCTTCAACCGGGACAATTATTGGTAAAGTTGGTAAAAGACGAGCTTACTGAATTAATGGGTGGGGATGTTGCCGGAATCAATCTTTCTGGTACTCCAACGGTTATTTTAATGTCAGGTTTACAAGGTTCAGGTAAAACTACTTTTTCTGGAAAATTAGCTAATTATTTATTGACCAAAAAGAATAAGAAACCATTATTAGTAGCTTGTGATATCTATCGTCCTGCAGCTATTCAACAATTGTATGTTGTCGGAGATTCGATAGGAGTAGAGGTATATTCTGAACCAGAGAATAAAAATCCTGTAGAGATTGCTCAAAATGCAATCAAGCACGCAAAAGCCAATGGCTTTAACGTAGTGATTGTCGATACAGCAGGTCGTTTGGCCGTGGATGAGGAAATGATGAATGAGATCGAACGCGTTCACAAAGCAATTCAGCCTCATGAAACCTTATTTGTTGTTGATGCAATGACGGGTCAAGATGCTGTAAATACTGCAAAAACCTTTAATGAAAGATTAAATTTCGATGGTGTTATCCTTACTAAATTAGATGGAGATACCCGTGGTGGAGCTGCAATTTCAATTAAATCAGTAGTTAATAAACCGATTAAATTTGTAGGTACAGGGGAGAAAATGGATGCCATTGATGTATTCTATCCTGTTCGTATGGCGGAACGTATCCTTGGAATGGGAGATGTTGTGTCTTTGGTGGAAAGAGCGCAAGAGCAATTTGACGAAGAAGAAGCCAGAAAAATCCAAAAGAAAATTGCTAAAAATGAATTTGGGTTTGATGATTTCTTGTCCCAAATCCAACAAGTGAAGAAAATGGGTAATATGAAAGATTTGGTTGGAATGATACCAGGTGCTTCAAAAGCCATGAAAGATGTTGAAATTGAAGACGATGCTTTTAAGCATATTGAAGCTATCATTCATTCGATGACTCCAAAAGAAAGAAGTAAGCCAGCCATAATTGACGTAAAAAGAAAAGCTAGAATTGCAAAAGGTTCCGGAACAAAAATAGAGCAAGTGAATCAATTGATGAAGCAGTTCGAGCAAATGAGTAAGATGATGAAAATGATGCAAGGTCCGGGAGGGAAAAATCTAATGAAAATGATGGGTGGCATGCAAGGTGGTATGCCAGGAATGAGATAAAAAAAATAGTGTTCAGTATTCAGGTTTTCAGTAATCAGTTTTGAAACACATTATACTATTAATATTTTAAGAGTTTTCGTTTAAGTGTCCAAAACTTTAAACTTTAAACTTTAAACTTTTTAAACAAGAAGAAATGCAACTACTAGACGGAAAAAAAACATCGGAAGATATTAAACAGGAAATTGCTGCCGAAGTTCAACAAATGAAAAACAATGGGGAAAAAGTACCTCATTTAGCAGCTGTAATCGTTGGTACTAATGGCGCCAGCTTAACATATGTTGGCAGTAAAGTACGGTCTTGTGAACAAATTGGCTTCGAATCCACTTTAGTAAGTTTACCGGAAACTATTACTGAAACAGAGTTGCTTTCAAAAATCAAAGAACTAAATGAAGATGATGATTTAGATGGTTATATCGTTCAATTGCCTTTGCCAAAACACATTGATGAGCAAAAAATCTTGATGGCGATTGATCCTGATAAAGATGTAGATGGTTTTCATCCTGCCAATTTCGGAAAAATGGCTTTGGAAATGGAGACATTTTTACCGGCAACTCCATTTGGAATTATGCAATTGTTAGAACGCTACAAAGTAGAAACTGCAGGCAAACATACCGTTGTTATTGGACGTAGCCACATTGTGGGTCGTCCAATGAGTATCTTGATGAGTCGCAAAGGATATCCAGGTGATTCAACGGTAACACTTACTCACAGTAGAACAAAAAATATTGAAGAATTTACAAGAAATGCTGATATTATCATTACAGCACTAGGAGTTCCTAATTACCTTAAAGCCGATATGGTAAAAGAGGGAGTGGTTGTAATTGATGTAGGTATTACCAGAGTAGAAGATGCTTCTCACCCAAAAGGATACGTGATTACTGGCGATGTTGATTTTGATGAAGTGAGTAAAAAGTCCTCTTTTATAACACCCGTTCCAGGTGGAGTAGGACCAATGACAATTGCAATGTTATTGCAAAATACATTGCTGGCAAGGAAACTGAGAAGCCGTAAATAAAAAGTACTATTATTTTATATAGAAGCCTTAAACGATAGTTTAAGGCTTTTTTTATCTTAAAAAACGCTTAAAATTCTGATAATTGATGGTAGAACAGAATTTAAAGAATACTTTTGCACTACTTAAAAAAAAACTTTAAAATGGACGATTATTATTCGGAAATGTTGAACTAATATAGCACTTGTACTATTTTCAAGAGGCTATAAATAAACCCATAGAATTTTGAAATGAGAGCTTTTTACAAAAATAATAACGGATTAATTGCCACTACTGAATGGACTCCAAACTGCTGGATAAATATTGAATGTCCTACCGAAGCAGAAAAAAAATATTTACTCGAAGAATTACAAATTCCAGAAGCATTTTATAATGATATTGAGGATATTGACGAAAGACCAAGGATAGAAATTGAAAATGGTTGGACTCTGATAATCATGCGAATTCCTGTGAAGAGTAACGATGTGAAGTTGCCTTTTCATACAATTCCTGTCGGCGTTGTTTTTAAAGGAGAAGTTTGCATTACCATCAGTTTTCATAAAACGGAAATGCTCACCGATTTTGTAACCTACACCAAACGCAAGAATATTAATATTAAAGATAACTTCGATTTAGTGTTGAAGTTATTGCTTTCCTCCAGTGTTTGGTTTTTAAAATATTTAAAGCAAGTCAATCAAAAAATAAAATTAGCCGAGGATAATTTAGAAAAGTCAATTAAGAATGAAGAATTACAAGCGTTGCTTCAAATAGAAAAATGTTTGGTTTTCTTTATGACATCTTTGAAAGGGAATGATATTTTGTTGCATCGAATCAAGAATATAAAGTCCCAAAAAGAACATTTTGATCTTGATTTGTTGGAAGATGTTGAAATTGAATTGCGTCAGGCGCAAGAAACCACTAATATTTACAGTGACATCTTAACAGGAACCATGGACGCGTATGCTTCTGTGATTTCTAATAATATGAATACTATCATGAAGCAGATGACTTCGATTTCGATAATTCTGATGATTCCAACATTGATTGCCAGTCTTTATGGAATGAATGTGCCTAATGATTTAGAAGATAATCGCTATGGAATATGGATTGTCATTTCCGTATCCGTTTTGTTATCTGCTTTTGGTGTGTTTTTGTTCAAAAGAAAAAGATGGTTTTAAAAAAACGTTTCGAATTTTGAAACGTTTTTA
Source organism: Flavobacterium melibiosi (assembly GCF_048158545.1). Taxonomy (NCBI): domain Bacteria; kingdom Pseudomonadati; phylum Bacteroidota; class Flavobacteriia; order Flavobacteriales; family Flavobacteriaceae; genus Flavobacterium; species Flavobacterium melibiosi. Next base: position 49,468 of record NZ_JBLNKU010000019.1, on the reverse strand, counting down.
AATTTGCCCATCCTTAAAATAGGAATGAATAAAATGCACCGTTATGCAAGAGTGTTTCGTATTGATGTTTAGGGTTTTATTGGTTACATCTGGAGCTGCATTTGTTTAGCAATAATTTCTTCTAAGTTTTTTAAAACAACAGGTTTAGTGATAAAATCATCCATACCGTTAGAAATGGCTTTTACCTTGTCTTCATCAAATGCACTTGCAGTTACAGCAATAATTGGTATTGCGTTAATTTGGTATTTTGCAGAGGAATGTATTTTTTCTGTTGCTTCAAACCCATCCATTTCAGGCATGTGTAAATCCATAAAAATGATGTCATAATCGTTTTCATTATAAAGTGAAACCGCTTCTTTTCCATTAATTGCAATATCTGAAGGGATATTTAGTTTATTCAAAAGTTTATGCAAAACTTTTTGATTGATTAAATTATCTTCAACAATTAATGCTTTATTAATAATTACATCTTTTATAGTATTGAACTGACTTTCACTGCTGTCTTCAACTGGAATTATCTTTGTATTGATTTTGAATGGAATTTCAAAACTAAAACTCGATCCTCCACTTTCTAAAGCTATAATATTTAATTTAGTACCTCCCATTAGTTGTACTAATTGGTTAGAAATTGTTAAACCCAATCCGGTGCCACCATATTTTCTCGTGGTTGTTAAATCTGCTTGTTCAAAAGCTAAAAGCATTTGTTCTGTTTTATCAGGGTCAATACCTATACCAGAATCCGTGATTTTAAAATTCAAATATTGTAAATCATCTATTCGATTTAATAAATTTACCTCAAGTTTAACATCACCATGAGTTGTAAACTTAATGGCGTTGTCAATAAGGTTGATCAGTACTTGTTGTAATCTTAAATTATCTCCAAGTATGTTATTTGAGATGCCGTCATCATAAATAAAATGCAGTTTTATGTTTTCATCATTTATTCGGTATTCAAATAATCGCATCAGTTTAGTGAGCTCTTTTTTAAGATGTATTGGATATTGTTCTATCTTCATTTTGCCAGCTTCCATTTTTGAATGATCTAAAATCATATTTACAATACCTAAAAGATGATCTGCACTGTGTTCCGCTATTTCTATGTATTCCGTTTGTTCACTATTCAATGCGCTTGTTTTGAGCATGTTTAACATACCGATAACTCCATTAAGAGGCGAGCGAATTTCGTGACTCATATTGGCAAGAAATTGTGTTTTGAAGGTTGCTGTTTTATTCGCTTGTTCCGTTTTCTTTTCTAAAAAAATAATGTTTTCAGATAGCTTTTCTTTTAATATACCGTAACTCATTAATAAGAAATCAACTTCTCTAATTGATGATCTGTGATTTAAATTGCATATAGGTTCTTTGAAATTGGATTTTATATAATTTGAAATATCTAACGAAAGTAATTTGATGTCTTTTGTGAAATATTTAGATATGTAAATACATAATAGTAAAGCAATTAGTGCCATGAGTAGTGTTTGGCATAATTGAGAATAGAATAAGGTTTCTTTTAATTCATTTATTCTTTTTTTATTATGAGCTATAATTTGAACAAATGAATTTTCAACAGCCTCATTCATTTTATTTATTTTTCCATATAAACCCTGATTTTGAGCAACTCCTAGTTTTGAACTCAATTTCACCAAAGAATCAAAGTTATTTTTATAATCTGTAAGCACTTGCTTGGTTGCTGAATCAATATTTCTATCTTTTAAAGTTGAAGTGTATAAATCTTTAAATTTTTGGATAGAAGTATCGTCTGAACGTAACATATAGTCTTTCTCGTGTCTGCGAAATTGAAGTAAAGTAATTTTGTTTAATGAAGAGTTTTTTTCTAAAAAATGTGCTTTCTTTCTCATCTCACCTTCAATCCCATGATCTTTAAAGCCGCGGATTAATGCTGTTTTTTTAAACTGATTTACAACACTATAAAGATTATCTATTTTTTTTGAAAGATGAGTCATAGATGGATTGTTTCCGATGTTCAACTCTTTCGATTCTTTGAAAATTACATCAATTTCCTTTCTTTGATTTTTTAAATTGTCTATGTATAGTTTAAGGTCTTTTTGATTATGATTTAGGTAAAAGTCTTTTTCCTTATATCCAAACAACAAAAATGTTTGAAAATTTCGGATGTTAGCGGTAAACTCTTGTGAAACCCGGTACGATTTGTAAGTGAAGTTATTCAGATAATCTACTTTGCAGTCGATATACAGGTAAAACATAAACCAAACAGCTATCAAAACAATCATTGATGAAAATGATAAAAATATTTGTGTTCTGAAGTAACGAAAATTGTTGAGGAAAAATTTCAAATACTATTTTTTAGATGACCAGCAAATTTATGGCGTCCATTAAAAAAACAGATTAATATACTTCAAACAAAAGGTTAAGTTATTGTATAGTGAATTAAAATTATCAGTAAGTATGAATAAAGTCGAAAGGAGAATAATAAAGAGGCACTAATTTATAGTGTAATTGGAATTACAGATATTATTGGTATAGATTAAACGGTTTAATAATTGGACGGAATTTACTTAGTGAGAATTGCAACAAAAAACGAACCAAAATAAAATCTGTTTCTATTTTGAAATCTAAAAATAAAATATAACTTTGTAATTCAAAGTACTTTATTTATGAATCAAAAACATCAAGAAGATTTATCGCATATTCGTTCCATGATGGAGCGCTCTTCAAGATTTATTTCGTTAAGTGGCCTTTCAGGAGTATTTGCCGGGTTATTTGCATTAGCGGGTTCAATTTATGCCTATCAGTTGTTTAAGCATTATGGCATTGAATATTTTGATGGTAAGCAAAAGACGTATAGTTATGATTTAATAATCGAATTAGCATTTATTGCTTCGGCAATTTTAATTTTAGCTTTGGGCTCTGGTATATTTTTTACTTTGAGAAAAAGTAAAAAGTTTGATTTACCGGTTTGGACTAATACTACTAAAAAGATGTTACTGAATCTAGCGATTCCTTTATTGGTTGGAGGCGTATTTTGTATGGCACTTTTATACCATCAGTTATTCGCTCTGATTGCTCCTGTTACTTTATTGTTTTATGGCTTAGCACTTATTAATGCCGGGAAATATACTTTTTCGGATATTAAATATTTGGGTACATGTGAAATTGTTTTAGGATGTATTTCCCTTTTTTATCTTGGATATGGACTTATTTTTTGGGCTATAGGATTTGGAATTTTACATATTCTGTACGGTTTAATTATGTTCAAAAAATACAAATAGAAATGGGAATCATTGATACATTAAATAAAGATTTCGAAAGTCGAGTCAGACTAGGCATTATGTCTGTTCTGATGGTAAACGACTGGATTGATTTTACCGAAATGAAATCTTTATTGAATATTACTGATGGTAATTTAGCAAGTCATTCTTCGGCATTGGAAAAAACGGGATACATAGAAGTTAAAAAAGAGTTTGTTGGTAAAAAACCGAAAACTTCGTATCGAGTTACCAATATGGGTAGAGCTGCTTTTGTATCGCACTTAAATAGTCTTGAAAAATTAATCAAATCTAAATAACCTTTTTTTTATCTTTATACTTTGAAATACAAAGTACTTTTAAATTTTTTATTATGAAAAAACACCATTTAATTTTAGCTTGTAGCCTGATTTTTACTTTGCTTTTTTACAACGAAGAAGTAGGAGTGAATTTGGCAATTTTCGGTTTGGTATTGACCGGAATGATATGCTATTTCTTTCAGGAACGATTTACCAGTCGTTTGCATTTAGTATTAGTAAGCACTTCTATTTTGTCGTGTTTTGCTTTTGCTTGGTATGGCGATTTTGTATCTTTTTTGGCTTTATCCATGTCTATTCTTTTTTTACAATTTAAAACCCATGAAGTAAAACTTAAAATGCTACAGATTTTCCCCATTGTATTTATCAATGGATTTGCTTCACTAGGACGCATATTGATGTTTAGTCAATGGCTTCCAAAAAGAGAAATCAAAAATGATTTTGCTAAAAAAATTATAGCTTACGTTGTTATTCCAGCTCTATTTATAACCTTGTTTTTTGTGGTATACGCGTTCGGTAGTGAACACTTTTCATCTCTATTTACGGATTATACGTTAGATTTGGATGTTTTGGAAGTCTTTCTAATTTCTTTGTTAGGCTTCTACATTTCGTTTAGTTTCTGGAATTACTGGGTACCTGATATTTGTTATGATTTTAATTCAAAATTAGATAACGATTTTAGCGATGAAAGAAAAATGGAGCATCAACAAACTTTTCCATTTCTTGATTTGGTTTTCGAAAGAAAGAGCGGCGAAATTACGTTAGTACTTTTAAATTGTATGATTTTAATTTTTATTGGTACCTATAATTATGAACAGTTTTTTGAGGAGAAAGTGGTTCTGTCTTTGAGCGCCGCAACACATGAAAGAGTAAATGCTGTTATTTTTTCAATAGTAATGGCTGTTGGGGTTATGCTATTCTTTTTTAAAAATGGATTCAATTTTGACAAGAAAGCGAGTAATCTCAAATTACTATCCAAAATTTGGATAGCATTGAACGGAGTATTAATTATCAGTACCATTATAAAAAATGTTGAATATGTTGCTGCATTTGGTTTAACCTATAAAAGACTTGGCGTTTTCGCTTTCTTGTTATTAGCAGTTGTAGGTTTGTTAATTACTTTTTGGAAGATTTATAAGCAAAAAACAAATGCTTATCTTTTCAATCAAATGATTTGGTATTTTTATGGAACAATACTTTTATGCAGTTTTGTTAATTGGGGGAATATAATCACCAATTACAATATTTCTGTAAATAAAGGGGTAGAGCCTATGTTTTTATCCGGATTAAATTTTAATGATGAACCCCGTCGAGACTATTTTTTACTAAAGCAATTAGATGGACAAGAAATTGAGCTTTCAAGAGAGAAAGAGATTAGTGACAGGCAATCGGATAACTTTTTATCAAAAGCTTTATACTACGAATTTTTAACTAAGAAATAAAAGTAAAAACCCATTTCAAAATTAGACTGCCCCCAAAAAGTTAGATACTATTTGGTTTTTTTTTCATGCTTAATAATCGCCTCTTCCTTTAAACCTTGGATCATCTCTTTTGATGAATTCGGTTCTTCTTTTTGGAGCTTCAGTTTTGGGTAAACTCGCTTCTTCTGTTTTGCTCGAAGGTTCAATCAATTCGTTTAATTCTTTGATTTCTGCATCTGTTAAATCACGGTAGCGACCTACGGGAATGTCAAGCGAAATATTGATGATTCTAATACGTTTCAAAGCGGTAACTTCATAACCCAGATATTCGCACATTCTACGAATTTGGCGGTTTAAACCTTGGGTCAAGACGATTTTAAAAATGGTGGAGCTGATTTTTTCTACCTTACATTTTCGGGTAATAGTGTCCAAAATTGGTACGCCATTTCCCATTTTTTCAATAAATCGATCGGTTATGAGTTTGTTAACCGTTACGGTATATTCTTTTTCGTGATTGTTTCTGGCGCGAAGAATTTTGTTAACAATATCACCGTCATTGGTCATAAAAATTAATCCTTCACTGGCCTTGTCTAATCTTCCAATAGGAAAAATACGTTTGGGATAATTGATATAATCTACAATGTTATTGCGAACATCTAAATTGGTAGTACATTCAATGCCTACTGGTTTGTTGAAAGCCAAATAAACGGGTTTCTCATTTTTCTCACGGATTAGTTTACCGTCAATACGCACTTCGTCATCGGGAGAAACTTTTGTCCCTAATTCCGGAACGACTCCATTGATGGTTACACGACCTTCTTCAATGATTTTATCAGCTTCGCGGCGAGAGCAATATCCCGTTTCTCCTATGAATTTATTGAGGCGTTTTAGATTTTCTTCCATGATGCAAAAGTAGTACTAAATTGTTTAATCGTTTATGCGGTTATTTGTTTATTTGAAAATTAAGAAGTTTGGATAAGATTTTACGGACGACTTGTTTTTAATTACTCTGTTTCAAATAAAAAGCGGGAAACTTTTTCGTATAACTCGTTATCATGCATGCTGTGCCCTAAGCCCTTAGTTTCTATGAAAATTACATTTTTCCAAGCCTCGGCAATTTTCTTTCCTTCTTCGAATAAAACTACGGAGTCGTCAATGTCATGGGCAATTAGTCCTTTTATATTTAATTTTGAAGCAAATATTTTGCCGGAAAATTGTTCTAGACTGAGTTTAAAATTGTTGAGATAATGCGTTTCTAAAGATTTTGAAATTTTAGCATTCAAGCTTAATAATGTAATGTAATTGTTCAGGATGATTTTGAAATCACTCGGAGCTCCCAATATTACCATTTTTTTTAAGGCATCATTTTGATAGACGGATTGGTAATACAAGCAGGTTTTTCCACCAATGGAATGACCGATGAGATACTGTGGTTTGAATTTTTCCACAGCAACATGAATAAATTCGGCGTATTGAGGAATATTGAATTCTTTTCCGCTGGATAATCCATGAGCCGGACCATCGATAGCAATAATAGTACTTCCTGATTTTTGTAGGTAAGGCAGCAAGTTTTCCCAGCGAGAAGCATTGCTTTCCCATCCGTGAACCAAAAGAATGATAGTGTCATTTCCTTTCCAAGTGTAGGTTTGAAAGAAATTTTCTTCCTGTTGAAACGTTTGGGATTGTGCTTCTTGCAGAATTTCGGGCAGCTTATTTTTAGATAATTTACCTTCTCTGGGTTCACTAAAAAAGGCATACGCGAGTTGCGATGCTTTTTTTGGAAATACAAAACTTAGAAGGTTAATGTATAATCCAATAGATTTTGTGAATATAAAAAAAAACATTTTTTTCATAATAAAAAAGCCTCCGATTAGGAGGCTTAAATGTAATTAGAATTTAGAAAACAATTGTTCCATTTTCTCTTTTTCTTCGTCGGCCAATGTGCTGTCGACTAATATTCTTCCTGAATGTTCATCAGTGATGATTTTCTTTCTTGAAGCAATTTCTACTTGTGTCTGAGGTGGAATCGTAAAGAATGATCCTGCGGAAGCTCCTCTTTCAATAGAAACAACAGCTAACCCATTACGAACACTTGTTCTGATTCTAGTATAAGCTTTCAATAATCTTTCTTCGATTAAAGCTTGGTATTCAGCTGATTTCTCAGATAAAAAAGCTTCTTCTTTTGCAGTTTCAGACATGATAGCGTCTAATTCTGATTTTTTATGTTTCAAGTGATTAGATTTTGCTTCTAATCTTTCTTTTGAATTTGAGATTACTTCTTTCTTGTGTTCGATAGAAGCTTTCATTTCTTTAATTTGTTTTTCGGACAATTGAATTTCTAATTCTTGAAATTCAACCTCTTTAGTCAACGAATTAAATTCTCTGTTGTTGCGAACAGTTTCTTGTTGCTTCGTATATTTTTTGATAGCCTCTTTGTGCTCATCAATTGCATTCTTTTTTGCTTTGATCAGATCTTCGATAACTTCGAGTTCACTTTTCAATTTTTCCGAACGGGTGCTTAAACCTGCAACTTCATCTTCTAAATCCTCTACTTCTAGAGGAAGTTCACCTCTTACATTTCTGATTTCGTCAATTCTAGAGTCAATTAGTTGTAAATCGTAAATTGCTCTTAACTTGTCCTCAACACTTAATTCTTTCGTATTCGCCATATTCTATAAGTACTTAACTGGATTTGAATTTTCTTCTGATAAAATAACTGCAAAATTAAGGATTTTTTTCCGAAGATACTCAACAATATAATTTTTTGTATAGCGTTCGCTTTCAAAATGTCCGATATCTGCCAATAAAAGTTGATTTTCGGCTTCATAAAACTGATGATACTTTAAATCAGCTGTTAAATAAACATCAGCTCCGGCTTGAATTGCATTTTTTATCGCAAAACTTCCTGCTCCGCCAAGAACCGCGACTTTTTTTATTTCCTTTCCTATAAAGTTGGAATGTCTAATCCCACCGCATTGCATTTTTTCTTTTGCAAAAAGCAGAAACTCTTTTTCACTCATGGGATTTTTTAATTCGCCAATCATTCCCAAACCAATATTCTGATGTTTGTTTTGCAACGCATAAATTTCATACGCCACTTCTTCATACGCGTGGCTTTTGAATAAGGCTTTCAGGATTTTGTTTTCCAAATGCTTTTCGAAAGTGACTTCGATTTTGATTTCGTCGCCTTGCACAAACTCAAATCGTTCTCCAACTTGTGGATTGCTGTGTTCATTTCCCATGTAAGTTCCAATTCCTTTCGAATTAAAACTGCAATTTTCATAATTTCCAATCGTTCCGGCTCCAGCATCAAATAATGCATTTCGCACTTCTTCTGCATTTTCAGGAATCGTATAGGTTACTAATTTGCGAATGAAGTTTTCCTTTGGAATCAAGATTTTAGTATTTATCAATCCCAAGGTATCACAAAATATTTTATTCACGCCTTCTTGATGATTGTCCAAGGCGGTGTGAACGGCATAAATGGTAATGTCATTTTTTATGGCTTTAATTACGGCTCGTTCCACGTAGTTTTTTCCCGTTATTTTTTTTAAACCCGAAAATAATATGGGATGAAAACAAACCACTAAATTGCATTTTTTTGCAATCGCTTCATCAATTATATTTTCTAAAGCATCATGGCAAACCAAAACTCCAGTTGCTTCGGATTCTTGATTTCCAACCAATAATCCCACATTGTCAAAATCTTCAGCATAGGCGAGTGGCGCCATTTCTTCGAGTACGGAAATTATTTCTTTGATTTTACTCATCGTTTAGTTTTTTTGGTATTCGTGAATCTTTGATTTCATAACATCAGATTTTTGATTGTTTAATTCTGGATTTTCGAATTAACAAATTAACGAATAAACAAATCAACTTTTTTTATAAAGATAAAATATTCTACTTTCGTAAAATGAATTTACTACGAAAATTACTGTTTCCGTTTGCCATTTTATATGGTCTGATAACGAGTATTCGGAATTTTCTTTTCGATAAAGGAGTTTTAAAATCCTATTCTTTTGATTTACCCGTTATTGCTGTTGGAAATCTTAGCGTTGGCGGTACAGGAAAAACACCTCAAATCGAATATTTGATTCGTTTACTTTCGGACAAATACAAAATTGCCACGTTGAGTCGTGGCTATAAAAGGCAGTCTACAGGTTTTATTTTGGCGGAAGCCAATTCAAATGCTGCAATTCTTGGAGACGAGCCTTTTCAATTTTATAAAAAATTCGCGACTATTCAAGTTGCCGTTGATGCCGATAGAAAAAATGGGATCGAACAATTGCTTTCACAACCCATAAAACCAGAAGTGATTCTGCTTGATGACGCTTTTCAACACCGAAAAGTAAAAGCAGGTTTCTATATTTTATTGACTTCCTACGGGGATTTGTATTCGGATGATTTTATGTTGCCAACCGGAAATTTACGCGAAAGCCGAAGCGGAGCAGAAAGAGCGAACATGATTATTGTAACCAAATGTCCTTTTAATCTTTCGCAAGACAAACAGAATGATATTAGAAACAGATTAAAGGTTTCTGGAAATCAGGAATTGTACTTTACTTTTATAGCGTATGACAATTTTATTTATGCAGAGAACCGAAAGGTAAATGTAAATGAAATTCAATCGGCTGCTAAATTACTCGTAGCAGGAATTGCAAAACCGGAACCGTTTTTTGCCTATTTACAAGATACCAATGATGTCTGCTTGTCTTTTCCGGACCATCATAATTTTACCGATAAAGACATTTTGGAAATTAAAAATTTAGCGCAAAATAACATTATTATCACTACCGAAAAAGATTATGTACGATTGAAAGGAAGTTTGCCAAGCGAACAACTTTTCTATTTACCAATACAAGGTTCTTTCGTTTCTGGAAGTGAAAATTTTGATAAAAATATTTTAAATTATGTGGGAACAAGTACAAGAAACCGTTAGTTTTATTAAAGTAAAAATTGATTTTACCCCAAAATATGGGGTGATTTTAGGGTCAGGTTTAGGAAGTTTTACTGATGAAATGAAAGTAGAATTTACTTTGCCTTACAACGAAATACCAAATTTCCCTGTGTCAACCGTTCAAGGTCATAAAGGCGCATTGGTTTTTGGGACAATAGGCGATAAAAATGTAGTTGCCATGCAAGGCCGATTTCATTTTTACGAGGGCTATTCGATGAAGGAAGTTACTTTTCCAGTACGAGTGATGAAATTTTTAGGTGTTGAGAAATTAATAGTTTCAAATGCTTCAGGTGGTGTAAATCCAAATTATAGTGTAGGTGCTATTGTCATGATTACTGATCATATCAATATGACACCAGAACATCCTTTGCGTGGTAAAAATGACGAACGCTTTGGACCTCGTTTTGTAAATATGAGCGAACCGTATTCCAGAAAGATGATTGCCAAAGCTACTGAACTGGCTCAAGAATTAAGCATTGAGGTTCATGAAGGAATTTATCTGGGTTTACAAGGTCCTACTTTTGAAACCTTGGCTGAATACAAAATGGTGAAAATTCTTGGTGCTGATTGCGTAGGAATGTCAACGGTTCCCGAGGTGATTGTGGCCCGTCATATGGATTTAGAAACATTCGGGATTTCAGTAATTACTGATATGGGAAATGAAGAAAGTATAGGGACAATTTCTCATGATGAAGTTTTAGAAGCTGCTAAAAATGCAGAACCAAAAGTGAGAAGCCTAATCAAAGAATTGATTTTGAAATATTAGCATCGCTACACATGTCTGGCAATTGCGGCATAGAATTCTTCCGGTATGAATGGTTTTGTAACAACATCATTCATGCCAAAGGATAAAAGCATTTCCCGATTTTCGTCTAGTGATATTGCGGTAAGTGCAATAATAGGTGTTTCAGTGTCAAATTTTCTAATTTGTTCCGTAGCAATAGTTCCATTGATACCGGGTAAATGGACATCCATTAGAATCAGATCAAATTTGTTGTTTTTTGCTTTTTCTATTGCATCTTCACCATTGTCAATTATTTCGCAAAATATTCCTTTGTTGCGAAGCATTTTGTCGGTAATCATTTGATTGATTTTATTGTCTTCTACTAAAAGTATTTTTTTGTTTTTTAAGCGAGAGTCATCATATGTTTTAGGTTTTTCATCGAGGTTCACTAATTGGGAACCCATTTTAAATTGTAGCTCAAACGAAAATGAAGAGCCTTTTCCTACGACACTACTTAAATTTATTCTACCACCCAGAATTTTAATTAATTTTTTTACAATTGTCAACCCTAAACCAGTTCCCCCGTATTTTCGATTGATCTCTATTGAACCTTGAGAAAAACTATCAAAAACACTTTGTAATTTGTCTGCCGGAATTCCAATTCCTGTATCAGTTACTTCAAAATATAATGTGGCATTTTTATCTTTCAAAGAATGAAGTTTCACAATTACGCTTACACTGCCGTTTTTTGTGAATTTAAGTGCATTGTTAATCAGATTCAGCATGATCTGAGATAATTTTGTAGGGTCACCAATCAAATAATCAGGAATAGAAGAGTCAATTTCAAGATTAAATTTATTGTTGTTTATAGAAGCTATTTCTTTTAAAGAGTTTTGTATGTCTTCTAATAATTGTTTAAGATTAAAGCTGATGTATTCGATTTCAACCTTATTAGAATCAATTTTATTAATTTCCAGAATTTCATTTATAAACTTTGTCAGATAATCCCCGGAAAATTTTAAGGAAGATAAATAGTTCATTTGGGATTTTTTCGGATTTTCTTCCAATAATAAATGGGCTATTCCATTTATGGCATTCAGTGGTGTCCGAAGTTCATGACTCACAGTTGATAAGAATTCAGATCGGGCATTAGAGGCTCTTTCGGCTTTCTCTTTAGCGATTTCCAACTCTTTGTTTTTTTCTTTCAGCATTAGATTGGATTGCGTTCTAATAATATTATTTTTATACAAAGACAAGCTTAATAATGATAAAATAGAAATTAATGCAATCGCCAAAATACTAATTAACTTAGAAAATTTACTAGTTTTCTCCTGTTGCTTATTATCTCTGTCAATTTGTGCCAGTTCCTTTAAACGTTCTGTTTCTTTAAACTTATCATAATCATCAATACCCAGTCTTTCGTTATTTAAAATAGAAATACTTTCTTTCAGATTAAGATGTTGTTTCAAATAGGAATAGGCATTGTTTTTGTCTAATGTTTTTTCAAAAACAGTACTTAATGCAAGCAAAATATCTGATTTTTGTTCTATGTTTTTATCTTTTTCATTCAGCTTCAATGCTTTGTTAAGATAGTTTAAAGCCAAATTAAATCTATTCCTTGAGGCTTCAATTGTTCCTATTTGGTATAATGCTTCTACCTTTGAATTTAAGATTTCCGGGCTATCAGGTTTTGCAATTATGGTTTTGAAAATTGTTGAAGCCACATCGTAATTTTCTTTTGACTTGCTTATAATTCCTCTTTGAAGTGCTAGTGTTTCAGCAGTATCACTGATTTTTAGTTCTTCAAATATGGATTCAGTTTTGTCAAAACAAATTTCGGCATCAGCAAAATTTGATTTTTCTATATAACATACTCCAAGATAGTAATAGGAGTAGGCGTATTCAGCGTTCGGTTTTAAGTTTTTATATAACGTGATACTTCTGTGAAAGGTTTCGATAGCATCATTATATTTTTTTAAATCAAAATAGATTTTACCTAAGTTATAGGTTTGATTAGCCTGAGCTTGAGTGTTACGAATTACCTTAGAATAGTTTATAGCTTTTTGTGTGTAAAAAAGCGCATTTTTGTATTTATTGTTTAAGATATTTGAGCTACTTAAAGTACTGTAATACGAGATGCTATCTGTTTTCTCGTTAGTTTGAGAATACAGAAACGAATTTAAAAAAAAGATAAAAATGAAAAGGTATTTCATTTATAACTAAATTTTTATTTGTTAATTTTTTTACTTTCTATTAAAAGAACTAAATCGATAATTCTAGACGAATAGCCTATTTCATTATCATACCAGCCTACTACTTTTACCATTTTATCAATAACAGAAGTGAGTTGGGCATCAAATATACATGAATTTTTATTGCCAATCACATCAACAGAAACAATCGGGTCTTCGGTATAATCCAAAATTCCCTTTAAATTTGTTTGTGCGGCAATTTTGAAAGCAGCGTTGATCTCATTTATAGTCACCGCACGTTTTACATTGAAAGTAATATCAGTCAAAGAACCATCAGGAACGGGTACTCGTATGCCGCATCCGCCAATTTTACCTTCAAACTCAGGAAATATTTTTGTCAATGCTTTTGCCGCTCCAGTTGTTGTGGGTACGATGGACTGACTTGCCCCGCGAGCGCGACGTAAATCTTTATGAGGTTGATCGTGTAAACTTTGGTCTGTAGTATAGGAGTGAATGGTAGTGATGTAAGCTTGTTCTATACCGCAAAGCTCATTGATTACTTTAATCATCGGTGCTGCATTATTCGTGGTGCAACTAGCATTCGAAATTATGGTTTCAGTGCCGTCAAGAATAAAATCATTTACACCGAGCACTACCGTTTTTATAGTGTCAACTTCCGAAGGTGCAGAAAGAATCATTTTTTTGGCGCCAGCAATAATATGGGAATTCAGTTCTTCAAAAGTTTTGTACTTACCAGTTGATTCCACTACGTAATCAATGTCTAAACTTTTCCAATCCAGGTTTGAAATACTTTTTTCGTGAAAAAACAAAAAATGATTTCCATCTACCAGAATTCCTTTTTCGTCATCGCTGACCGCAAATGGTAAAACACCATGAATACTGTCATATTTCACTAAATGCGCCATTGTTTTTTTATCAGCAATATCATTTATGGCAACAACTTCTATTGAGGGATGGTTTAAAAGTAATCGGAATAAATTCCTGCCGATTCTTCCAAAACCATTTATGGCAATTCTTGTTTTCAATATTTTTTTGTTTAAAGTTTCAGGTTTGAAGTTTCAAGTTGAGCAACTTTAAACCTAAAACTTGAAACAATTCTTTAAAGAATATGTTTTTGTGCTTTGTAGGATGAACGAACTAACGGTCCGCTTTCTACGTGACGGAACCCTAATTCCAAACCAAATTGCTCGTATTTTGCAAATTGTTCCGGCGTTATAAATTCCTTTACTGGCAAGTGTTTTTTACTCGGTTGCAAGTATTGACCTATCGTTACAATATCAACATTGGCTTCACGCAAATCTCGCATCGTTTGATACACTTCCTCTTCTTGTTCGCCAAGACCAAGCATAATTCCCGACTTCGTTCTGTTAATTCCTTTTTCTTTTAAGTAACGTAACACTTCAAGACTTCGGTCATATTTTGCCTGAATTCGTACCTCACGTGTCAATCTGCGAACGGTTTCTACATTATGAGAAACCACTTCAGGATTCGCTTCCACGATTCTATCAATATTTCTTTCGATGCCTTGAAAATCAGGAATCAGAGTTTCCAGCGTTGTGTTTGGGTTCATTCTGCGAATGGCTTTCACGGTTTCTATCCAAATAATAGAACCGCCATCTTTCAAGTCATCTCTGTCAACGCTTGTAATTACAGCATGTTTGATGTTCATGATTTTGATAGAACGCGCCACTTTTTCAGGTTCATCCCAGTCTACAGTTTCCGGTCTTCCGGTTTTTACACCACAAAAACCACAGGAACGCGTACATACATTTCCTAAAATCATAAATGTTGCCGTTCCTTCGCCCCAGCATTCACCCATATTTGGGCAGCTTCCCGAAGTACAAATCGTATTCAAACTATATTTATCAACTAAGCCGCGAAGCTCAGTATATTTTTGGCCTATTGGGAGTTTTACCTTCAACCATTTTGGTTTTCCTACAGGTAAAGTATTTTCTAAAACAGTTTCCATATATCAATTTTCAGAGCACAAAGATAAGGAATGTAGTTTATTTGTGGATTCGTTTATTTGTTTATTTGAAGAAAGAGAAACGGATGCTTTAGGAGCACAATATTTGCTTGTTTTTAGAAAATAGTCGTCCTGCTTTCCGTTATATCCACGCAAAAAAATGCGTGGGATGCCACTGCAATCAGGGCTATATTAGGGCTTTTTGTTGGTTTATGATAAAATGGTAAAGAAAATAATGTGGGTATAAAAATGCTTCAAAATTAATTGAAGCATTTCTTTTTTATTTAATTCATCTGTACCGTAATGGGAAGATTATAGGCAGTTCGCACTGCTTTTCCGTCAATCATTCCCAGCGACCATTTCGTTTTTAAGGATTTCAACACTCGAACGGCTTCTTTGCCCAAGCCATAACCTGGATCTCTTTTTACCTGAATGTCCTAAAATAGTCGTGTCCCGAATTGTCATAATCATGTTGGATTTTTCATGTTATAATCAAAAAAACCTGTGACAATCCGTCAAATCCGTCAAATCTGTGTTCTATTCTAATGTATGAAAATTTGTATCCAAGGTAGGGTTGTAGCGCGTTTTTATTTATAACCACAAGATATGAATTGCCGTTGGTTTTAACCAACGGATAGGAAATTTTAGAGCAAATTGGCTTTAGCCAAAATAGTTTTATAATTTCGGCTAAAGCCAATTTTCATTTCTCATTTTAATCCATTGGTTAAAACCAACGGCAATTGAAAAAATAAAAAAAAACAGTATAAATAATCGTATTATCTTTTATTCTGAATGATTTCCGCCAGAAGTTTTTTGGCGCGAAGCAATTTAATTTTGACATTACTCAACGGTTCGTCAATTTTGTTGGCAATTTCTTGGTAACTCATTTCCTGAAAATAACGAAGTTGAATTACTTCTTGGTAATGCGGTTTTAATTCTTTGATAAATTGTAGTAATCGAGAAAGGTTTTGTTCGGTAATTAATTCATCTTCTGCAGATGGAGTAGTGTCGGCAATATTATAGGCTTGCTGGTCTTCTTCTTCAGTAATTTCAACAAAAAGGCTTGATTTCTTTTTTCGCAATAAATCGATATGGACGTTTTTTGCAATAGCGATAAGCCAAGTATTAAACTGGAATTCCGAGTTGTAAGTAGCTATTTTATCGAATGCTTTCGAGAACGTTTCGATGGTAATGTCTTCGGCATTAGTTTCGTTTTCGGTACGTTTTAGCATAAAACCATATACTTCATTCCAATAATAATCCAATAGAAAAGTAAAGGCAACTTGATCGCCTTGTTTTGCTTTTTCTATCTGTTTGTTTATTTCCAATGTACTGGTTTTGAGAATATATTTGTTATAAAGATATTGATTTGTGTGAATATAAGTGCTATCTCAACTAAAGGAAACCAGAACTTAATGTCATTTTCTTTTAATTTTCCTGCTGAAAATCCAACAACAATCCAAGCGACAAGATATCGCAGCGCAATTAAACTCAAAACTAATATCCATTGAAATTGAAAAGATAATAAGATAATAGGCAATAAAATAAATAGCAATTGCGAACAATAAAATGCTCCTAATTGTAATTTATCTAAAGGTTTGTAGTAATTTGCCGTGGCAATATGCCTTCTTTTTTGGGTAAACCAGTCTTTAAATGTTGTTTTTGGTTTAGAAAGTGTAAAACTTTCCGGGGTGTAAGCAATGGTCGTATTTTTTGCATTTGCCGCTTGATTGATAAATAAGTCATCATCTCCCGAACGAATTTGCATGTGTTCTATAAAGCCATTTACATTAAAAAACGTTTCTTTTTTGTAAGCTAAATTTCTCCCAACACCCATATACGGATGTCCTATTTTTGCCCAAGAGAAATATTGAATTGCAGTAAGTAAAGTTTCAAAACGAATTATTTTATTCAGAAATGAATTGGGGATTTTTTTATATTTACCATAACCCAAAACAATTGTTTTTTGCATTGTAAATTGAGAACTCATAGCTGTTATCCAATCTTTTGAAGTCGGGTAACAATCAGCATCAGTGAATAATAAATATTCTTTTTTTGCAGATTTTATTCCTAAAGTCAGTGCGTATTTTTTGTTACCCCAAAAGGCTTCGTTGTTTTCTACTTTTACCAAACGAACATTTGGATATTGCTTTTCAAAGCCTTCAAAAATAGCCAAAGTATTATCACTTGAAGCATCGTCAATCAAGACAATTTCAAAATCAGGATAGTTTTGTTCCGCAAGTAACGGGATGAAATTCGCTACATTTTCTTCTTCGTTTTTCGCACAAACAATAACCGATATCGGGATTCTTTTTGGTGTTATTTTCTGTGCTTTGGCGAAAGCAAATTTCCCAAAAACACCTAGATAATACGAAATTTGAACAACAACAATAAAAATAAAAAAGTAAAGAATTAGTATAAGCATCTGAGTTTAATGAGTTTTTAAATCGAGTGCAAAGGTATGAATAGAATTGTGAATTGTTAAATACAATCTGTGAATTTCGAAAGAATTTATATTGGGCATTTCTTCATCTCATTTGCGATAGCGATGGACTGATTTGTATTGACTTTTTCTAACTCGGCAATGATGTTTTGATGATTTTTTTCGTCTCTGTTTTGAGACAATTTTCTTGTGGCTTGGATTTCAGTGATTTCAATTTCAAATGCTACAATTCCACGAGTTTGCATCATGGTTTTTTGAGACAAATCTTCTACACGAACCGGGTTTTCAGAATTTTTTTCGTACTTATCAACTAGTTTCTTTAAAGATTCGATTACGGCTTCTCCTTCGATAATTTTGATTTTTCCATACACATGAACTGCAATATAGTTCCATGTTGGTACATTTTCATGATCGTACCAAGAGGAAGAAATATAACTGTGAGGTCCTGAAAATACTGCTAAAATTTGGTCATTGTCTATGAAACCATTCCATTGTGGGTTTTCTTTGGAAATGTGCCCGCATAAAATACCGTTGCCTTCTTTATTAGTGTCTAGTTCCAAAGGAATATGTGTGGCGCACAATTTTCCATTGGTTTGATTGATTAGAATACCAAAACTATTCTCTTGCAGAAATTTTTTGATTTCTTCTTGATTTTCGTTTTTATAAATATCGGGTGTATACATATTTGATAACTTAGGTTTTTTGATATTAGAATTAAAAATAAGATGAATCGATTTGTTATCTAATAATCTAAGGAGTCTAACAATCTGTTTTTGTTAAATCACATTCACTTCGGCTTCAATATGAATGCCAAACGTTTTAAAAATAGTCTCCTGAATATCTTTTGAAACATTCAAAATTTCCTGTCCGGTCGCATTACCATAATTTACTAAAACCAACGCTTGATTTTTATGGATTCCTGCATCACCAAAACGTTTTCCTTTAAACCCAGCCTGCTCAATTAACCAGCCCGCAGGAACTTTTACTTCGGTTTCAGAAATATCAAAATATTTCATTTCAGGAAATTGCTGATGAATTTTTTTGAAATCCGATTTTAATAGAATTGGATTTTTAAAAAAACTACCGCTGTTCCCTAGTTCTTTTGGATCGGGTAATTTGCTTTGTCGAATAGCAATTACGGCATTGCTGACATCCTTTAAAGTAGGATTTGTGATATAATTTTTGGCTAATTCAGACGAAATATCTCCGTAAGAAGTATTGATTTTATGGTTCGTTTTTGTCAATTTAAAAACAACCGATGTAATGATGTATTGATTTTTCACTTCGTTTTTAAAAACGCTTTCTCGGTATCCAAAATGACATTCTTCTTTTGTGAACGTTTTCATTTCCTGACTTTCTATTGTCATCGCTTCACAGGAAACAAAAGTATCTTTAATTTCCGTGCCATAAGCACCAATGTTTTGGACCGGTGTAGTGCCTACATTTCCAGGAATGAGTGACATGTTTTCTAAACCACCAAAATTTTGGTCGATGGTCCAAAGCACAAATTCATGCCAACTTTCACCAGCTTGACTT
The DNA here is from genome assembly GCF_048158545.1 of Flavobacterium melibiosi. Lineage (NCBI taxonomy): Bacteria > Pseudomonadati > Bacteroidota > Flavobacteriia > Flavobacteriales > Flavobacteriaceae > Flavobacterium > Flavobacterium melibiosi. Next base: position 30,664 of record NZ_JBLNKU010000019.1, on the reverse strand, counting down.
TTGACCCAAACAAAATCATTATTTTCTTCAATAATTTTCTTGCCTTTCAAATCGATATGTATAACAAGTGCATCAATGTCTTTTGTCAAAAGCATATTGCTTCCACCACCCAAAATAAATTTTTTCTGAGATTTATTTTCTTGTAAAATAGTTTTCAAATCTTCTACAGAATGAACGGCAACGAACTGTTTTGCTTTGGCTTCAATGCCAAAAGTATTGTGTTTTTTTAAAGAGAAATTAGGTACTATTTCCATAAAAGAAAGTGCTTTTTGAATTGTTTAATGTCGTGTCAAAAGTAAGAATTATAAATTGGTTGTTTGTGATTTTCGATAATCATACAAGATCCATTAATTCTAAAATAGATTATTCTGCTTTTGATCCATCAATTAATTGATGGTATTTATCGGCAATAATCTTCATATTAATACTGTAATCTACATTTTTTTCAACAAATTTTCTATTTTTAGAAACGGCTTGTTGTCTATGTTCTGTATTCTCAAAGGACCAGATTAATTCTTCTGCAAGCTTTTTATAATCGTCAATTGGGATCAATTGACCGTTTTTTCTGTGCTCGATCCAGCTTTGATTCCCTGGAATGTCACTTACAATTGGATAGCAGTTTGTTGCCATCGCTTCAAATAAGGAAGCTGAAACACCTTCGGTTATTGGCATGCTAATGTAAATGTTGGATTGTTGTAATAGTTTTGGTAATGCTGTATTCGGAATTCTTCCAGTAAAGTTTACTTTGTTTTCGATGCTTAACTCTTTGGCTAAATCTTTCAATTTAGAAAGTTGAGAACCATCTCCTATAATGGTAAGTGCAAAATCAATTCCCTTTTGGTTTAAAATGGCAAATGATTTTAAAATGATATCGTGACGATATTCCGGCAATAAGGATCGGGTGACAATTGCGCAAATTTTTTCTGGATTGGCATTGTTGTTATTGCCGAATTTCTCCAAATCAATTCCCTTTGGTAAAACCAAAACTTTATTCATATTGACATTGGCTTCTATCATAGAAATAGTCATTACTGGACCCCAAGCATGAATTAAATCTGATTTTTTGAAAGCATAATTCTGAATGAGTTTTTTTAAAGGTAATGAAATCGATTTTTCAGGCCATAAATCCGTTCTGCCTTGTTGTGCAATTGCAACAGGTTTTACACCAGATAATGCGGCAAGAAAGCCATAGCTCGTGGTTCTTTCTGCAATAACCATATCCGGTTTTTGCAGTTGGATTATTTTTTTGATTTTAAAAAAAGCGTGACCAAATTCGAAGATTCTTTTTATTCGATTAAAAATGCCGCTATTTGATGTTTTTAATTCCCAAGTGATAATCTCAAAATCGCCAAATTCCTTAAGACCATTCATCCAAGTGATGGCATCGGCTCTATAGGTTTCTCCTAAAAAAAGTATTCTTCTCTTTTTTATCGACATAATTTGAATTACTCGGAAGTTAAAGCTCGATTTATGAAATCGTTTAATGGTTTTAACGCAATTAGTTTTTTGCTCATTACTGTAACAAAATCTTTTTTGGAAGCGGCTGAAATATCAATTCTTTGAGAAGACTCAAAGCTTTTTAATTTTAAAAATTCAATAGCCGGATGTTCTTTTTCGTACCCTCGAGGTGGGTTTTTTAGCGTATTTTTTTCATTTCGATCAAAATCTTTAAATTCCTTTTTAAAATTTTTCTCCTCAAGAATTGCTTCTAAATCATCATGAAAATAAGCAATTTCTTTACGCATTTTTTTCAAATCCTCCGCTTCAGGACAATACAATCCACCGGCAATAAAACTGGCTCCTTTTTCTAAATGAATATAATACCCAGATCGATTTAGACCTTTTGCACCCGAAGAAAGCCAAATTCCTAAATGCGATTTATAAGGAGTCTTGTCCTTAGAAAACCGAATGTCACGATTGATTCTAAAAGTGCAATTTTTGACTTCCAACATTTCTAGCGAAGGATCCATTGGTTTCATGGCGTCAAGTAGATCAGCAACTAATTGCTGGTAATCATTCTTGACCGCTTCGTACCTTTTTTTATTTTCCAAAAACCAATCTCTATTATTGTTGGCCTTTAAATCATCCAGAAATTGGAGTGTGTCTTTTGAAAGCATCTTAAAACTATTGTAATTGTTTTCTTAAATCAGTTTCACTTATAAAACCAGAATGTTTCCATTTTACTTCTTTGTTTTCATATAATAATAAGGTAGGAAGTTCGCTGATTTTCATTTCAGTCATCAAGGTTTTATTTTTATCTGCATCCAATCGAATAATAACGATTTTATCTGCTAATTCTTTTTCCATTTGCAAAAGATACGGTTTCATTTTTTTGCATGGAGCGCACCATTCTGCATAAAAATCAATCAATACTTTTTTGTCCGAATTTAATAATTCGTTGTATTCCGGAGTTGATATACCAATTATTTTGCTGCTTGGTTTAGAAAGGCCAGCTGCATCCCATTTTAATATTCCGCCGTCTAATTGATAAATGGTTGTAAAGCCTAATTCACTTAATTTTTCAGCAGCTTTTTGACTTCTTCCTCCACTTTTGCAATACACAAAAACTGGTTTTGATTTATCCAGTTTTTCTACATCAGAAACAAAAGTATTTCCAAGCCAATTTACATTTTTAGCATTGTCAATATGATCTGACGCAAATTCCTCAGGAGTTCTTACATCTAGGATTTGTGGATTTGGAGTCTCCTTTATTCTTTCTGCAAAAGCTTTGGCTTCAATGGTTTTTACGTCTTTTGAAGTTTGTCCATTACAGGATAAAACGACAAAAGATAAGATTAGGAGGTATATTGAATGAAATTTCATTGTAATTTGATTTAAATTAGAATAGGCTAAATTAGGTAATTTTTCAATTTTTGAACCTTGATAAACTATTAAATAAAAGTTATAAATTAAAAATTTTATAGGTTTGATGTGTCGATTTTACAACGGCTTCCGTACGCTCCGGATGCGTGTCTGAAATAAAAAGTTGTCCAAAAGTATCGCTATTGACCATTTCTATGATTTTGGCTACGCGACTTTCGTCCAATTTATCAAAGATGTCATCAAAAAGCAAAATTGGTTTCACGCCACTTTGCTTTTTTAAAAATTCAAATTGTGCTAATTTTAAAGCGATTAGAAACGATTTTTGTTGTCCTTGTGATCCAAATTTTTTAATCGGATGTTGGTCTATTTCAAATGATAGATCATCTTTGTGAATTCCCACGCTTGTATAGTGTAAAGCTCTGTCTTTATTGATGTTTTCCTGCAATAAAGTCAACAAGTTTTTTTCGAATAAATGACTTTCATACACCAGTTGAACGGTTTCCTGTGAACCCGTTATGGCTTGATGATGTGTATTGAAAATAGGAATAAACTGGTCGATAAATTCTTTTCTTTTTTCGAAAATATAATCTCCAAAACCATTAAGTTGCTCATTATATATAGATAGCGTATCGTTGTCAAAAACATGATTCAATGCGAAATATTTCAACAAAGCATTGCGCTGGCTCATTACTTTTTGATATTGAATGAGTTGCTGTAAATAATGGGAGTCCAGTTGGGAAATGACGCTATCCATAAATTTTCTTCTGGTTTCGCTGCCTTCCACAATCAAATCCCTGTCGGCAGGAGAAATGATAACCAAAGGAATAAAGCCAATATGATCTGAGAATTTGTCATAGGCTTTTCCGTTACGTTTCAATATCTTTTTTTGCCCTTTTTTTAGACTACAAAGAATTTGTTCATTTCTTTCGTTTTTTTCAAATTCAGCATCAATCACAAAGAATTCTTCTCCGTGTTTAATATTCTGAACCGCTAATGGATTGAAATAACTTTTTCCGTACGATAAATGGTAGATTGCATCAAGCACATTTGTCTTTCCAATACCATTCTTACCTACAAAACAATTTATTTTGGTGTCAAAATCGAAATTTGCTTCCGAAAAATTCTTATAATTGAATAATGAAATCTTTTTTAAATACATCTGTAAGGCTTGCTGGTATTGAGAACTTTGATGTTTTTAAATGGGTTTTTCAAAGTGGGTGCAAATTATTGAAAAATATCGATAAAAATGGCTTTTAGATTTTTTCTATGGAAATTATTTTTCCTTTGGAAAGAAAGAACCTCCTATAATATTTTTTTGAATATAAAAGCATATTTTTTATGTCGGTTTGAATAAAAATTTTATTTTTGCGACTCACTAAATTAAAAATAAATGGCTACTTACAGTAAAAGAGGATATAAAGCACCAAAAGAAAAAGAAGTAAAAGATACAGTTGAAGAGGTAATTGCTGATGAAAAAGATAGCACAACTGCAGGTGTTTTTTCTAAATTAGATGAAACAGCTTCGTTAACGGAGAATTGGGTAGCCAGAAATCAAAAAATCATTATTGGATTAGTTGCAGGTGTTGCGATATTAACTGTTGGTTACTTAGCCTACCAAAAATTTATTGCTGCGCCAAAACAGGATGAAGCTGCAAATGAAATGTTTGTTGCTCAACAAAATTTTCAAAAAGCTACCGATGGAGTGGCAAGTGATTCATTATATAAGTTGTCTTTGAATGGTTCAGAAGGTAAATTTGGATTCTTAAAAATTGCTGATGAATATTCAGGAACTGATGCAGGAAATTTAGCTAACTATTATGCTGGGATAGCTTATTTGAACACAGGAAAATACACTGAAGCGATTGAATATTTAGGTAAATTCAAATCAGAAGATATTGTATTGGGTGCTTTGGCAAAAGGAGCTATTGGAGATGCTTATGCTCAAAAAAATCAACCAAAAGAAGCTTTAGAGAATTATGTAAAAGCTGCTGAGTCAAATAAAAATGATTTCACTACACCACGTTTCTTATTAAAAGCTGGAAAAACTGCTTTAGCATTAGGAAATAAAGCTGATGCTTTGAAATATTTTACAGATATTAAAGATAATTTTGATGCAACTCCAGAAGCGGCTTCAATTGACGTTTTGATTGGATTGGCTCAATAGTAAAAAATGATTTAAGATTCCTGATTCAAGATTGAAGATTTTTGTTTTCAAAATACTATCTTTAATATCTGAAATCAAAATACTAAAATCAAAAATCAAAAATCAATGGCTACCGTAAATAAAAACTTATCCGAGTACGATAAAAATTCAATCCCAAACGCGAAAGATTTTCGCTTTGGGATTGTTGTTTCAGAATGGAATGATTCCATAACTGAAGGTCTTTATAAAGGTGCTATAGAAGCGCTTTTGGAAAACCAAGTTCCAGCCCAGCATATTATTCGCTGGAATGTTCCTGGAAGCTTTGAGCTTATCTATGGTTCAAAGAAAATGTTGCAAACGCAGAATGTTGATGCTGTTATCGCTATTGGATGTGTAATTCAGGGGCAAACCAAGCATTTTGATTTTGTATGTGAAGGAGTAACCCAAGGAATTAAAGATTTGAATGTTCAAACTGACATTCCGGTTATTTTTTGTGTTTTGACTGATAATACCATGCAACAATCCATTGATAGAAGTGGAGGAATTCACGGTAACAAAGGTACTGAGGCTGCTATTGCTGCTATAAAAATGGCATATATTCGTCAACAGGCTTCGTTATCACATCAAATAGATAATCAACATTTATTGTTTGCAGGGGCAATTCAAATAGAAGAAGGTTCGCCTTTAGAGTTAAAGGAATAAAAAATTAAAATAAATAATTCAAAACCTATACTGTTCCACAAATAGTATAGGTTTTTTTGTTTTTTTTATGATTAAATAAGCTACCATTCCCAATAGAAAATCATTAAATTTGTACTTCTTGGTTTTAAAAAACCTAAAACTTAAACTTTAAACCTAAATTTTTTAATGTCGAGTATTATTCAATTACTTCCTGATCACGTTGCCAATCAAATTGCTGCTGGAGAAGTCGTTCAAAGACCAGCTTCGGTTGTAAAAGAATTGCTTGAAAATGCGGTGGATGCCAGAGCTACGGATATCAAATTAATCATTAAAGATGCAGGCAAGGCATTAGTACAAGTTATAGATAATGGTTTAGGAATGAGTGTGACCGATGCCCGTTTGTGTTTTGAGCGCCATGCGACTTCCAAAATTCGTCAAGCCGAAGATTTATTTTCCTTACATACCAAAGGTTTTCGTGGAGAGGCATTAGCATCTATTGCGGCTATTGCCCATGTAGAAATGAAAACCAAGCAAGATCAAGAAGAACTTGGAACACATATTATTATTGAAGGCAGCAAGTTCGTATCACAAGACGTAGCTGTTTTGCCAAAAGGTACTTCATTTTCAGTCAAAAACTTATTTTTTAATATTCCGGCGCGACGTAATTTTCTTAAATCGGATACGGTGGAATACCGTCATGTAATTGATGAATTTCAACGTGTGGCTTTGGCTCACCCAAAAATACATTTTACATTTTATCACAACGGCAGTGAAATGTTCAATTTGCCGCCGTCCACCTTACGACAACGAATTGTAAATATTTTTTCGGGTAAAACTAATGAGAAATTAGTACCGGTTCAGGAAGAAACAGAAATAGTGACTATTCAAGGATTTGTTAGCAAACCTGAATTTGCAAAAAAAAATCGGGGAGAACAGTTTTTCTTTGTCAACGATCGTTTTATTAAAAGCGGCTATTTGCATCATGCTGTTATGGCTGCTTATGATGGGATTTTGAAAGACGGTGCGCAACCCAGTTATTTTTTATATTTATCGGTGCCGCCAAACACAATTGATATCAATATTCATCCTACTAAAACGGAGATTAAGTTTGATGACGAACATGCTTTATATGCTATTTTAAGGGCATCAATAAAACATAGTTTGGGTCAGTTTAATGTGGCTCCAGTTTTGGATTTTGATAGGGATTCTAATTTAGACACGCCATATCATTACAAAGATTTAGAAGGTGCTACTCCTACGATTCAGGTTGATGGAAATTTTAATCCTTTTTCTGAAGATAAACCCAGCAAGCAATTTTCCAGTTATAGAAAACCGGAACCGACAGCAAATTGGGAAAGTTTGTATGTGGGACTAAAACAGGATACAGACGAAATTGGTCATATTACTTTTGAAAATGAAGAGGTAACTTCGTCTTTATTTAATGACGAAGAAGTAGAGCATTCCGTTCATAAAACCTATCAAATACATAAAAAATACATTGTTTCATCGATAAAATCAGGAATGGTAATTGTTGATCAACAACGTGCACATCAACGTGTTTTGTACGAACAGTTTCTAGTTAGTATGACGGTTAACCAAGCATCTAGCCAACAGTTATTGTTTCCATTAAACTTGTTTTTTTCGACAAGTGAAATGGATATTATCGCTGAATTGCAACTTTCATTAATGAATACCGGATTTGTTTTCGAAGAAAATAATATTGATCATATCGTCATTTCAGGGATACCCGTGAATGTGACAGAAAGTGAAGTTTCAATAGTTTTGGAACAATTGTTAAGTGATTTACAGGATGGAATTCCAGAGAGCAGTTTTAGCCAAAATGATACAATTGCCAAATCCATGGCTAAAAGTTTGGCTGTAAAAACAGGGACACACCTTACAGAAAAAGAACAGGAAAACTTGGTAAACGGGCTTTTTGCTTGTAAAGACCCCAATGTTTCCCCATTTCATAAACCTACTTTCATCACAATGCGTGTGGAAGATTTAGACAAAAAATTTGCACTATGAGAAACGTAACGGAGACGGTTAAGCAATTAATCATTATTAATATATTATTTTTTGTTGGAACACTTGCATTAGGGGATCCAGCTTATAAAATGCTTTCCATGTATTTTCCTGAAAATCCAAATTTTCAAGTTTGGCAGTCTATTTCACACATGTTTATGCATGGTGGATTTATGCATATTTTCTTCAATATGTTTGCTTTATATTCTTTTGGTTCTGCATTGGAAAGCATTTGGGGAAGTAAAAAGTTTCTCTTTTTCTATATTTCCTGTGGTTTAGGCGCAGCATTGCTCCATACAGGAATTAACTATTATTATTTTCAGGACGGAGTAAATGTTTTGATGGAACAGGGGTTTTCAAAAACAGATATTTTAGCGGTTTTGAATGGAGGAAGTAATGACCAGATTGTGCCACTTTTAAATAGTCCTAGCTTTCAAAATTTCGTAAGTGCTTATTTTGGAACTGTTGTAGGAGCTTCAGGCGCTATTTATGGTGTAATTGTTGCTTTTGCATTTATGTTTCCGAATGCTGAATTGGCTTTGATGTTTATCCCGGTTCCAATAAAAGCAAAGTATTTTGTACCAGGTTTAGTTTTAGTAGATTTGTATTTAGGAGTATCCGGTCAATCAATTTTTGGAGGCGGTGGCGGAATAGCTCATTTTGCTCATGTAGGTGGCGCATTATTTGGTTTTATAATTATGTGGTACTGGAATAAAAATCAGTTTAATAAGAACCGTTGGAATTAAAAAAGCAATCATTTTCCAGTCGTAGTCTTCAGTTATTTATTACGGCTAAAACATTGATATTAAATCTAAATTGAATTATGAATATTATTGACGATCTGAAGTTACAATACAAGATGGGAGGAATAGCAATTAAGCTAATCTTCTGGAACGTAGTTTGCTTTCTGGTTTCATTATTGTTTTTCTACCAATTTAAGGTTGGAGCATTTGATTTTCCAACCTGGATTGCTCTTTCTTCGGATCCTTCTAATTTTATTGTGAAACCTTGGACTTTTTTAACCTATGCCTTTTTTCACGATGGATTTTGGCATTTGCTATTTAATATGATGGTTTTGAACTTTTCAAGTACTTTGTTTTTGACCTTTTTTACACCTAAGCAGTATTTAGGGTTGTATGTATTGAGTGCTATATTTGCTGGAATAGCTTTCGTTGCCGGGTATTATTTTTTGAATTTAAGTTCTTCCATTGTTGGTGCGTCTGCAGCAATTATGGCCGTTTTAGTTGCCACAACAACCTATCATCCTTTGATGAATTTGCGATTGTTGTTAATTGGAAATGTAAAACTGTGGCATATTACTTTTGTGATCATTTTAATAGATTTAATGCAATTTAGATTAGGAAATACTGGTGGACATATTTCTCATCTTTCCGGAGCTTTATTTGGTTTTATTTTTATTAAATTGCTCCAGAATGGAATTGATTTAAGTAAAATAGTATCACGTGTTTTAGAATTCTTTACAAATTTGTTTAAAAAAAATGCGGCATCACCATTTAAAAAGGTACATAAAAATTATAGTAGACCAGTTGAAAAAAGTAGTTCAAGAATAATTACAAAGGACAAAGCACAGCAACAGATTGATGAAATTTTAGATAAAATTAGTCAGTCAGGGTATGATAGTTTGACGAAAGAAGAAAAAGAATTTTTGTTTAAGGCGGGTAAGTAGGTTAGCAGTATTCAGTTTTCAGTCAGCAGAAAAAAAAATAAAAAATGAAAAACCTTTCATGGTTCAATAAAGTAATGTTTGTATTAAATATAGCGCTTGCTGTAATGACTTTCATTGCCTATATTTTGCCTTTTTTAGCGCCAAAATCTTTTCCGCTTTTATCGGTATTGACGCTTTTTATGCCTCTTTTTTTTATCGTAAATGGGTTATTTTTTGCTTATTGGGCAATTCAATTCAAAAAGCGAATGATTGTTTCCGGTTTGGTACTTTTGATTGGAATTACCTTTATAAATAAATTCTATAAATTTTCTTCTGTTGAATTGCCCAAAGCCGAGAATGATTTTACTATAATGAGTTATAACGTGCACCTGTTTAATGTGTTCAAATGGATTGATAGAAACGATGTCCCTTCTGAGATTCTAAGTTTTATAAATGAGAAAAATCCCGATATACTGTGTATTCAAGAATACTCTTCTTCAGCCGATATTGATTTGAAAGTATACCCACATCGGTATATTTTTACAGATGGGAATAATATTAAAACTGGACAGGCTATCTTTTCTAAATTCCCTATCATTGACCAGGGGAATGTTATTTTTCCTAACTCCACTAATAATGTTGTTTTTGCGGATATAAAAAAAGGAAAGGATATTATCAGAGTATACAATATGCATTTACAGTCGTTAAAGATATCTCCTGATGTAAATGAAATTGATGAAAATATAGAGGCAATTAATCAGAATAAATCACAAATGATGTTCAAAAGGATTAGTGTAGCTTTTAAAGAACAACAACAGCAAGCAGAGATTTTTAAGGAACATAAAAAGGACTGCCAATATCCTGTTGTTATTTGTGGAGACATGAATAACAGTGCTTTTTCCTATGTGTACAGAAATATAAAAGGAAAGTTGAAAGATAGTTTTGAAGAAGCAGGAAAGGGCTTTGGGGAGACGTATAAATTCAGATATTATCCTGCGCGAATCGACTATATTTTTGTTGATGAAAAAATCACGGTCAAAAAATTTGAAAATTTTCCGGAATTTATAAATTCAGATCATTTTCCTATTATGGCACGATTATCTTTTGATCAGAATTAATAGGAAACGCTATTTTAAAATCAGTTGCTGTTTTTTCAAATAGTCCATTGCATATTTTCCTTCATTGAACAACAGATCCAGAGTACTTAGATTATTGATGAATCCATGTTTGTCATCAAAAACCTGGGTGTAGCTTTCAAATAGAGAGCTGTCTTTTTTTCCGTCTGCCAAAAATCTAAAGTCTTTTGTTGCAGTTGTATCCACTTCAGCAAAGTATTCGGTTGTAGTGGTAAATTCCAATTTCATTCTCAAACATTTAGTCATAATTGCTAAAGTCTCAAAATTCAAATCCAATAGAAAGGTGTGTTTTTTGTCGAATATTGGTCGGATATCATCTTCGAAAAATTCAAAAAAAGGAGAGCTTCTATAAGCAGCTTCTAATGATTTGAAATGTTGTTTTTGCCAGTCAAAATTAGTCTCTATTTTTATATCCTTCGTTTTTTGATGACTTTCTTTCGAATGTTTTACGGGGATATTCAATAACTGAATTCCATTTGGACTGTAAATATAAGTGCGATTGCGATTGGTTTGTTTTTGAAAATTATCTGCTATTTCAAACGTAATGCTTTCCGCTTGTGCCATGGCTGCGAAATGACTTATTGATGGGAAATAGGTGGGATGGATGAGAATGTTCATATTTGTCTAAAGTTTTTAAAGTTATAAAGTCTAAATTCATAAAGCTAGATTAAATATAAACTTTAGGACTTTAGACCTTGAAACTTTTGACTAATTTTTTCTCTCTTTTCTTTTTTTCCAAAAATATTCTCCAACAAAAAATGCTACTAAAGCAAGCAGAAATAGTTTAAAATAGGATTGAGGTTGGCCTTCACCGCTAACAGTTGTAAAAACTCTGTCCCAACGTATTTTATTTAACCCTTTTCCATTTGGATCGATACTCAACCATATAAAAATAGGTTTTCCTACGATATGATTTTCTGGAACGTAACCCCAATAACGGCTGTCTTCAGAGTTATGGCGATTGTCTCCCATCATCCAATAATAATTTTGATCGAAAGTATAGCTGTTGACTACTTTTCCGTCAATTCTTATTTCGGAACCATTTACTTTTAAATCTTTATTCTCGTAGTCTGTAATAATCGCTTTGTAAAAAGGCAATGTCTCGGTTGTCAAAGCGACCGTTTTCCCTTTTTCCGGAATATAGATAGGACCCAAATTATCACGGTTCCATTTGTTGATATGGGGGAATATACCACTTTCAACACCTTTTGAAATTTGTCTTGTTACAGACACAATTCCGGGAGTGTTTTTTAATCTTTCTGCTCCGGCAGCCGTAAGCGCTTTTAAGAATAAGGTGTCTCTTAAGTCGCTTCTAAAACCAGCTTCGTCTGTTACATCTAAATCTTTTAGTAGGTACTCAAAATCGATTGGAGTTTTTCCATCTAATGCTACAGCATAAGAAAATTGTGGTTTTGCTCTTTCTGACAATTGTAATATTTTGCCATTAATATATATAATGCCATCTTTTATAGACAGGCTGTCGCCAGGAATACCAACGCATCTTTTTACATAATTTGATTTCTTATCTACAGGTTTGTAGGCGCGTCTTTTTGATGTGTCAAAAAATTTGTAAACGGTGTCCACCGGCCAGTTAAACACCACAATATCCGTGCGCTCAATATTTTGAATTCCCGGTAATCTTAAATAGGGTAATTGTGGCCAGGTCAAGTACGATTTATTTTTGGTTAAAGGAATTGAATCATGTACCATTGGCAAAGCCACTGTGGTCATAGGAACCCTGGCTCCGTAATTCATTTTACTCACAAATAAAAAATCACCAATTAACAGCGATTTCTCCAATGATGATGTAGGAATGGTGTACGGTTGTATAAAATAGGTGTGCACTAACGTAGCTACAATTACAGCAAAAAGTAAAGAACTAATAGTGTCTGCCGTTTTATTTTCAGGTTGCAGACTTCTGTCAGCCACGTATGCTACTTTTTGAGTATAGTTGACATAATAGATGTAGAATCCACAGGTAATAATTCCTAAAAAAGTATCTAAAGAGGATCTTTTTCCGAAACTTCTCAGGGTTTCAACCCAAATAACCGGAAACATAATTAGGTTGATTATAGGGATAAAAAGCAAAATCGTCCACCAAGTAGGGCGGCCTATTATTTTCATTAATACAATAGCATTATAAACAGGAATAGCAGCTTCCCAACGTTTTCTTCCCGCAATTTCGTATAGTTTCCAAGTTCCTAAGAAGTGAACTACCTGAATAATTAGGAAAAATACAAACCATTGATATAGTGTCATAATAAACTTATTTGGTTAATTCTTTTTTTGTCTTTTGAAATTCTATTTTTCTATATTTAAAACATCTTTCATGGTGAAAACTCCTTGTTTTCCAACAATCCATTCTGCTGCAATTACAGCACCAAGGGCAAAACCTTCGCGATTGTGTGCGGTATGTTTTATTTCTATAGCATCAACTGATGAATTGTAGGTTACGGTATGAGTTCCTGGAACCGATCCAATTCTTTTGGCTTCAATATGGATTTCGTTTGCTTTAGGGTTTTCTAATGTCCAATTCGTGTAGGAACTATTTTCTATTACTCCTTTTGCCAATGAAATTGCAGTTCCACTTGGTGCATCCAGTTTTTGGGTATGATGAATTTCTTCCATGTCAACGGTGTAGCTGTCAAATTTTGACATTATTTTAGCCAAATACTCATTGAGTTCAAAGAAAAGATTCACGCCTAAACTAAAATTAGAACTGGATATGAATCCTCCGTTTTTTTCTTTGCAGAGTGCCAACATTTCATCGTAATGTTCAAGCCAGCCCGTTGTTCCGGAAATCACAGGAACATTAGCATGGAAACAATTGGAAATATTGCTGACAGCAGCTGTTGGAACACTGAAATCGATAGCCACATCAGCATTTGAAAGTCCTTCATAGGTGTTGAATTCATCTTTTTTTAAAACAATTTCATGACCTCTTTCAAGAGCAATTCTTTCTATTACCTGACCCATTTTTCCGTATCCTAAAAGCGCAATTTTCATTTGTTTTAATTTTTTAAATTTAAATAAACAGTAACCCGACGGCTTGTTCCGCTCTGCAGTTAAAAGTTATAATTAAGAGTTAGTCCGAAGTTTGTTTTGAATGTTACATCATTGGGATAAATATTTGGTCTCACGGATAAGTTTTCATCTACATTAAACTGCAATAAAGCAGCATCAACATTGGCGTCAACAATATTCAAAACATAAAAACCCAAAGTAACTAAAGCGGACAAATCTCGATTTCTTTGATAAAATTTCTGACCGGCAATTAATCGGCTATTGTCTAAGAAGGCTAAATCATCAGTAGTATATCCTTCTAATCTGCTTTTGTAAGCATCCCTGTATTGATGGTATTTCCTGTTGTTATCAATATAAAAGTATACGCTAGTTCCTAAGGCTCCATAAACAAGTGGTATTTTCCAGTATTTTTTGTTATAAGCCTGTCCTAAACCCGGCAATATTGCTGAAAAGAAAGCTGCTTTTGCAGGAGTCAACGGATCTATATCATTCGATTTCAAAGTGTCTTTTGCTATCAGAACCGCATCTTCAGTTTTCGATTGTGCAAAAACAGTAGCGTTTCCTGCTATAAAGAGGAATAGACCTATGAAAATGATTTTATGCACTACTCGTTTATTAGTTTAATAATTCTGTTGAAGTCTTCTTCAGAATGAAATGGAATAGTGATTTTTCCTTTGCCGTTTCCGGCTACTTTCACATCGACTTTGGTTCCGAAATAATTTGTAAAAGTGCTTTTATGCGCATCTGCAATTTCAAATGAAGCCACTTTTGGTTTGCCGGCAGGTTTTGGTTTTAAACTTTCCTGATAGTTTTTTACCAAAGCTTCCGTATCTCGAACCGATAGATTTTGACTGACGATTTTTTGATAAATATCAGTTTGAATATCTTGGTCTTCAATATTGATTATTGCACGACCATGACCCATACTGATGAAACCATCACGAATTCCGGTTTGGATTATCGGGTCTAATTTTAAAAGTCTTAAATAATTGGCAATCGTAGATCTTTTTTTTCCTACACGCTCACTCATTTGTTCCTGGGTCAATTGAATTTCATCAATCAAACGTTGGTACGAAAGTGCAATCTCAATTGGATCTAAATCATGACGTTGGATATTTTCTACCAAGGCCATAACCAATGATTCGTTATCATTTGCAATACGAATGTAAGCAGGAACGGTAGTCAATCCCACAAGAGTTGACGCACGAAGACGACGCTCACCCGAAATCAACTGGTATTTATTGAAGTCTAATTTACGTACGGTAATAGGCTGAATAACGCCTAATTCTTTGATAGAAGTCGCTAATTCTCTCAATGATTCCTCATTGAAATTACTTCTTGGCTGAAACGGATTTATTTCAATTGCTTCAATTTCAAGCTCAATAATATTTCCTACAACTTTATCGGCATTTTTATCGTCAACGGATTTTATATCATTTTCCGGATCTTTCAATAACGCAGATAATCCTCTTCCTAAGGCTTGTTTTTTTATTGCTTTTGCCATAAAACTATTTACTGTTTTTCTTTATAACTTCTTGAGCAAGATGTAAGTAATTAGTAGCTCCTTTGCTTGTTGCATCGTAGTTTATTATACTTTCTCCAAAGCTTGGCGCTTCGCTCAGTTTTACATTTCTTTGAATAATGGTATCAAAAACCATGTCGTTGAAATGTTTTTGAACCTCTTCAACTACTTGGTTTGATAAACGCAATCTCGAGTCAAACATGGTCAATAATAACCCTTCAATGTCTAAATCCGGATTGTGAATTTTTTGGATGCTTTTTATCGTATTCAATAATTTCCCTAATCCTTCCAGTGCAAAATACTCACATTGAATAGGAATAATCACAGAATCTGCTGCAGTCAAAGCATTTAAAGTAAGTAATCCCAGCGATGGTGCGCAATCGATGATGATATAATCATACTCGTCTTTGACACTTTCCAATGCTTTTTTAAGCATATATTCCCTGTTTTCTTTATCGACTAATTCGATTTCAATAGCAACAAGGTCAATATGTGATGGAATTACGTCCACATTTGGAGCAGAACATTTTATGATGGCCTCTTTTGGCGTATGACTATGTTCCAGAATTTGATACGTACCTATCTCAACAGATTCAACATCAATACCCAATCCTGAAGACGCATTTGCCTGTGGATCAGCATCAATAAGTAATACTTTTTTTTCTAAAACACCCAGTGAAGCAGCAAGATTAACTGACGTTGTCGTCTTTCCAACTCCACCTTTTTGATTAGCAATCGCGATGATTTTGCCCATTTATTTTTCTAAATTTTGAACCGTAAAAATACAATTATTTATGGTTTCTAAAAATCTATTTTGTTAACATTTGTTAAAGCTTGATTAGTCGCTATTTGACAATTCCCATTTTTAAAACGGATTTCATTTTGCAGGAGCTATTCCAGCTGTACGCTACAAGTTCTTGAGTTGCTCCCAGTTTTTTCTAAAGCCATAAAAGGAGCTTCCTTTGGTCGCTCTTTTCTGTCAAGAAAAAATAGGGAGCAACCCGTCGAAGCTTTTCACTGCCATCTGGGCTAGGGGAGTTGTGGCTAAATAATGCTTTGGAAAAAACAAATTTATTTTAGATTTCCCTATTGATTTTTGCACTAAATAAATTTAGTTCTTATTTCTGAAATAGTTTTGCATAAGCCAAAAATAGTACTATATTTGCACCCGCTTTCGGGGTGTAGCGTAGCTCGGTTATCGCGCCTGCTTTGGGAGCAGGAGGCCGCAGGTTCGAATCCTGCCACCCCGACTAAAAATCCTTTCTGTCTCAACAGAAGGGATTTTTTTATTATAGAATAACAAAAACTGATTATTCAGGTTCTATAATACAGCAATTATGACTTATTTTTGTCCTGTTAAAAATTATAATATAATCGTACTATGTCAGATACAATAGAAAAAATTAAATGTCTTATTATAGGTTCTGGTCCAGCGGGTTATACCGCAGCAATATATGCCGCCAGAGCAAATATGAATCCCGTTTTATACCAAGGAATGCAACCTGGTGGACAGCTAACAACTACAAATGAAGTGGAAAATTGGCCTGGTAATCCAGAAGGAATTACTGGTCCAGAAATGATGGTGGGATTGCAAGCACAAGCACAACGTTTTGGTACTGATGTGCGTGATGGTTGGGCAACTAAAGTTGATTTCTCAGGAGATGTTCATAAAGTTTGGATCAATGATACGATAGAATTGCATTGCGAAACAGTAATTATTTCTACTGGAGCATCTGCTAAATATTTAGGGATGCCATCAGAACAACATTATTTGAAAATGGGTGGTGGAGTTTCTGCATGTGCTGTTTGTGACGGTTTTTTCTATAGAAATCAAGAAGTAGTAATTGTAGGTGCAGGAGATTCAGCTTGTGAAGAAGCACACTATTTGTCCAAACTTTGTAAAAAAGTAACGATGTTAGTGCGTAGCGAAAAATTCAGAGCTTCTAAAATCATGGAAGAACGCGTTCGCAAAACCGAAAACATTACCATATTAATGAATCATGATACTGTTGAAGTGTTAGGAGATGAACAAGTTGTTGAAGGGGTTAAAGCTTTAAATAAAACGACAAACGAAGTTTTTGATATTCCTGCAACTGGTTTCTTCGTGGCTATTGGTCACAAACCAAATACTGATATTTTTAAAGATTATATCACATTAGACGAGACAGGATATATTATCAATACTCCTGGAACTTCAAAAACAAATGTTGATGGCGTTTTCGTAGCGGGAGATGCTGCGGATCATGTATATCGTCAAGCGATAACTGCAGCCGGAACAGGTTGTATGGCCGCTCTTGATGCCGAAAGATATTTGGCTTCTAAAGAATAATCGTAGTTGGAAAATTTCAATATAAAAAAAGTCCCATTTGCCTTAGCAAGTGGGACTTTTTTGTTGGTTAGAAGATATTTTTATTCAATCCAGTTTTTACTCCCTCTCCTTTGGAGAGGGTTGGGGAGAGGATTTTCTATTTCAACTTTTTTATCAATTTTGCTTCATCTGCAAATTTTCTGATTTCAATTTTTGGAGCGCCCACAAGTTGGATTTCTGATTTATTAGCGGCGTCTATAATAACTGTTGTCACAGCATTTACACTACAATTGGAATAACTTTCCGTGGTTACATCAACATTTTTTATAGTTAATTTATTTCCTGTCAAGCTCGAGTTATTATCCATTCTAATAATGGCATTAGTTGCATCTCCTTCGATATTAGCATTTGATTTTTGGTACATATCCACTTTCAAATCAGTAGTGGTAACTAAGGCTTTTAGAGATGAATTTTTACTTAATTCGATAATTGCGTTTTCTGATTTCAAATTTAGTTCTGTTTTTGATTTATCATCAGCCTGTAATATGAAATTTTTGGCATTGACATTCAAAAAAAGCCCTGAATAATCCTGCGTTTTAAATGTTAGATTGCCCAATTGAATTTCTTGTATTGCATTTATAGTTGATTCATTTTTTGAAGTTACCAAGTTTAAATCTTTAGTATAAGTAATCCTTACAATTAGTTTTTTGTAGTTCACGGCTTCTTTGGTAGTGTAAATGCGCAGTATATTATCTCTTAAATCCAGTGAAATGATATCGTGTAAATTGTCATCGGCTTCAATTTTTAGTTCTGTTTTTTCTCCTCTTTCCAAGTGAACTTCGAGATTATCTTCTATTTCAAGCGCTTCAAAATTCCCAATTTCTCTTTGCTCAACGGTAACCGTTTTTGATCCTTTTATTTTATCTTTTTTTTGTGCCAATGTCAATGTGGTTGATAAAAGGAGTAGGAGTATGGCAGTATATTTTTTCATAGTCATTTGAATTAGAGTCTACACAAATATAAAAAAATCATCCACTTTTGATGGATGATTTATCTAATTTTTAATTGAAAATTAATTCTTATTCGAGATGAACGCTTCCTCCGGAATTTGCTTCTTTTCGAATTGATTTTGGAACGGTATTGTAACTCACGCTTCCTCCACTAGATGCTTCTGCTTCCAAACTTACTATTGGATGTACATTAATAGAAGCGCCGCTTGAAGCTTCAGCTTTGATTTCATTTGCCAATAAATCTTTGGCATCTATTGTACTGCCGCTTGATGCTTCGGTTTCAAGTTTAAGTGCTTTTCCATTTATGTCAATAGTGCTGCCGCTACTGGCTTCACAAAAAATAGTATCCGATTCAATATTTACATCTATTGAAGCTGCGCTTGAGGATTCCAGTTTAATGTTTTCCCCTTTTAATGTATTGCTACTTTTGATTGTAGCTGCACTTGAAGCTTCTAATCGATTAATAGCAGGCATTTTTACAGTTACTTTTTTTGATTTTATGTTGTTAAAAGAATTGTAATCACAAGCAATAACGAGAACGCCATTTTCTACTTTTGTGGTTATTGCTTTTTGCAAATTGTCATCAGCTTCAACAATTATTTCTATTTTGTTCGATTGTTCAATAACAAGATCTATGGCATTGCTGACTTCAACACTTTTAAAATCGCCTTGTACAATTCGTTTTTCGGTTGTAACATGGCCGCTTCCTTCTATGGATTTCATGTTTATGATATGATTACATGATGTGAATAACAAGGCAGTTAAAGTGACAATAATAAATTTTGTGATTAATGTGATAATTTTTATCATGGCTATTTGGTTTTATTTTGATTGAATAATATCCCCGGTTGCAATTGTACCTTGTTTTATTTCTTTTTTGGTGGAACCAAGAATTAAATAATAATTATTGAAATAAGATGGTAAACCTTCAGATTCATGCCCAACCGTATTTCGAATTTCAAAATGTAAATGTGGAAAAAACGAACTTCCCGATGTTCCAATTTCACCAATTTGTTCGCCTTTTTTTATTTTGTCTCCAGCTTTAAAATTGATCGAACTATTGTTTTTTAAATGACCATACAAACTATAGATACCCTCATTGTGTTTGATGACGACATAGTTACCATATAGCGCCAACGGGTTGTTTTTTAATGCGGGAATGTCAAAAGTTTTATCATCTTTCTGATTTGTTTCTATTGCTACTATTTCCCCATTGGCAACTGCTATAACTTTAGTTTCAAAACCAAACCAATCGGTGTTGTTTTCCCCTTTATTTATAAATTGTTCCCCTTCTGAATTTAGAACTACAAAATCATAGGCATAACGCATGAAATTTCCCGTAAATCCTAATTGTTTTATAGGGATGAATTCGTAATTAAAGCGGAGATGATGGGAATAAAAATCATGACCGTCATAAACTAACAGCTTGTTTTTCAGTGGCAATGTGAAATCCTGGACTTGTTCATAATCTTTTGGAATAACTACATTTTTAACCTCAATACTATCATTGAAAGTGAATGTATATTCCAGTTTTTCAGTAATTGCATTTACCTCTGGAAAAGGATTGAATAACAAGTCTTTTGAAACACTATTCCATTGAATATTTGGAATAGTGTTTATACTAGGTGCTGTACCATTATTGTCTAAGAACTTTTGCTGAATGAGCTTATTGTTTTTATCAAAAACAGAAACTTCTAAGCGTGTTAGTTTTAAAGTGTCTTTTGAATTGTTTTCTACAATAAAATCAAAATTCAAATTGCATTGGTTATTGATTTTCTCTTTTATGGGATTTTCAGGTTTGTGTTCAATTTTAATATTGTTTTGAGCACTTGCAATTAATCCGACTAATCCGAAAAAGGGTATTAAAAACCTATTTCTAATAGAATGAATAGCTTCCATTTTTTAGTTACTTAGTCTTAATGATAATACCGTCTTTGTTTATTTTTAATTCTTTAAAATCTTTTTTTGAATTGCTGATAGTATCCCCTTTTACAGAAACACCATCTTCATTAATAGTAACAGATGTTTCAGTGCTATCATTTTCCACATCATCGTATTCATTTTCATCAGCAGGGCAATTCAAACATTTTATTTGTGAGTTTTCCACTTTATAAATATAGTTGTCAGAACTGAAATGCAAATTGAAGAATGAATCATCTGAATTATCATAATCCTGCACGCTGCTATCAGGTTTTAATAAAGTTCCTTCTGGTAAGTATAAGAACACTTCCACTTCCTGATCACGGAATTTATTACTTACTTCGGTCAATAAATAATTGTCTAAAATCAATTTATTTCCTTCAATTTTGATCGCATATTTTATTTTTTCTGCTCTTTGTTTGGCGTCCTGAAATGATTTTCCTCTTGCCATTTTCTCAATTTGAATGAAAGGTAATTTTTCATCTGTACGTAAAATTTCTAATCTTACATTATTGGAATAAATCAATTGAGTGTTAGCTGAATCCTGAACAAACTTGAAGCTTTCTCTATTGTTAATGTCTTTAGTGTAATACTCATTGTATCTGAATTTTACAAATAAAGTGTCATTTGGCATTAGATTAATTGTTTCTTTTTGAACTGTTTTTCCTTCGTAAGCCACTTCTGATGCTTGTTTTATTCCTATTGAAATTAGTATCGCTATAGCAATTATCCAAAGTGCTAATAATGTGTACTTAGCAATGTTTCCTATTGATTTCATGGTTGGAGACAATAATTTGAAACCTAAAAGTGTCAAGAAAAAGAACGGAATTCCAACAGCAAAGAACATTAACAATCCAAAAGACCATATTGGATAATCCGTGAAATTTCCTGCTTCAATAAAACTTTGCCATGGCACATTAATAAAATCTGAGGAACCTAAAGTGAAAACAGCAATTAGTAAAGAAACTAATGTCGCAATTCCAGTTATGATTAAAATCACACCCAAAAACTTTGCGAAAATCTTGAAAATAGTCATGATAAAATCACCAAAAGAGCTTCCTATTTTCCCGGCACCCGTTTTTATTTGATTGCCATATTTGTCGTAATCAACATTTTTTAATTTTCCAGAAACGCTTTCAAATTCTTCACGTACTTTTTTTTCGATATTCGAAATATTTACCGGTTCTCCAGTCATTTCTAGTTTTTCTGATGTTGTAATGGCTTCAGGTGTTACAATCCAAAGAATGATATACGCTAAAATTCCAGTTCCAAATCCAGCAAAAACTAATAGTATTAGAACGATTCTGATCCATACGGCATCAATTCCAAAATAATGTCCTAATCCTGCAGCAACACCACCAATCATACCTTTTTCTTTATCACGGTATAATTTTTTTGTTCTTCTGTTTGAGTGGTCACTAAAGGTTTGAGAATCTTTCAACTCATCTTCTATAATGTAATCTTCCGGTTGTCCCATTACGGCAATAACCTCATCTACATCTTTTAAACCCACAACATGTTTGTCGCTTATTTGTTTCTCATTCAATAATTCTGAAACCCGCATTTCGATATCTTTTATAATTTCATCATGACCTGATGAATTAGATAAAGAACGTTTTATGGCATCAAAATATCGAGTTAATTTTTGGTATGCATCTTCATCTATATGAAAGAACATTCCGCCTAGGTTTATATTTACAGTTTTGTTCATGACTATTGTTTTTGGTTGGTTATAAGGTTTACGGCATCAGATAGTTCAGTCCAAGTGCCATTAAGTTCGTTTAAGAATGTTTGTCCTAT
Source organism: Flavobacterium melibiosi (assembly GCF_048158545.1). Taxonomy (NCBI): domain Bacteria; kingdom Pseudomonadati; phylum Bacteroidota; class Flavobacteriia; order Flavobacteriales; family Flavobacteriaceae; genus Flavobacterium; species Flavobacterium melibiosi. The sequence continues at coordinate 8,606 of NZ_JBLNKU010000019.1, read as the reverse complement.
TTCGGTCAGACCATAGTATTTTCTTGGTGGTCCTGATGTTGATTCTTCCCAACGGTAGTTGAGTAATCCATCATTTTTCAATCGGGTGAGCAGTGGATAAATGGTTCCCTCCACGACTAACAATTTTGCGTTTTTCAAAGTGTCTAATATTTCCGATGTGTAGGCATCTTTTTCTTTCAATACGGATAAGATGCAAAACTCGAGAACACCTTTACGCATCTGGGCTTTTGTGTTTTCAATGTTCATAATTTCTTTTTTTTGATTTTGTGTTGATTAAACGGTTCATTTTCTGATTGATGATTGATTTGTGTTTGCGAGGAATGAAGCAATCGCTCCTTGCTATTTGGTTCACTTTATTTATTACGTCTATTCTCTTTTAATTCATTTTATTTGTCTACTTAATAAACGGAATCGTTATTGGATACTTGTATTTTTCTCCATTTGATGTTTTGATTGATGCATAAATGATTAAAAAGAATTCAGCCACTTTTAAAAGGCCAAAAATTAAAACAGCAACTAAACCTACTGTTAACATTCCAATGTTTCCTTCAAAGTTAAAATTTCTAAAAACAAAATCGTGATCATTTACAACAGCTTCTAAAGGAACATTTCTAAACAGGGTAATTAAAAATGTTGGAACTGCAATTAGGATAAGCACTAAAGAATACAATAATAAACTTAACTGAAAATTAAGTACTTGTTTTCCGTGGTGATCCACAAATTCTGAACTTTCCTTTTTTGAAGTCCAAAGTATTATTGGAAAAATATAATTTCCAAAAGGAATAAAATATTGAGTTAATGCACTCAAATGAGTAAATGTTGCGGTGTTTTTTTCGGTAGTTGTTTCCATGATTAAAAGTATATAGTAATTTCTTATGCAAATATATATCTAAAAGACAGTATCTTGTTTCGCATAGTACCAAATGTTAACATAAAATTAACAAATTAATTTAATATGTACGCATAGTATTTTTTTGTATTTTAGCAAAAAAACCTAGTAATAATGAACTCGCCATGATTCAAAATCCCAAAAATAACGAAGAATGGCGATACTATATTGCTTCGCCTGTTCGCTCTCGCTCGAGTCCTATAAAAAACAAATAGTAGCTACATATGAAACTTACAGCATCAAAACTTAATAATTTTCTCTTATTTAAATTACCGTCGGCATTTATCTGCGGTGTACGTGTAAAAGAGATAGATGAAAACAAATGTGTGGTATCAGTAAAACACCGTTGGATTAATCAAAATCCGTTTAATTCTATGTATTTTGCAGTGCAGGCGATGGCTGCCGAGCTTTCTACAGGAGCTTTAGTAATGTTTCAAATTCAAAAAAGCGGAAGGAAAATATCGATGCTTGTTGCTAATAATAAAGGAAATTTCACCAAAAAAGCAACTGGTAGAATCAATTTTACCTGTAAGGATGGTCATTTAATTGAACAAGCGATTCAAAAAACAATTGCTACTGGAGAAGGGCAAACCTTCTGGATGAAGTCTATTGGAACGGATGAAAAAGGAGTTCAAGTATCTGAAATGGATTTTGAATGGAGTGTAAGAGTTAAATAAAAACACCATAATTATTTATAGAAATAAAAAAACGCCTAGAGGCTACCGTCTGGACACATCTCTAAAGAGTATCCAACCTTGCATAATTGAGGCAAATTTCTGAAGACCAATCCAAAATGTTGTAATGCCGGGCCTTCTTTCGGAGAGATAGCCTTTCCATCCGCCTAATCTTGCTATAGCCCATATATATCGCTTCAAATCTGACGATTTATATGGGTTTTTTAATTTTTCGGTCTTACCTTCTAATTGTGCGATTTGCAGTTCTAAACATTCTATTTCTTCTTCTGAAAAACAGCTTCTGGGTTCAGTTTCCTCTTCTCTGGCATATGCAATTTGCATGATAAAGAGCTTTATAATAGTTTCAAGCATCAAAAGACATAGCTTACGAACTGCTTTGCATTGAGATAATTCGCTGGCTTCTATATTGAAACCTTCTTTCTTTAAAATTCTAAATACTTCTTCAATAGTCCATCTGTAGGTGTACCATTCGATACAAAGTAATGCGGTTTGTAAATCTTCGACTTTCTTTGTAGTTAGCAATCTCCAAAGTATTGGGTTTTCAATGTTTTCTCCCACTTCTTTTGCCTCGATAGCATAAAGATTGACTTTCTCTGGAAGATGTTTACCTGAATATTGATGTTTACCTATTGTTATTTCTGAAAAGCGCACTTCTATAGCAGCAGTTCTTTTTTGGATATTTCTTCTTTTATCTCCCTCTAGTTCAATAGTGTACATTCCTTGAAGTGATTGAGAACTTAGATGATCGAACAGTTTGATTTTTATTATCTAACATCCGATTAAATCGCGATCTAATCAACAAATGTGTTTTACTGTCAGGGACAAGACAAAATTGTTCGTAAATATCGCCCTCTCTGTCCTGAATAATTATTACTTCTTTTGCTGCACTTAGTCTTTTCTTTGTTTCAAGAGAAGAATCAATCCATTTATAAGACTCTTTCTCTTCAATGGGTATACGATTGTGAGTATGGGTCTTCATTTTAGGAGGTAGTTCATGTCCTCTATTCCAAATTTTTACATCTGAAAAACCATACGGTATTAAAGTATCCGCATCTATGATAAAACTTGGATGAATAAAAAAACCAAGTCCTCCAACAGAAGCATTGGTTATTCCAATTGACCCGTCCTTCTTGATCCTATTTCTGTGATTATAAAGGTTGATTTCACTGGTATCTTGAATACACAAAACAGATTTGTTAGCAACACATTTTTTACAATTAGAAGACATATTATTGATAATATCAGCTTCACTAACATTATCATTTTGTAAAAATCGATAAATCGCTTTGGCTTCAGAATCACTTTCTGCTAATTGTCTTATCGAATAAATACTATTAGCAAAAAAGCGATTGAGAATAGAATTACCTCTATTCAACAATCGCTTGTCTTTTAAATCTTCAAAATATCTAGTCTGCACTTTTTCTCAAATATAATTAAAATATTTGTGTCCAGACGGTAGGCCTAGAGGCGTTTTTTTATGGAAAATCAAAAAGTATATTTTAGCTTAGCATTTTTTTCCACTGGCTGCATCACACTTTTTTCCTTCCGCTTTGCATTTTGTTTTGCATTTCTCTATTTCTGCTGCACTCATCGATTTTGATTTTGAATCTTTTTTAGCACAGCAAGACTCTTTTTTAGCTTTTTCTTTTGAAACCGGTTTTGCTTCTTGAGCGCTTGCACTAATTGTAAATAAAAGTATTGCTAAAAGGGTACCTATTTTTTTCATTTTTTATAAAATTAAATTTATTTGTTCAAATGTTAAATGGAATTAATTCCTCAAATATAAAAAGAATAATTAATATCAATTTTAAATTTAGGGTTAATATTTACTTAATTATGCTCTTTTTAATCATTATCGGCAGATTGTTTATTTGATAATTATTTTTTTGCTATACTCTCCTTTTGAAGTTTTTAGTTTCACAATATAAACTCCGGAAGCTACATTCTTAATTGGAATCTGAATTCTAGTTTGATCTATATTTTCAACATCCCAATTTTCAATTGCTTGCCCTAGTAGATTAAAGAGTTGAACATCGTTTACTGTTACGTCAGGAATTTTGTTTAGGATAATTAAAACCTTATAATTAGTTGAGTATAAAACTTCAAGTCCATCATTCAAATTATTCTCATCAAGACCAAGTGTTTTATTTGTAAATTGTAAGGAGAAGCGGTTTTTGTATTCACCAACGACTAACGAAATTTTAAAATCACTATTCTTAATGTCATGATAAATATTTGTTTCATTATCATATAAATATATTTTGGTCGAAGGCGACACATTCTCTAAAGTTCCTATTTTTATAGTTGATATACCTTCATTTACTATCGTAATACCCAGAGGAATTATTTGATTATCATCAAAATTTGGCACCCCTTGAATCACAAACTTACCATTACTAAATGCCCAATAGAAATTATCTCCAGCAGTTTTCAGCATTGGAGCATCATAACCAATGTCAAATAGATTGGTTGTGTTAGGATCGGCTCCCACTAATAATCGTCTATTTTTACCAATAGAAGAGATGAAATTCAGAGTAATTTTGGGTCTGTTATCGATTGTCACATTTTCCATTTTATCAGCTGCTTTTGATTTCATAAATATGGAACTTCCAGAAGTCTCTCTTACGAAAGCTCTTTGATCATTTTTAAAATTAATAGTGCCACCCTGAACAGTAGCGGCTGTTCCTGTTATACTTGAATCTAAAGACGCATCGATGAAAAATCCTTGTGCTACTGGAATATATTGCTTTGGTTCTTTTGATCCAGTTGCATTATTATTTACCGTTAGAGATTCATCTGCAATTGCTACAAAAGCTGCCATTAGGTTATAGATAGCATAGCCTCCTTCATATTGGGCTAAGATATGATTGTTTGATAATTCAAAATGATCCCAGAAATAGAGTGCTCCGTTAAATACATTTGTGGTAGCCCTACATCCTGAACAGTCTTTCAAATTGTCCTTGATAAATTCATCGGCATCGAGAGCTGATGGGTAAGGGTTTCCAATTAAATAGGTTTGACCCGATGGTAGACTTGACGAAATGGTTCCTGAATTAGGTTTCCCAATAAAAACATAGTTTTGTAACGCATCAATTGCTGCTTTTCCTCCAGTTCCTTTCATAGTGAATCCTTCTCCTGCTTTTAAAAGTCCTGTGTTTCCGATGTAATTCCATTGGTAGTAATTATCCCAATCTGTGTTCGAATCAGGTGTTTGGGAATTGTAGGACCATAACCAACGGTTACTTATTTTTATTGGTTTTGATAAAGATCCATCGGCAAAATAGGCACCGTTGCCAAAAGTGATTGGACCCGGACTGGATGAATTTGTACCATCCCTTAAAATACCTGTAAGTGAGTGTGGCGTATTATTAATGAGTCCTTGAATCTTACTTACGGGTGATGACCAATAATTGTAATTGAAACTGTTTTTTTTGCCTTGTTGGTCACGCTCAATATATCCTAAACTGGTTGCGTCCAAAATACTTTCGCTATACTGAGTTGGAGTATATCTCTTTTCTACAAGTTGTGATTCTCCTACTAGATCAATATTACCATTCAATAATAAATAATGGCTAATCCATAAGCCTTGACCGTCATTTATTTCAATTGGAGTGGTTGTTATAGGATCTGCAATTGTTAATCTGCCTGCAGTTGAAATTAAACCTAATACGGTAATATCTTTATTCCCAGAACTAATATTGTGTGCCGTTTGTACAATATTCCAATCTATTGGAGTTGAATTATAACCAGTGCTATTTGGATAGTCCCAAACAGAATCGCCATATTTCCATGGGGTTGTTCCGGCACTTCTATCCATCCAATTACCATCTCTTATTGAGATATATGGTAAAGGAGCAGTTTCTTCTTGGGAACTCGTAATGTTTCTTAATTTTCCATCAACGCCTTTTCCTGCAAAAGGTTTAAGATAACCACAATCAATTAGGTTCATACGGTAATAACCTAATAAATTGGACCAAGATAATGGTTTGTCATCGATTCCATCTTTATTGACATCTGGCCCATTAATATCAATAGGTATTATTTCTCCTCTAACAGCTGTACCATTATTGATAATTTGTTGATTCATCATTTGGCGCACATGGTGAGGATCTAAACCTATATTCCATATTCTTAATTCATCCATCCATCCTGAAAAATGATTTACAGGTTTATTCGGAGGGTTCCCTGATTGGTCCATAGCTCCCGCAATACATGTCGAATTATTGCTTAGTGGTGCAGAACCAGAAGCATTTATAACTTCAATTCCATCAACATATAATCTATAAAATCCTCCATTACGGGTAAGAGCAACATGGTACCATCTACTTGTAGTTAATGGGAAAGGAGAGGTTATCTGACTTCCATTATTCCAATTAAAAGATAATGAGCTGCCTATAAGTCTTAAGTCATAACCATCTATAAGACTATTTGCATTTCGTTTAGATATAATTGTTTGAATGGTACTTACTGGATTTGCTGGTTGTGGTTCTGGTTTTACCCAAACCTCTATACCGAAATCACTACCTAATCCATAATTATTTTTAAATTCTACATAATCATCAACACCATCAAAATCAATAACATCACAACTTGTTAACGTTACTCGAACATCACTAAAACAGCCTGTGCCAACCAGTGTCCATCTCAAAGTGTAGACACCTGCATCACCAGAAAATGATGAGGTTGGACTAACATCATTAGAAAAACTATAGGTTCCACATGTATTTGTAGTATTAAAAACAGTCCATTTTCCTGTTGCTCCTGTACCTGGATCATCGCTAAAATCATTACGGACTAATGTTGGGTATGCACCAAAATCATTATTTTCATTAGCTGATTTAGTGTTATCATACGCATTAAGAGTAACCGTTCTTTCTCCACACTCTGCATTGGTATATCCTTGTGCTTGACCGGCGTAGGCATAATTTACTTTTACTGTTGCTATTGCTGTTCCAGCTGGGTCATATGCTCTACATCCGTTAATTAATGACGTTGCTCCATATTGGTGCACACCTGGTGCCGAAGGCACAAAAGTATAGGCAACTTCTAATTTATCTCGTATGATATATTCCCCAGGATCTCCAAGTCCATCAGTCCATTCTACATCATCACTATAAGGTCTAACTGGAATGGTAATGTTATCAATTGCCCAGACACTTTCATCGGTTGTTCCAAAAAATGTCCATTTAACCCTTACGTTACTATTTCCAATATAATCCGATATATCAAAAGAGGAGTTGTCGTTTGCAAACATATAAGAACTAGCAGTTGAAGGAGAATGATTCTGCCAGTCCCAAGTTAATGGAGGATTTGTTCCTATTAATTCTTGTAAGGTGATAGTATAAGTTGCGCCACCATCTAATGACAACTCCAACTTGGCATAATCTCCCGCATGTAAATTAAATGCTTGGTCAAAGTCAACTGTAGCAGTTTGTAATCCTACAAGACTAAATATCGGAGTTTCTAAGGTTGTAGGTCCTACACCAAATTTAGAAATATAAGCCGCGCTATTATAATTACCATGTGCCATTCCAAATTTCTTGCCTTGTGCACCATTATCATATTTTATTATGTAGATTGTACCTACATTTTTATCATCATTGGTTCCTGTCCAATTGTTGACTTTTGTGTTATTTGCCGCGGCTGTCCATGCAGTTCCTGCTACTACATCATCAATTTTCCATTGCGTAGGATCCCATTTGTCTGGGAATTGTCCTTCATTAAAATCTCCGCCATCTCCTACATTAACCGTAGAGATATATCCGCTTCGAGCTACTAACGTTACGGAATCATTTAGGCATATATTGAAATCATCTTCATCTAAAATTGGAGGGACATCTGGAGGAATAGCATGTACATTTACTATATTAGAATATTGAGAACAGTCTCCTACTTGAACTAGAACTCTAAATAAAGTGGATTTAGTATTGTCGAAATTAAAAATGATGTCATAGGAATTAGTAGTAGCAGTATTTGCAATAACACTCCAGGCTGTATCCCCAGCTTCAAATTTTTCCCAACGAATTATAGTTCCTACTTGACCTGATAAATTCATTGTTATTGGGTTTATATCATCAGGACAAGAGTTGATGGCAATATTGTCACTAGGGGTTGTTGCAGGAGTCAAACCAGTAACAGAACCTACTAAAGTACCTCCGGAAATCGTTGGCGCTGTTAGCGTTACATCTTGTGTTTGAGTTGTCGTGTTTCCGTTACCATCATCATATGTCCAAGTTACTTCTGTAGTTCCTTGCGTTGTGAATGGGAAAGTAATATTGGGGGTTCCGTTTATAATAGTGCCAGTAGTAGGACAGTTATCAGTTGCTGTGGGTGGTGTTAAATTATCTATTTGGCAACCTGAAAAAGTTAACGCAGATAATGGTGCGTCTACTGGTACCGGCGCTATTGTGTCATCAACAATTACATTTTGAGTTGCTGTGATTACAATGCCATTACCAAAATCAAAAGACCAATCGACAGTATGCGGGCCTTGTATATCGTAAAACAATGGATCTCCCGTTGCCCCAGTTACTGTAACTCCACAGTTATCCGTTGCGGAAGGTATAGGTACTGTAACTGAACATTGTCCTGTCAAATTAGTTAAAGTTACTACTGGTTTTGGATTCACTGTTACATTCACGGTAAACGTCGCACCAGGACAGTTGTTGGCAATTGGCGTAATGGTATATCTAATTACCCCTGCTGTTGTGCCTGTATTGGTTAATGTTTGTGCAATTGAAGTTCCGCAACCAGCTGAACAAACGCTTTGGCCTGTGATAGTTCCTCCTCCGGCTGGAGTTGTTACAAACGCAACAGTCCAGGTAAATGAGGTGTTACTTACTGTTGAGTTTAGTGCTACACTAGTAGTTCCTGCACTACAAATGGTTTGATTTGAAGCTGAACCAGTAGGGGTTGGATATACAGTGATTGTATAAGTGCTGGCTGTTCCCGGACAACCATTTACGGTTGGCGTAACAGTTATGGTTGCGGATATAGTGGTTGCACCTGCATTTGTTGCAGTG
>NZ_JBLNKU010000018.1:0-66082 GCF_048158545.1 Flavobacterium melibiosi | reverse complement strand
CAAAGGCGGGAAAAAGTTCTGTAATGGGAGATATTGGAACTCATGCCGCTCACTTAGCAGAATATATTACAGGAGCTAAAATTACAGAGGTCTGTGCAGAATTAAATACATTAGTTGAAGGACGTGTAATGGATGATGATGGAGCTGTAATGCTAAAATTTGATAACGGTGCTAAAGGAGTTTTAATGGCATCACAAGTTGCTGCAGGAGAAGAAAATGCTTTAAGAATCAGAGTTTATGGTGAAAAAGGCGGAATCGAATGGTTGCAACATGATCCTAATACTTTAATGGTACGATGGTTAGATGAACCCGCACAAATTTTAAGAGCCGGCAGTAATTACGGGGCACATCTATCCTCATTTGCTACTCATAATTGCCGTACTCCAGGAGGACATCCGGAAGGCTATTTAGAAGCTTTTGCTAATATCTATCGCAATTTTGCATTAACACTTGGTTGCAAATTAGATGGCATAGAACCTACTGCTGAAATGTTAGACTTCCCTTCGGTTGAAGATGGATTAAGAGGGATGGCGTTTATTGATAACGTGGTAGTTTCAGCACATTCAGATAAAAAATGGACTCCTTACGTTTTGTAGCAAAAAGGTTCATAAAAAATTAAAAAAAATAAATGACAACAATACAAGGTCCAGCAGTATTTTTAGCACAGTTTATTGGCGATGAAGCTCCTTTTAACTCCTTGGATGGAATTTGCAAATGGGCAGCTGATTTAGGTTTTAAAGGCATTCAAATGCCAACATTAGATACTCGATTCATCGATTTGCAAAAAGCAGCAGAAAGCAAAACCTATGCTGACGAATTAAAAGGTACCATTGCATCATACGGATTAGAAATAACGGAATTATCCACGCATTTACAAGGTCAATTGGTAGCGGTTCATCCTGCTTACGATAACTTTTTTGATGCTTTTGCACCTAAAAATGTGCATGGAAATTCAAAAGCAAGACAAGAATGGGCTGTTCAACAGTTGAAATATGCTGCAAAAGCATCTCATAATTTAGGTTTAAATGCACACGCTACTTTTAGCGGTTCATTACTTTGGCAATATTTTCACCCATGGCCTCAACGACCACCAGGTTTAGTGGAAGATGGGTTTGCGGAATTAGCGAAACGCTGGTTGCCTATCTTAAATGAATTCGATCAAAACGGTGTGGATCTTTGTTATGAGATTCATCCCGGAGAAGATTTATTTGATGGAGAAACTTACGAAATGTTCTTAAAAGCGGTGAATAATCACTCCAGAGCTTGTATTTTGTACGACCCCTCTCATTTTGTTTTACAACAGTTGGATTACATACAATACATCGATTTTTACCATGAACGAATAAAAGCATTTCATGTTAAGGATGCAGAATTTAACCCAACAGGCAAACAAGGGACTTTTGGAGGCTACCAAAGTTGGGCAAATCGTGCAGGACGTTACCGTTCACCTGGTGATGGGCAAATTGATTTTAAAACAATCTTTAGTAAATTAGCCCAATATGATTATAAAGGTTGGGCGGTTATGGAATGGGAATGTTGTATTAAAAATCAAGAAGATGGCGCACGTGAAGGTGCTGAATTTATAAAGAAACATATTATAAAAGTAACTGATAAAGCTTTTGATGATTTTGCAGCGGTAGAAACGAACAAAGCATTTAACTTGAAAAATTTAGGACTATAAAAAACAGAAAAACATGAAAATTACTTATTTATTATTAGGCATTGCTACGATTACTTTAACTTCTTTTTCTAAAGATAACTTTGAAGAAAAATACAGTAAAAAAACGAATACTATTGAACAACAATCAGATGGAGAGAAATTAATCTCAAAAATGGATTGTGTTGGATGTCACAAATTAGACAAAAAATTAATTGGTCCTTCCTATTTAGATATTGCAAAAAAATATTCATTGAATGATAAAAGCATCAATTATCTTTCCGATAAAATAATTAAAGGAGGTTCAGGTGTTTGGGGAAGTATTCCAATGGCTGCACATGCAACTTTAAAAAAGGATGATGCAAAAAAAATGGCTAAATATATCTTGTCTTTAAAAAAATAATAAACTTTTAGTTTTGTTAATTTAAAAGAGACTCGCTTTTATCAATGACCTTTTTTACCACATAATCATTAATTTTAAATTATGAAAAAACTCTTTACAGGCAGTAAGATGATTTTTACTGTAATCTTGCTTGTTTCTTTTTTTACGGGTTTTTCCCAATATAATAATGTACTTAAAACAGGTTTTTTATCCCCTCCTCATGCTGCCAAGCCTCTGGTTTGGTGGCACTGGACAGGTAGTAATGTCACCAAAGAAGGGATTACGAAAGATCTGGAATGGATGAAAAGAACTGGTATTGGTGGTTTTCAGGCCTTTGATGTAGTTATTGGAGGCGGGCAAACTATTGAAAAAAAAATCTTATATAATACCCCTGAGTGGCTAAATCTTATTAAACACTCTGCTTCCGAAGCGGATAGATTGGGATTAGATGTGACAATGGTAACAGCAGCGGGTTGGAGCGAAACTGGTGGTACTTCTGTAAAGCCACATGAAGCCATGAAAAAACTGGTTTGGAGTCAATTGAACATCACAGGAGGAAAAACATTCAATGGGAAATTACCTCAACCGCCTATGACCAATGGTCCAATTAGAAACTTGTCAAGACCAAAAGGGTTTTTTGAAGACAGAAATAAAATATCCCCCACTTTTTATGGGGACCAAGTTGTCTTGGCTTATAGAACACCTGTTACTGAAGTAAAAATTGCTATTCCAAAGATCACCAATCACAAAAAGGAAGTATTGGAATCTAAATTGTTATTGGATGACGATTTGACTACTAAAATTGCAGTTGATGTTCCTCAAATGGGACAGCCTGTTTATCTTCAATTTGAATACGAGAAACCTTTTACTGCTCGTTCATTTTCTTTTGCAATGGGTGGCGCGGGTATGTTTCCAAGTGCAATTATGCGTCAAGGTTATGTGCAGGTTAGTGCGGATGGTAAAGTATATAAAACACTCTTTGCTTTACCGGGAGCGCAGCATGATATTCGGGCTTTGCCAGTTCGCACATTTTCTTTTCCAGCTGTAACAGCCCGTTATTTTAGAGTGGTATTTATTCCGGGTTCCGGAATTACAACTGTTGGTGGTCCTGATGATTTTGGTGGTTTTGGTATGCCATCATTGGCACCCAAATCGTTTGATATTACTGAAGCGATTTTTAGCACTGGAGCAAGAGTAAATCGTTGGGAAGACAAAGCTAATTTTGCTCCCATGTTTGCTTTTGAAAATCTTAAAACACCAGCTGTTCCTGAATCGGCAACTATTAAAACAGGTGAAGTTATTGATTTAACTTCCAAAATGAAAGCAGATGGCACCTTGCAATGGAATGCCCCAGCCGGAAATTGGACCATTATGAGAATGGGCTACTCGCTGACTGGTGCAAAAAATGGACCAGCAATCCCAGAAGCTACGGGTTACGAAGTCGATAAATTGAGTAAAGAGCATTTACTATCTTATATGACTAAATGGTCAAATCCCATTGCAGAAGCTATGGGACCTTTGTTTGGGAAAAGTATGAAATATTTTCTGGTGGATAGTTATGAAGCCGATGCCCAGAATTGGACAGAAAATATGATTCCAGAGTTTAAAACTCGCAGAGGGTATGATCCAACCAAATATTTGCCTGTATTAGCGGGCAGAATTGTAGAAAGTGCTGAAATCAGCGATCGTTTTTTATGGGATTTTAGGTTAACAATTGCTGATATGTTGATGGATAATCATTACGCGGCAATATCGGAATTTGCACATAAACAAGGAATTAAAACGTATGGTGAAGTAGCAGGAATTTCGTTGCCCATTATTGAAGATGCTCTTCGGAATAAAAGCGCAGTCGATATTCCAATGGGAGAATTTGGAATGACTCAAGGTTTGGGAAGCGACGAAGGTAAAAGCTGGACTTCTCCTTCTGATTTAGAAAACCAAAAAGCGTATGGCGGAGCAAATGATCGTCTTAATGCACACCAATCTGATGTGAGAGAAGCAGCATCAGCGGCTCACATTTATGGAAAAAAAATAGTTGGAGCAGAGTCTTGGACGGGTGGCGGTTATGAAGCTCCCGCTGATTTGAAATTCATTGGAGATTATTGGAGCTCTCAAGGAATCAATCAGATAATTTTTCATACATCAGCGCATCAGCCATTAGATACAAAACCTGGTAATACGATGGTGGGAACCCATTTTAATCGCAATATCACTTGGGCCGAACAGGCTAAACCTTTTGTAGATTACATTTCCCGAAATCAATTTATGCTGCAGGAAGGTCGTTTCGTGGCCGACATTGCTTATTATTTGGGTGAAGATATTCCTGCTGTTGTTCCATATTGGGAAAAATTACGCAATGAAGCTCCTTCAGGATATGATTATGATTTTGTGAATACTGAAATCCTTAATCGTTTTGAAGTTCAAAATGGGGAATTAGTGTTGCCAAGTGGTATGAGATACAAAGTTCTGGTACTTCCTGAGAAAATGACTATGACTTTTTCGGTATTGAATAAAATTGCAGAATTGATCAAAAACGGGGCTACTATTGTAGGGCCAAAACCAGAAAAATCACCTAGTTTAGTTGGCTATCCAAACGTAGATAATGAAGTAGCTCTAAAAGCAAATGAAGTATGGGGTGGAACTGATGGGAAATTTGTTTATCAAAATAATTTTGGTAAAGGGAAAGTCTTTTGGAATGCTCCTCTTTCCGGTATTTTTGGAGAAATGGGATTGAAAAAAGATGTAGATTATACGATGCCTCATACGAATACTAAGTTATCTTGGATGCACCGTAAAACCGAAGATTCTGATTATTACTTCTTAGTGAATATGAGAAATCAATCAGAAGATTTAGAAGTTCAGCTCAGAATTGGTGGTAAAATCCCTGAATTGTGGTACGCTGACAAAGGCACGATTAAACCACTTTCGTATAAAATAGAAAATGGTATTACGACTGTAAAATTACATTTAGAACCGCAGGAATCAGTGTTTGTGGTGTTCCAAAAACCAACAGTGCAAAATGAATTAGTACTTATAGAAAAGAAAACTACCGATTTAGAAAATCTGAATCATTCCTGGATGTTGCATTTTCCTGAAAATGGAGGAGCTCCTAAAGAAGTAACTTTGGATAAACTGATTTCCTGGACAGATCATACCGATGAAGAGGTAAAATATTTCAGTGGAACGGCAACCTATATTAAAGATTTTGAAGTGAAAAAATATTGGATTAAACCAAATTCTAACGTACTATTAGACTTAGGTGTTGTCAAAGATATTGCGGTAGTTTCTGTGAATGGAATTGAAATCGAAACGCTTTGGAAACCCCCGTATCAAGTCGATATTTCAAAATTTGTAAAGCCGGGAATCAATAAGTTGGAAATTAAAGTGACCAACCAATGGGATAACCGAATTATAGGGGATGAAAAATTGCCAAAGGAGAAAAAGATACTCCAATCTACAAGTGGGTTTGGAATTTCGAAAGAACTTAAAGAATCGGGGCTAATTGGTCCAGTAATTTTACTGTCTAAATAGAATCAAGATTTGTTTTTTTAAGACCACACATTTTCTGAATTAAAGAAAACAGGGTTTTCATTTAGTGCTAAATTTTAATTAAGTTTAAAACGTTGTCAGTATTTTAATACTACAACGTTTTTTTTATGCCTAAAGGATTGATTTTGCTAGTTATTAGCCGAATATTGTTAAGTCAAAGTGTTTTAATGCTGATATATTTGTAAAATAAAATATGTCATATGTGTATTTTATTTAACCAAAAAAAATATTTAATAAAAAAAAACCTCGAAAATTATGATTAGTATGCAATTTTTTAAAAGATTAACTGTTTTTATCAGTTGTGTCTTTTTTAGTGCAAATTTATTTGCGCAAGAAGGGAAAATTCAGGGAAAAGTATCCGATTCTAATGGACTAACTTTACCAGGTTCATCAATTAAAATAGAAGGAAGTAATAAAAATACTGTTACTGATAGTAATGGAGACTTTGTTCTTGAAAATGTAGCTAACGGAAGCTATACAATCACTATTTCTTATATTGGTTTTTCTAGTAAAAAACTGTCTGTAAAAGTACCTCAATTGGGTAAGCTTTCTGTAACGTTACAAGAAGACCAATCACTTTTGGACGAAGTTGTCGTGACTGGTGCGTTTGATGCCCGTAAACAAATTAATTCATCAGTGTCAATTTCTACGCTTGATGCTAAGCAGTTAGAACGTTTACAGCCTAATAGTGCTGCTGATTTATTGAAAAATATACCTGGAGTTTTTGTAAATTCTTCAGCTGGGGAAGTACGGAATACTATAACCAGTAGAGGTATTTCTAACCGTCCGAGTTTTAATTTTGACGTACCCGGGTCCAATTATGTATCTATGCAAGAAGATGGTTTGCCAGTATCAAATATACTTTTTAGCTATTTTGCACCTGATTTATTTTTGCGTAACGACGTTACTACAAAACGGCTAGAAGCAGTAAGAGGAGGTTCAGCTGCTATTGTAGGAGCTAATGCGCCAGCAGGAGTTTTTAACTATATTTCAAAAACAGGAGGTAATACCTTTGGCGGAGAAATAAGAACAAAATACGGTTTAGAAGGTAATGGATCAAATCCGTATTATCGTGCTGACATTAATTTTGGTGGGCCAATGGGTAAAAGTGGTTGGACATACAATGTAGGAGGGTTTTATCGTACGTCTACTGGTCCTGTAGATCCGGGTTATCAATCAAACCGCGGAGGACAAGTAAAGCTTAATATTGAAAAAAAATACAAAACTGGTAGTATAACGTTTTATGGTAAATATTTGAATGACCATAATCTTACCGCTATGAATCTAATAGGAAAGAATTTTGATAATCCGCAACTAGCTGATGGCGTAAAATCAACTGATTTTTATGGTCTTCCGGCTACTGCTGTTCAGAGTTTTCAAATAGATGGGAAAACCATTACTCATGATCCGAAAAGATTAAATCATTCAAAAGATTTGTCATTTGGGGCCAATTGGAAACAAAAATTAGGCAATGACTGGTCTTTACAAAATAATGCTAGATTTTCAGCTAAATCATTAGTCCTTAATCAAACGGCGGCATTGAATCCTGTAACATTAACTGGTTTTATCAATAACGCAGTGGCAGGAACAATTGGAAGGGGAACGATTACCTACCAAAACAACAATACAAAAGAGGTTTTAGCTACTGTTCAAGCGAGTTTGTCACCTGGACCTACTTGGACTGTATTAACCAATACTATGCCAGGGCAAAACATTTTGAAAGATGGTATGCTTTATGCAGCAGCGGTATATTCTGATCCTAAAGTCAATGAATTTCTGGATCAATTGGTAATAACTAAGCGTATTAAAAACATGACCTTCAATATTGGTTCATTTGTTGGAATTTCAAATGTAGGTAGGTATTCAAATGGTGTTGCGGGTATAGGTTTTGCAACATTGGAAAATCGCCCACAAATGCTAGATATTTCTTATGCGAATGTTTTTTTAGGCGGGGCTACTCAACAAATTACTAGTCCAGAAGGATTTGCTAAAACAGGTGGTGTGTTTGGATTTAATGATTTTGAATTTCACAAAACAAATTTAGCCCCTTTCTTTGCCCATAATTGGGAGATTACAAACAAACTTACTTTGGATTGGGGAGTTCGTTTAGACAATACTAAATCGGAAGGAACAAATTACATTAGAACTGCAAATAATGGTGCTGATGGTGGTTTTGATAGTAATTCATTGACTACTTATGATAATGGTTATTTTAAAAATCCTACAGCGATTAATTACTCTTTTATAACGAATACTGTTTCTTTTTCAGGAGCGTTGAATTATCTTTTGTCTGATAAGCAGTCGGTTTATTTAAGATATTCAAATGGTAAAAAAGCACCGGAGTTTGATCTTTATGCTACTATCGACATTCCAGGAAAAGTAGCGTTAACTAATCCAGTGGTGCAAGGAGTTACCCAAGTAGAATTAGGTTATAAAATTAAAACAAACAATGTAAATTTGACACTTACTCCTTTTTACAGTCGTCTGAATAATGTATTGCAAGCATTTACTGCTTTGGATAATAATGGACAAATCTATAATCTGACGCCATATTTTAATAGTCTTGAAACAATGGGTGTGGAAACTGAAGTTACAGTAAAACTTTCTGATAATTTCAATGTTAGAGCTGTGGGTACTTTTCAATCAGCAAATTTTGAACAGTTTAAAATTGCTACGGCAGGACCAACTTCATCAAGAGATGATGATTCGTTCTTAGATTTTTCAGGAAATAATGTAGATAATACTCCAAGCGTGCAATTTAATGTTACTCCTACATACAGTAGAGATAAATTTTATACCTTCATTTCTTGGCAATACTTAGGAAGTCGTTGGGCAAATGCCCCTAATGCTTTCAAATTATCTGCATTTTCACAATTCGATTTAGGGATGGGTTATGATTTAAGCAAAAAATTATCATTAAGCTTAAATGTTAATAATTTAGCAAATACATTTGGAGTAATGAATTGGGGAGCACCAGGTGGATTTCCAGCTGCTTTCAACTTGTCAGAGTTTTCAGAAGCCAAAAAAATTGCTCAAAAGGATGCACTGTTTCCCGTGGGAGGAACGCAACCACGTTCTTATTTCTTAACTGCAACGTATAAGTTTTAATTTTTCAATAGTAAAAAGGAAGGACTCAGATGAGTTTTTCCTTTTTGCTGTTCTTTTCCTGTTTAACCAAATTATTTATAAAAATGAAAAACAATTTAAACGTTCGAAAAGCTGGCTCATGGCAAGGATGGGTTGTGATTTTAATTAATCAAATGCCTATGTTGGCTATCGTGGCGTTGATGCCTGTTTTACCTACTTTAATAGAACATTTTAAAGGGGTTCCTAATGGAGATTTGCTGGTACCTATGATACTAACGGCTCCTGGCTTATGTATTGCTCTTATTGCTCCTTTTGCAGGGCATCTCGTTGATAAATATGGTCGTAGGAAACTTTTGGTTGTATTTTTGTTTTTATATGGCTTTGGCGGAATTTTACCATTTTTTATAGATGGTTTTAATACGGTTATCACTGGTCGTTTACTTTTAGGTATTGGAGAAGCTTTTGTTTTGGTGTTAGGAAATTCGTTATTAGGAGATTATTTTGACCAGAAAGAGAGAACCAAATGGATTACTATTCAGGGGGTCTTTGGTTCAATAGCTGTAGTTGGGCTGTTGGCATTAAGTGGCCATTTGGCGACCATAGGATGGAATTATCCTTTTTTAGTTTATGGAATTGCTATAATTTTAGCTTTATTATCGTGGGTTTTTATATATGAACCCTCTTTGAAAAATACAGTTGTTCAAGAATCTATAGTCGAAAAAGCTATGGCATATCCTGTAAAGACAATGCTTACTATCTTTTTAATCACCTTTACTTTTGCTGTTTTGTACTTTGTTTATACTATCCATTTTTCTTTGGCATTGGACCAAATGGGGATTAAAGACAAAATAAAATTAGGGAATATGAGTGCTATTGCCAGTACTGCCGTTCCACTAGGTGCTATAATTTTTAGATATGTTGCAAAACGACCTTTTTGGCAACAAATGGCACTCATTTTCTTCTTTTTTACTATTGGTTTAACCGGTATCGGCTTAGCAAAGGATGAAACGACGGTTCTGATTATGGGATGGATTCAACAATTAGGTTGTGGTATGACAATCCCCGTTTTAACTTCTTGGGCACTTACTATTTTGCCACCACAATACCGAGGGAGAGGTATGGGAATATGGACAAGTGGTTTTTTCTTAGGTCAATTTCTTAATCCTGTCTTTGTTTCCTTGATTCGAAATGTTTCCGGAGGAGTACTTCAAACCTTTGCTTTGGTAGGGGGAATCTGTTTCGTTGTAATGGTGTCGCTTTTGGTTTATAATTTACTGTTGAAAAATAAAACCGGTAAACTGGCTTTTTAAGAAAATTAGAGTTTGTATAAAAAAAAAATATTGAATAGTTTTTCTTTTTAGATAAGTTCAAAGCGAAAAATGATGAAAAATAATGATTATGAGAATTGTTAATATAAAAAGATTTTTTGCAACCGGAATAATGGTATTGTTTTTACAATCGACAATGTATGGTCAAGTGGCATATCAAAATCCTGTTCTTCCTGGATTTTATCCTGATCCCAGTATCTGTAGAGTGAATAATGACTATTATATGGTGAACAGCACTTTTGGATATTTCCCTGGTGTTCCAATATTTCACAGTACGAATTTGGTAAACTGGGAACAAATTGGCTATGTCTTGGACAGAAAAGAACAATTGCCATTGGCAACAGCCAATATTACCGGTGGAGTTTTTGCTCCCACTATCCGATATCATGAGGGGGTGTTTTATATGATAACAACCAATTTTTCTGCTAAAGGGAATTTTTATGTAACAGCCAAAAATCCTGCCGGCCCTTGGTCAAATCCTATATGGATAGAGACTCCGGGAATTGACCCTAGTTTGTTTTTTGATGACAATGGTAAAGCTTATGTAATCTCTACTCAAAATTGGGGCGCCATAAAAAATGGTATTGTGATGTCTGAAATTGATATAGCAACAGGAATACTGTTGACACCTCCAACTACTGTATGGAAAGGGACAGGCGGAAGGTATCCTGAAGGCCCTCATACGTATAAAAAAGACGGTTTTTATTATTTATTAATCGCCGAGGGCGGAACAGAGTATGGGCATAAAGTTACGATTGCCAGAAGCAAAAATATTTGGGGACCTTATGAATCGAATCCTGCCAATCCTATTTTAACTCATATTAATTCGAATGCAGAATCAAATCCGATTCAAGGTGTGGGTCATGCTGATGTCGTTCAGACTACTGATGGATCATGGTTTATGGTCTCATTAGGATTTAGACCTTTAGACAGTCATCAGTTTTTGGGGCGTGAAACTTTTTTAGCTCCGATGGTTTGGAACCAAAACGAATGGCCTACTGTAAATGGTGACGGGACTCTTTATTTGGATATGAAAGCCGATAAACTTCCTGGAGAAGTTAAGGTTACCAACTATAATCAGAATGAAGATTTTTCTGTTGACAAATTGGGATTTGAATGGAATTACATCAACAATCCGATAGCTCAAAACTACTCCCTTTCGGAACGCAAGGGCTATTTAAGATTGTATGGAAGTGAAAAGGTATTGAGTGAAAATCCGGGAGTAACCTTTGTTGGAAGAAGGTTGCAGCATTTCAATTTTTCAGCATCAACAGTGATTGATTTTAATCCAACTGCCGAAAATGAAGAAGCAGGGATTGCCATGTATCGGGACGCTTTACATCATTACAAATTATACATTCAAACTGTTGGGAAGCAACGCGAATTGGTTTTATCCTATACTATTGGAAAAATCAAGGCTACCGCAAAGCGAATTCCTCTCAAAGAAGGAGCTGTAAAGTTGAATGTTTCCGGAACACAGGAATTTTTTGAATTCGGCTTTTCACAAGGAAATGAGCCGCTTACCACTTTTGAAAAAGTCAATACCCGCTATTTAAGTTTTGAAACGGCAGGAGGGATGACAGGAGTTTACATCGGATTGTTTGCTTCTGGAAATGGAACCAAAGCTACAGTACCTGCAGATTTTGAGAATTTTAGCTATAAAGTTGTCAAATAATTTGAGGTTTTCTGACTGATGTACACTTGTAGTATCTTATTAAATCGGGCAAAAAAATAATTTAGGAAGGTATAGTTAGTCAATTTGAATAATTTTACACCTAATGGATTGATTATGTCAGTCAAAAGCGGAATATTGATACTATTTCAGGCTATTTTGTGTCTTATTTTTGTTTTTTTTTAATAACAAAAAATTAAGTAAGGTAACCTCTTGGGGGTAGTTAATAAGAAGAGATTATAGAATTAATTTTCATTAACAAATTAAAGAAATAAAACCACATAGATGACATATTTTTTATAAATAGTCTACAGAAAACATATTGTCTTATAAATAGTTAATGGTCTTTTCTAAAAAGTATAACGACTCTGTTTTCTTGAAAAATAAAATATGTTTCTATGTGGTAAAAATAAATTTTTAATAACGTCCTACGTGTTAAAAAAAAATCAAAATATCATGAACAGAAGACAAGCTATTTATCGAACATTAATGCTGGGTGCAGCTTTGGCAACACCATCATGGGCAATGAATCTTTTGGCAACCAATCATTATGCTGCAACAGCACCATTTTTTCTTTCTTCTTCCGAAAATGAGCTTATGACAGCATTAGTTGATACCATTCTTCCTAAAACAGCTACTCCAAGTGCAAGTGAAGCGAGAGTACCTGAATTTATTCAAATGATGTTGAAAGATTGTTACAAACAAACAGAACAGGATCTTTTTAAGAAAGGATTGAGTGAAATTGATCCAGGATTTGTTGCGATGGATAAAGAAGGGAGAAATAAAGTTTTGGCCAAAATGGAAGGAGATTCTATAGCTGCATTGAAAGCAAATCCAAGAAGTGTCACTTTTTGGAAACTCTTGAAAGAGCTCACTTTGTTAGGGTATTTCACTTCAGAAATTGGGATGACGCAAGCAATGGAATACGCACCGGTACCTGGAAAATTGGAACTGATTAAGTTGGACAAACAACAAAAAACGTATTCGGAGTATTTGGCAAGATAAATTTTTGATAAACTTCAAAAAAGAGAACAATGGTAAACTTAAATATAAATGCCGTAAAAAGCCACACTTTTGATGCGATTGTTGTAGGTTCAGGTATTACTGGAGGTTGGGCTGCAAAAGAACTTACAGAAAAAGGATTAAATGTTTTAATGCTCGAAAGAGGCCGCGATGTAAAACACATTGAAGATTATAAAACAGCCATGACTGATATTTGGGATTTTCAGCATCGCAACAAACTTTCACGGGAAACCTTAGAAAAATATACTACAGCAGCTAGAGGAAATGCTTATGCAGTGCAAGAACCCAGCAGTTATCTGTTTGAAAGTGATACTGACCAACCGTATATCGAGAAAAAACCTTTTGATTGGGTTAGAGGTTACCAAACTGGCGGAAAATCGTTGATGTGGGGACGACACAGTTACAGATGGAATAAAGAAGATTTTGAAGCAAATGCTAAGGATGGTCATGGTGTTGACTGGCCCATCCGATATGAAGATTTGGATTCTTGGTATACCTATGTCGAGAAATTTGTTGGGATTAGTGGTCTCAAAGAAGGTTATGATGCTTTGCCTGATGGAGATTTTTTAAAACCCATGCCTTTTCTACAGCCCGAACAGTATTTTAGGGAACAAGTCAAATCGAAATTTGGCCGACTTGTAACTATTGGTAGAACCGCAAATCTTACGGAAGCAAAAGAGTGTCATACAGCCGTTGGTCGTACCGCTTGTCAATACCGAAGTTTATGTATTCGCGGTTGTCCTTTTGGGGGCTATTTTAGTACCCAGTCGGCAACATTGCCTGCGGCAATGCAAACCAAACGGTTGACTTTGGTTAACGATGCTATTGTGACCGAAATCATTTATGATGAGAAATTCAATAAGGCAAAGGGCGTACGAGTAATGAATCAGCATACGAATGAAGTCACAGAATATTTTGCCAAGATCATTTTTATGAACGCAGGAACTATTCCTACGGCTTCTATATTGTTAAATTCCAAATCTAATCGATTTCAAAATGGATTTGGGAATGATAGCGACCAGGTAGGACGCAATCTGATGGATCACAATGGGGGTGCGGGAGCCATGGCAACAATTGAAGGATTTGAAGATGATTATTATTATGGTCGTCGCCCAACAGGTTTGTATGTTCCTCGATTTAGAAATTGGGGTAATGATAAACAAGAATACCTGAGAGGTTTTGGTTATCAAGGAGGGGCAAGTCGTGGAAACTGGAACCGTGGTATAAATAAAGATGGATTTGGAGCAGATTTTAAAGATAGTTTGGGAACTCCAGGAGATTGGGGAATGATGCTGATTGGGATAGGGGAAATGCTACCCAATGAGAAAAACCGAATGTATCATGATAATGATAAAAAAGACAAATGGGGCATGCCATTGGTAACCTTTGATGTAGAGAGAGGTGAAAATGAGCAGCTGATGCGGAAAGCGATGTCGCAAGATATGGCCGAAATGTATGAAGCGGTAGGTTTTAAAAATATTCGTCCTTTTGATTTCCCTTCTAATCCGGGAATGGGAATACATGAAATGGGAACCGCCCGTATGGGTAAAGACCCTAAAACATCGGTGTTGAATAAAAACAATCAAGTGCATGACTGTAAAAATGTCTTTATCACGGATGGTTCAGCAATGGCTTCGTCATCCTGTGTAAATCCTTCGCTTACATACATGGCACTGACGGCCAGAGCAGCTGATTTTGCAGTTAATGAATTAAAAAAGAAAAATTTGTAATGCAAAACAATATCAGACAACAGTTAAAACGATTTAATAGTAAAAACATAAAAAATAATTTATAATGGGTCCTTTAGACAATTTTATATTATCGGAAGATGCGCTTAAAGCAACCCAATCGGGTTTTGAGTTGCAATTTCGTTCCCATTGGTACCGCTCTTTACCAATGTCTTGTATGAATATCAAGGCAAAAATAAATGGAAAAGCGATACTTGAAAATGAGATTACCGTAGAAGTAAATGGAAATAAATTTCCGTTTTCAGAGGTGCCCAATTTGGAGAAAGAATGGCTTTTTATAACTGACGCAGCTACATTACATGTAAAGAACGGTGAAACTTTAATTAAAGGAAAAACGTATGAAGTTGAATTTGATTTGGGGATTTTTATACCCTATGTTTTAGTAGGAGCAGAAGGGAATCCGTTGTTGGCTTCCAGTACAGTAACAAAAACACTTATTTGCCAATAAATATGAACACTTCACCTATAAAATTATCCACTTCTTTATTTTCATTGGCTCTCGAATGGCAATCCAGAAACTATACTTTGGAACAACTGTTAGCTAAACTTAAAGAACTTCATTTGGGACCTGGACTTGAAATAGTTGGTTTTCAGAGTTTGAAAAACTTTCCTTTTTTAGCCGATGATCAGATTACCGATTTGAAAAGAATAATAGAAAAGTATGAATTTGAACCTTCTTGTTTAGATGCCAATGTAGATATTGGTATCCGCAGGGGCAGTAAACTTTCTATAGACGAAACAGTAGAATATCTGATTCCCCAGATATGGGCTGCTAGTACCTTAGGTTTTCCAGTGGTACGTATCCAAATGATGGCAAAACCGGAAGTAATGCAAAGATTAGTACCCATAGCTGAAAAAGCCAATGTAAAACTAGGAATGGAATTGCATACACCTTATGCCATTAATCATCCCGCAGTGATGGAATTGAGAGAATTATACACTAAGATAGATTCTCCTTATTTGGGTTTTATTCCTGATTTTGGAACCTCCATGAGAGCAATTCCTGAAGCCTTATTATATAGTTTTAGATCGGTTGGTGTTACCGATGAACTGATAGCTGTTACCAAAGAAATTTGGGCTAAAGATGTTCCAATGCCTCAAAAATTCGGAGAGTTACAAGAACGTGCCTCAGCATTAGGGGCAACTCCAGCCCAAATAGGAAGATTGAACATGGCCTTTAGTATGAATGGCCGTCAGCCTGTTGAGATGTGGAAAGAAATTGTTCCGCAAACCGTTCATATTCATGGTAAATTCTATGGTTTTGACGAAAATGGAGACGAACCTTCAATAGATTATGCTTCTCTCTTAAAAGTATTTCATGACGGAGGTTACCAAGGGTATATTTCCAGTGAGTATGAGGGAACCGCATTTACCGATGAATTTTCTGGTTTTGAAATGGTCGAGAAACATCAGGCACTTTGTAAAAGAATATTAAATACGTTGTAATTTTATATGGGAGTTGTATTATAAAATCAAAAAAATGAAAACAACAGTAGCTGATGTATTAATAGTAGGAAGTGGACCAATTGGTGCCACTTTCGCTCGTTTACTTTCAGACCAAGTTCCGGAAGCCAAAATCATAATGGTCGATTTAGGACCAAGGTTATCTAATAAATCTGGGCAGCATTTCAAAAATATGCCAAATGATTCAGCTCGAGAAGAAGCACAAATTAAATCACAAGGTCCTCATCAGGAAGCCTATCCATTAATCACTGTGGCAGAAAGAGCCAATGCAGCACAAAAAGGGCATTTGAGTTTAGAAATGTTGGCTCGTCCGGGAACACATTTGGTAACGGACAATCTGGAGGATTTAGCAACAAACCAAATGCCTGCCGCATCGCTTTCAAGTAATTTGGGCGGTATGGGAGCACATTGGACCTGTGCTTGTCCGCGTCCGGGAAATGCCGAACGTATTGCGTTTATTCCTGAAGAAGAATATGATAGAGCCTTTGCTAAAGCAGAGGAGTTGCTTTGTGTTTCGCAAAGTACTTTTGTAGATTCACCTGAAGGATTGGCGATCATGAAAATTCTAGGAGGTGTTTTTAACGAAAAATTAGCTGCTGACCGTCAAGTGCAGCGTATGCCATTGGCTTGCAAGACTGATAAAAATGGAGGGCAATATTGGGTAGGGTCGGATGTGATTTTGGGGGAATTGGCAGAACCTCATCAGCAAAGTAATTTTGAAATTCGTTCGGAAACACTTTGTCGTAAACTGATTCATGAAAAAAGTACCGTTTCGGGAGCTATTCTGGAACATTTGCCAACAGGGGAACAGGAAGAAATTAAGGCTAAAATTGTGATTGTGGCCGCAGATGCCATACGCACTCCTCAGCTTTTGTGGGCATCAGGCATTCGCCCGAGAGCCTTAGGGCATTATCTGAATGAACATCCTTTCATTTTTACTTTTGTGGAACTAAAAGAGGATTTAGTAGATAAATCCCTGGCCAAATCATACAATAAAAACAAACGTACTGAACCCACAATTGGAGTATTCTGGGTTCCTTTTGACGCGCCGAATCACCCTTTTCACGGTCAGATTATGCACATGGATGTTTCTCCTTTGAAAATTGAAACCCATGGTAACCCAAAGCATATCGTAGGATTAGGTTGGGGATGTTTGAAAGAAGTGCGTTACGAAGATCAGATTGTTTTTTCAGAAGATAAAAATGATTATCTTGGGATGCCTAAAATGAATTTCAAGTTTACTTTGACATCTAAAGATAAAGAATCAATTGCTCAAGCCATGGAAATTCAATCCCAGGCAGCAGCAGCTTTTGGAAAAGTAATCAAAGAAGGAGAGCAAACGTTAATGCCTCCGGGAACCTCCTTACATTATGAAGGAACCACCCGTATGGGGGAAAAGAATGACGGTACTTCGGTTTGTGATCCTTTTTCACAAGTCTGGGAATTTGATAATTTATTTGTTGGGGGCAATGGGGTGATTCCTATGGCAACCACTTCCAATCCTACTTTAACCAGCGTAGCAATGGCAGTAAGAGCCTGTGAAAAAATTGTAAACAAGTTGAAAAATTAATACTTTTTAAAAACTCACTGTCCTATGGAGAAAGATAAAGTTATACCTACATTTAATCCTTATGAATTGGAGTCTGATTTATATGAGTCAGCTGTGCCTATGTCTTCTTTTACGACTACAGCTCATCATATTTTCCATATTAATCGCATTGAGGATTATCTAAAAATAATTCAGTTCCCTCTGAAATCGGATTTACAGCCACGCCGGATTACGGTATTTAATTTTTTCTTTTTAACCAAAGGGACGAGTACCAGGAGTAAAGGCTTAGATACGTTCACCTTTGGAGAGAATACATTCTTTTTTGTACCCGCGCACCAGATTACTACACACGAATTCATAAGTGAAGATGTAGAAGGCTTTTATTGTCATTTTAATTTAGAATTGTTGACTTCAGATTACCGATTGAAAGAATTATTGAATGATTTTCCTTTTTTAGATTTTAATAGCTATCCTTTATTAGTAATAAATGATGAGATCAAGTCATATGTTTTACCTTTGCTTGAGAGGTTACTTAAAGAATATCAATCAGACACGAAATGTCGTAACAGTATCTTGAGAACCTATCTTATTGCATTGTTTACAGAGCTAAAACCATTTGTAGAACAGTCAAAAACAGTTTCATCAAATGCCGCTACAGCAATAACAGAGCAATATAAAAAAGCGCTTTCGGAACATATTTATCAAAAACAAAAAATTACGGATTATGCCGAATTATTGTCAATTTCTCCGAATCATTTGAATAAATGCGTAAAGAAAGCCATGGGAAAATCAGCTCATGATGTCTTGAACGACATGTTATTACTGGAAGCCAAAGTTTTATTAAAACAAACCAATTTGACGGTTTCTGAAATTGCATATAAAATAGGCAAAAATGAAATCAGCGATTTTGCCCGTTTTTTTAAATCCCTGACTAATATGAAACCAAGTGAGTATAGAAATATGGGGTGATGATTATCATTTTTTAAAGATAAATTTCGGATACTACTTTTTGAGAACCCGTTGGTTGTAATTTATACCAACGGGTTTTAATTATAAACTAATACCATTTAGGCCTTAAATTTACTGTGATAAATCAATTTAACAGTGCGTCAGTTCGATTTTTATTAAAAAATGTGATAGCTTTTTTAAATAAATTGTATCGAGAACCCTAACATTGTAAGCTTCTCGATACAATTTTAAATAGTAAAGCTGTCGCATTCCTATTTAAAATCACTCAAAGAGACGTAGTATTTTTTTATTCCAGTAAAAATAAAAAGTAAAATGGTATTAAAAGCGAGTTGCGTTATCTGTTTTGAGACCAATAAAGAAAACCCTTTTACTTGAATTTCAGTAAAAGGGTTTTTTAAATAAACTAAACGCAACTAAACTACTTTATTTCTAAGGGTTCCAATTCCTTCAATTTCCAGTTCAACCACATCTCCAGGGATTAGCGGACGGTGAACTGAAAAGTTATTTTCTATCAAACTTCCCCAACCAACGGTTCCCGAACCTAAAATATCTCCGGGCATCAGCGTTACATTGTTTTCTGACGCTCGTTCCATCATTTGGGGAAAAGTCCAATGAACGGTTTTATAATTCCCTTCGCAGATGGTTTCTCCATTGATTCTTGATGTCATTTTGATATCGAAACGATCGCCTGTGCTTTCCGGCATGGCCAAATGTTCCGGATGTGATTCTCTTGAAATACTACAACGGTATTTTTCAAATTCATCTTTGGTAACGATACAAGGTCCAATGGCATTAGCAAAATCCTTTCCTTTGTGAGGGCCAAGCGGTACTGTCATTTCGTGTTTTTGAATGGCACGGGCTGTCCAATCATTAAAAACGGTATAGCCAAAAATATAATCATCGGCATTTCCGGCTTTAATGTCTTTTCCTTTCTTGCCAATTATGACAGCTATTTCCAGTTCGATATCTAATTTTTCTTCTCCTGCAGGACGTATAATATCGTCATCTGGCCCAAAGACACCTTGATGGTTTGTAAAATAAAAAATAGGTATTTCATACCAAGCAGCTCCAACGGTATGACCGAATGATTTGGAAGCATTCAACATATGTTGTTCAAAACCAATATAGTCCCTAAAACTGCGTGGATTTGGCAAAGGAGCCAAAAGTTTTACTTCCTCTAAAGAATAGTGTGGTTTTACAACACCAAGCTCATCGATAATCTTAAAATTAGCTTCGTGATTATCTATAAAAGTAAGCATGTCTAAAGGCAATCTTGAATCGGCTAGATTCATGTCTACCACGGCGTTCTCTTGCAACCAACCTGTACGGCTTTCTCCTGCTTTATTTTCGAATGTGATTAATTTCATAACTTATTTTATATTAAATAGGTTGGGTGAGTGCCATTAGCGTTTTTCCCATAACGGCACCAGCGTTGGCTTCTTCTGGTAAAGGTTTACCTTCATATTCTAATAATTCCCATTCTCCGAGTTTTTCTGAAGCTTCTACAACCATTTTACATCTTTCTAACCTTCGATTCATGAAGCGTGTAAATATGGCTTCATTGCCGTCTTGTTTTGCAATTTCTTCAGCAAGTACTACAGCATCTTCAATAGCCAAAGCAGCTCCTGAACCTAGATGAGGGATGGTAGCATGTGCACCATCTCCAATGATTAAAACACTGCCTTTGTGCCATGGTTCCGGTAAATGTAAGGTTTCTAAAGGTCTGTAATTGACTAATTTTGGTTCCGTAATTTGATCAATTAAATCATGTACCATTGGAACAGGATATTCTTCCAAATAGGATTTCAGTTTCGGAATCATTTCGTCTTCAGGAATGAATGGATTATCAGCTCCTTCTGCAGAAACAACAAACATATACATGGTTTCTTTTGTCATTGGAATGAGTCCAACTTTACTGTGTTTTCCAAAATACATATAGCCTGTTTCTAAATCTTTGGGTCTGTCAAAAGCATAACGCCAAACGGATAATCCTACATATTTTGGGAAGTAATCCCCGAAAATTAATTTCCTTACTTTTGAGTTGACTCCATCGGCGCCAATTAACAAATCATAACTTCCTGTGGTTCCGTCAGAAAAAACAACATCTACGCCGTTTTCTTTATTAGTAATCTGATCCACCGTAAGCCCCATTCGAAATTGTACTCCTACCGTTTCACATCTTTCATGCAATACTTCATGAAGAATTCTTCTGGAAATACCATTATGCGAAGGAAAACGACCCATAGGAGGGGTGCCGGTTTCGTTAAATTGATATCCAGTTGGGGTACACATTTTAACTTTTGCGTATGGACAACCTCTTTTTAGAGCTTCGTCTGCTACACCTAATGCATCTAAGGCTCTTAAAGCATTGGCTTGTTGAATTATACCAACGCCGTATACATCATACTGAGGTAGAATTTCAACAATTTCTACATCTATTCCTATTTGTTTTAAAGCAATAGCTGCAGATTGCCCGCCTATACCACCACCTACTATGAGTACTTTTTTCATACCTCTATTTTTTTATTTTGAATTGATTCTAAAAAACGAATGCTATTTTTTCATTTCTCTAGCCACCCAATCAAACATATTATATGTTTTTGTAAAATTATCTATCTGACAATGTGCTGAACCACTACTTTCTTTAGGAATAATTTCAACTGTTTTTTCACAAGTTAATGCATCTTTTAATTTATATGCATTTTCTACAAAATTTTGTCTGTCATCTTCTCCATGCAAAATATAAGTTGGCATAGAAATTTTATCAGCCACACCATCTAAAGTAAATTCCTTTAGTAATTCTAATGTGTCAGGCATGTTATCAGCTCCAACAATATGCATTACAATTTCTGACAAAGGGTGATTCGTAGGACGGTTTTTCCAAATGTCATAATACGACCAAACCGCACCCCAAATACAACAAATTTTAAAGCGAGATTCGAATGCTGCTGAACGTGCCGCCATATAACCTCCCATAGAAACTGCCATGATACCAATACGTGACGTATCAACATCCTCTTTTAGATTTTCTAAAACCCAATCAAAAGCTACTGTTGCAGGTACATTATAATCATGACGCGTATGTACGTGATTTACTCTTAAAGTTGCCCCTTGTCCAGGTCCGTCTAAAACTAATAACGCAATACCTCTTTCATTTAATATTTGGCTTGGGCCAAAATATAATTCTTCAGCCAAACTATCTAAACCGCCAAACATAATCATTACTGGTGCATCTTTTACTCCGGCAGGTGTAAATAAATACCCTGGCATAAAAGAACCTTCAAATGGAATTTCAACTTGTTTTGGTTTGTGATCAAACAAAGCAATTGCTTTATGAAAAGCTTCAATAGCCTTTAAATAGGCAGGTAATTTTCTTTCGTCTTTTGGTTTTAAGAAAAACTCACAAGTTCTCAAGTAATTAAAAGCTCTTAAATACGCTCTTCTTGCCGTAGCAGGGTTGTTGTTTTTTGATGCGTTTTCACCCTCTTCAAAAATGGTATTTCCAATTTTTGCCCACGCATTGTGAAAGCTTTCATTGTCACCGGGTGTAATTTCGCTTGCTGCTTCTAAAATTTCAGCAAATTCTCCCCCACCGTAATGTGCTTGAGTTAACGCACGATTCACTTGGTAAGAAGGCATGTATTGATTTGGAAAATAGTGCCACATAAGTTTTTATTTTATAATTTAAATTGTTTTATGAATATAATACTGTTGAATTTTCGAACGAACGATTATATGTCAACAGGTTTTGTTTCTAATCCTCCTATTTTTCCTTTGGCCATTTCTTCAAATGGGTTGGTATTTCCCCAAGCATCATTTGGATTGTCTCTTAAATAATGTATGTCTGGCCCATGATCTGGTGCAAATATTAATCGAGCACAAGCGTATACTTCTAATAAAATACCAGTATGTGGCTCCATTATGTAAAAGAAAAAACCTTCGTCTGCTTTGTGGCGAGTGGGAGCTCCCCAAACACTTTTATATCCTTTTTCGGTAAAATAATCTAAAGCCAAAAGCACTTCCTCACGGCTGTCTAAATTATAACAAATGTGATTTGCAATTCCTTGTCCGGGCTCTAGGTTAGGATCTGAAAATATAGCAATATCATGCGATAAATTTGCTGTAGTCCAAAGCCCACCAATAGGAGGGATGTGGTCTTCTAATCGTACTTCATCAGGATTTTTAAGCCCTAATGCTGTCCAGAATTCTTTTTCTTTAGCATATTGATGTTTAGCAACCAGATACGTAAAGTGGTCTATACGACGTACATTTGCACCTATTCTTCTATTACTCGAATACCTGTCGACATAGATACTTGCTTTTTCTCCGGTTTCTCTTAACCAGTTTACGTCCCAGAATACTTCGTGTTTATGCCCGTCTGGAGATTGAAATTTAAACGCTTTTCCACGACCTAAATCGGCATCTATCCATCCTTTACCTGCTCCAATTTCTTCTAGGTAGTTAACACATTCATCAAGAGCTTCTTTACTATCGGCTCTCCAGCCAACTGCTCCTAATCCTTTCGTATCGGATTGTGTGATTTTTAAAGTGTGAAAAAAATAATCACCCCAAGCTCTTAGATAAACCGAATTATCATCTTTACCGGTTTGATCCATTCCTACGATATCGGTATAAAACCGTACTGTTTCGTCGAGATTTGTACTCAATAATTCAACATATGCTAATTGTGAAAAATAGTGTGGATTTTTTGCCATTTGTATTTTTATTTTTTTTTACATTATATCTTGAAACAAAAGTAAAACGATTCATATTTATAAGTGAATCAATTATATTCTATTGCTATTCAAAATCAATTCTTTTTAATTTTTTACGCGCTTATTGTGCTATTTTTGTATTCTTTTTATGCAAATGCACCACCATCCACTGCCATGGCGTGGCCTGTAATAAAAGTCGATTGATCAGAACACATCCATAAAGCCACATCTGCTACTTCCTGGGGTTGTCCCATACGTTTCATTCGTTGTAAGTTTATCGCCATTTGCAATGCTTCCGGATTATGTGCCAATTTTCTTCGGCCTTCCATAATCATTGGCGTTTCAATGGCTGTTGGACAAATAGCATTGATACGAATGTTTTTGGTAGCGTTTTCTATAGCAGCACTTTTTACAATTCCAATAACACCATGCTTAGATGCTGAATACGGGACATTATCGGGTTGCCCCACTAATCCGGCTGCCGATGCAATACATACAATATTTCCACCCCCTTGTTTTAGCATTTCAATCAACTGGTATTTTACACAATACCAAGTTCCAGTTAAGTTAATATTGATTTGCTGCAACCAAGCCTCTTCAGGATATTCATGGGTTGGTAAAGAAAGCGTTCCTGCAATTCCCGCTGAATTTACCGCACAATCCAATCGTCCAAATCTAGCAACGGTTTGCTGTATCAGGTTTTCTACTTCTTCTCTTTTAGAAATATCACATTTTACAAATAGTGCTTCATGTCCTAAATCAGTAATTTCTTGTACTACCAGTAATCCCGCTTGTTCATTTACATCCGAAACAACTACTTTGGCTCCTTCTTTGGCGAAAGAAATAGCGGTTGCTTTGCCTATTCCTGATGAAGCACCAATTACCAGACATACTTTGTTTTCAAATCTTTTCATATTCTTATGTTCTAAAATGTTTTTTTAAATTAATTACCATCACTAATAGTTGTTCCACCATCAATGATAATATTTTGACCGCTGATAAATCCACCTGCTTTAGATGCCAATAAAAGAGCCATTCCGGCTACTTCTTCTACTTTTCCAATTCTTCGTAACGGAGTCAGCAAAATTCTTTTTTCCATGACTTCGGGATTTTGTGTCAAAGGCTTCGCAAATTCCGTGTCAATAACGCCAGGCGAAATAGCATTTACCCGAATATTATCAGGTCCAAACTCTACTGCAAGATTGCGTGCTAATTGTGCCAATCCCGCTTTTGAAATACCATACAATCCCAAATTCTTATTGCCTCTTACACTGGATAAACTCGCGAGATAAATAATGACACCGTCTTTTTGAACTTGCATGTTTGGGATTACTTTTTGGGTTAAGTAAATGGCATTTTCTAAATTAATTTGCATTGTTTTTTCAAAATTTTCAGAGTCGATATCCAAAAATGAACCCGGAATCGCTATTCCAACACAATTAATTAAAATGGCTATGGTACCTGCTTTTTCTTCACCTTGAAAAACTAGCGCATCTATTTCCTCTTTTTTAGAAACATCACAAGGAATGGCAAATGCTTTGATTCCTTTATTTTGAAACGCTGTTTGAGTTGCAATACATTCTTTTTCATCATTACTGGAAATGATAACTGTAGCGCCGTGTAGGCCTATTATTTCAGCAATTGCTTTTCCCATACCACTTGAAGCACCCGTTATTAAAGCTACTTTTCCTGTTAAATCGAATAAGTTTTTCATATTGTTTTTTGTTTTAAAACGTATTGCATCATAAAACTAATACCACTTAATACTATCATCGTTATGACCATAGGAATTGCGCTGCCATTTTGAAAATAGCTTAGTATAGCTGTGACTAATGCGCTCAATGCCATTTGTGTCACACCCATAATTGCATTGGCACTACCTATATTTTCTGTAAAAGGACGAATGGTAATCGCCATAGTATTGGGCGAAATCAACGATAAAAACAACATAAAAAAACACATTCCTACCAGAAGATGTACAACCGTCAAGGAGTAAATGGCGGTATATAATAAGTAGCAACAAACTAATAGTTGTATTCCTACTGCCCAAAAGGCAATGTCATAACTACTAAATCTCCGCAGCAATATCCTATTGAACTGACTGCCTATTATCATACAAGATGCGGTACTGGCAAATATCCATCCAAATTGTTGCTTGCTGATTCCTAAAATCCCAATAAATAATAAAGAAGAACTTGAAATCCAACTAAACAATACCGCTGATGCCAAAGCAGTAATGATAGCGTATCCCATATATCCTTTGGTCAGGATTACTTTTTTATAATTTCCTAGTATTGCTTTTGGTTTTAAAGAATAGTTAGCGTCAGCTTCTTTGACATGAGGAAGAAAAAAATGCAGTGCAACTAATAATAGTAGCGCCATTACTGCCAAAAAGATAAAAATACCCCTCCAATCAGAAAATAACAGAATAAAACCGCCCAAAGTTGGCGCGATAATAGGGGCAATTCCCATAATTAGGGAAAGTGTAGAAAACATGGAAGCTATTTTTTCGACAGGAAATACATCTCGCACCATCGCTCTACTTCCTACTGAACATACGCTGATACTAATGGCTTGAAAAAAACGAAAAACACATAAAAGAATTATATTTCCGGCTACAGCACATCCTAAAGAAGTCAAGAAAAAAAACGCTAATGCAATTAACATTGGGTTTTTACGTCCAAAACGATCTAAAAGCGGTCCATTAAAAAACTGTCCCACGCAAGCTCCCGCAAAAAAAGTACTCATCGAAAGGGTAATCATTCCCACATTTGTACCTAAATTTTGCGCCATTGCTGGAAATGCTGGCAAATATAAATCGGTTGAAAAAGGCATTAACCCATTCAAACAACCTAATACAATAATTAGGGTTCTTATATTAATTTCTTTCGTTTTTGTCATTTGAATTTGTTTCCAATGAATCATTTTTGTTTCGTTTCAGTACACAAAAAGTACTTGGATTGACGATTTAATAATTACACACAGCGGCTTATAGTAATGAATTTTAATGTTGCATATATTCAGGAAGTGGCAGACCGTTAATCTCGTATGGTTTTGCCTCAATGAGTACAAAAACAATTCTGCAAACTTCAGTTTCACTTGGATTTTTCCATTTGTGTAAAGTACCGCGTTGAATTATAATTTCTCCGGCACCAATTCTCTTCGAAACTTTATTTTCTAATTCAAGTTCGATTTCACCGCTAATTATAATTCCATAATCGATGCTGTCCGTTCGGTGAAGTGGGGAAGAAGCTCCTGGTAACATATCTACAATACGAATCACCGACCCTCCTTTCAGCGTTGTACCAGCATCTCTTTTGGCACCATCAGTTTCGTCATTGCAATCTGCAGGAACGGTAGCTGTTGTCCACAATGTAGACATCGCCGCATCGCCAGTTGGGATGATAACGGTTTCAAATTCTTTGTCGGAAGTAAATACTGCAGTACCTTCGGGAGTATGACCGGTTACAATTCTTCTAATTGGTACATTCATTTTGCTTTTAATTTTAATTTTTTTTGTCTTCGATTTGAGTTGGAGTTGACTTTAGCTTTTTCATAAATTCACTAAAAGCGGGTCTAAACTCAGAAAAAAGTTCGTTTTCTCTGTTTTTTAACATCACTTCACTAAACATTTTCAATCCAATAGCAAATTCAGTTGCTTGGTCTTGAGTTTTAAAAATGTTCCTGTTTTTCATTCTTTCGATTATCGTAAAAATGTTATCGTGATTATCAAATTCTAATTCAATAGGAGTATAGATGGTATCATCAACTTTAGCAGTTGCTAACAGTTCCAGTTTTAATTTGTATTTGTTTGTTCTTTTTTCCATTTTTTCTAATAAAAATTATTTTTTATTTGTGTTCATTAGGATATCCTTTTTTAGACTGAACTCTTTTGTTTGTTTTATATCCAATGATGAGGCTCCTATTCGGATTGTATATTTTCCCGCTTCGGCTATCCAAGAAGAAAGAGCTGGATCATAAGAAGCCAATTCGCTTAGAGTAAGGGTAAAGCTGATGGTTTGTGATTCGTTTGGCTGTAATAGTTTTGTTTTTGCAAATCCTTTCAGCTCTTGGGATGGTTTTTTTAATTTTTCAGAAGGGGCACTAAGGTATAATTGCACGATTTCTTTTCCCGCTACTTTTCCTGTGTTTTTGATGGTAATCGTTGCCGTAATTTTATCTTTAAAATCAGCTGAACTGAGTTTAATATCACCATAATAAAATTGGGTATAGCTTAAACCAAAACCAAATTCATAAGCTGTTTTTACCTTTTTAGTATTGAAATAGCGATACCCCACATAGATATCATCATCGTATGTTATCTCAGCAGGATAAGTAGGCATTACAGGATCGAGTGTTTCTCCTTCCTTAAGCGGAAGTTGTTTTCCTGGAAAATTTTGTGATGAGGGTACGTCGGTATAGGAAATAGGAAATGTAGCCGTTAATTTTCCTGATGGGTTTACTTTACCTGATACTATATCGGCGATGGCATTACCACCTTCCATACCCGGTTGCCAAGCCATCAAAATAGCATCTACCCAAGGACTCCAACTCGCCATTTCAATAACACCACCAGCGTTGATAACCACAATGACTTTTTTGTTTTTAGCATGGAAAGATTCAGAAAGTGTTTTAAGTGTTTGCTTTTCAGCATCGGTTAAATTGAAATCATTTTCTACTTTGCGGTCTTTAGATTCGCCGGAGATTCTGCCAATTGTGATGATAGCAACATCAGAATTAGCTGCTGATTCTATGATCATCTCGTTTTTAACCTCCATTTCTTTAATAGAAAAAGGGTTAAAAACGTCCATAAATGAAGGAGCTGGCTTTTTTTCATTTTCTGATTTTATGTAATCTTCATAAATAGATTTGCTGTTTTGTTGCAGTTTGAATCCAGAATTTACTAAGCCCTCGTCAAGAGAAATCGTATATTTCTTTACCACATCTCCACTGCCAGTTCCTCCAGCAATAATGTCATAAGAAGCATTGCCAAATAAGGCAATCGTACTGGATTTTGGCAATGGTAAAGCATTATTGTTTTTCAACAAAACCATTCCTTCAGCTGCTACCATTCTAGAAATAGCTGCGTTTGCAGTTAAATCAGGGTTGTTTGAATAGTTGTATTTATTGAAAGTAATGGTTTTTACAACAAGATTTAAAACGCGTTCTACACCCAAATCTAAATCACTCATAGCTAGCAACCCGTCCTTAACAGCGTTAATGATTGTATGTGCTTGATCTGGCCTTCCCGGCATTTGCAAGTCATTTCCAGCTCCTAATGAGACAGCTGCATTTTGTCCTGAAAACCAATCACTCACCACTAGTCCTTTAAACCCCCATTCTTTACGTAAAATTTTGCTTATCAAATCTTTGCTTTCGGAGGTGTAGGTGCCATTGATAAGATTGTACGAAGTCATCAACGTCCAAGGATTTGATTTTTTGACTGCTATTTCAAAACCTTTCAGGTAGATTTCCCTTAAGGCACGCTCGCTAACAATCGTGTTCAATTTCATTCTGTTGGTTTCGGTATTATTAGCTGCAAAATGTTTTACAGAAACACCAATACCATTTTTTTGAATACCATTGGTAACCGCTGCAGCAATAGTCCCTGAAAGGAAAGGATCTTCAGAATAGTACTCGAAATTTCTACCACCCAAAGGATTTCTTTGGATATTAAAAGCAGGAGTCAGCATAATATCGATTCCATAATCCTTGGCTTCACGACCTAATATTTCGCCTATTTTTTTTGTCATTATGGTATCCCAGGTACTGGCTAATAAAGTACCTATCGGAATTGCTGTGGCGTATTTGGGTTTGGCATTGGTTAAATCCATAAAATGAATTCCAGCAGGTCCATCCGAAAGGGTAATACTAGGGATTCCTAAACGGTTTATAGCGTGTGTTCTACCTGATGTACCTGGGACTTTTGGTGCTATTTTATCATCTTCGGGATCATTAGGAGGTAATAAACCTGCTGGAGCTCCCGGAATATACATACCCATACCCACAACTAACTTGACTTTTTCTTCAAGAGTCAAAGCTTTGATAACTTGTTTTATGTTGTTCTTGTTTAATTGGGGTAATTGTTTTTTTTGTGCCGAAACCATCAAGTTGAGGCAAGTAATACAAATTAGAAGAAGGATTTTTTTCATGATGTGTTTTTTAATTTTTTAAAATAAAATATACTTGTTCGTAATGTGATACTGTTTAGAAATTAAAACAGTCCAACTTAAATGACCTTATTTGCCTTATATGGTTAAAACCATCAAAATAGTTAAGCTAATTATTAGGTATAAATGCTATTACTAGCGGCTAAAAAATAGGCACACAGATTATACCGATTTAACGGATTGGCACAGATTTTATACTTTTGAATCTGCGTAAATCTGAAAAATATGCGTGAAAATATTGGCACGCAGATCTTCTAGATTTGGTAGATTTTTTAAATAAACTAATTTTTGTAAATTAGAATAGAACCCTTCTGCTTATACTTTAAGTATTTTGTTTAGATAATTATAACTTGAAGTAATACTTTCTAGTGAGTCCTTAGGTAAATCATGTTCTACAAAAAAATGTTTATTGCCTGCAATTTTTGCGGCATCAAATATTCTTTTAAAATCAATAGTTCCACTACCAACAGCTAAGACTGCTTCATGGTTTTTATCGATATCTTTAACGTGCCATAATGGGAAACGACCAGGGTTTTGTTTGAATAATTCCACTGGGTCTATTCCTCCTTTAACTGCCCAAGCGAGGTCAAGTTCCATTTTAACAGTATTGGCATTAGTTCCTTTCAAAATCAAATCATAAGGGATTTGCCCTTCAACTGGCCTGAATTCAGCATCATGATTATGATAGGCAAATGTAATTCCTACTGCTTTACAGGTTTCTCCCGTTTTATTCAATACTTCAATAGAAGCTTTTATTTCATCTAAAGTTGTTAATGGTGTATTGGCACAAACAAGGTATTTTACACCTGCTTCGCCAGCTTCATCAATCAACTGCTGACCATTGTCTCGTAAGTTATTCATAGGTGGAAGACTAAAAGGTTTTCCGTTTTCATCTAATGGAGGTTTTGTTCCTGGTGCTAGTTTATATGGAGCTCCTATAACTTGGTGCGAAATCCATGATAATCCCATGTCTTTAATTAATGCGGCAAATTCTTTAGGCTTCATTCCGTAAAAATCACCTTTCCTGCTAAATGATGATTCTATTTCTTTATAGCCAACATTAGCTATTTTTTGCAAAGTTCCTGTAACATCATTATCAATGGAATTGATAAAAGTAAACAACTGAACTCCTATAGGATGAATAGCAGGAGCGTTAAAGCAATTTGCTAATGCAGTATTCGAAATTAATATTCCGCCTAAAGCTGCAGTCCCAGTTTGTTTTAGAAAATCTCTTCTATTAAGCATAAATTTATATTAAAGTAAATATTGATTTTTTCTTTCTCCCAAAGGCATTTTCATAACGGTTGAGTGAAATGTTAGCTATTACAACTTGATATTCTCTTGAATTATTTTTTGATATTCAAAATAACTTTGTTTAGGGATTCGTTCTTGTGTGTCAAAATCCACATATATCAAACCGAAACGTTTGGTATATCCAAATACCCATTCAAAATTATCCCAACCACTCCAAACCGTATATCCAATCAAGTTGGCACCTTCTTTTTTTGCTTGCAAGGCGGCAGATATGTGACGCTTAATATAATCAGCCCTCAAAGGGTCACTTACTTTATTGCCAATTCTACGATCTTCTGTTTTATAGCCTGTTCCATTTTCAGTGATTAAGGTTATAGGATTACCATATTCGTTTTTCAAACGCATCAATGTTTTATAGAGGTATTCTGGGCGTACTGGACCTGTATTTGCTTTTATAGTATCAGGATTATTTTCTACCCATTTAGTTGTCATTTGACTGTCTTCATGTTTTACTATAGCAGGCTGATAGTAGTTTATCCCTAAAAAGTCAGGTTTTTGAGAGGCAATCAATGCCATGTCTTTAGCAGATGGTTTGAAGGTAGGGTCATATTTATGTAAAGAATCAATCGCTTCTTTTGGATATTTTCCTTTAAACAATGGATCTAAAAAAAGCCTGTTCAATAATAAGTCTTGGAATTTAGCTGCTTTTACGTCTTTAGGATTATTGGCATTCCATGGAACGCCAGGAGCTAAATTTAGTGTGATTCCAATAAGTCCACCCAATTTTAATTTGTGATATAATTTAGTCACAGTTGCATTCGCTACTAATTGATTATGGGCTTTGTGCATTTGTTGTGCATATCGTACACTTTCGGAAGCTTTACTTTGATCAAAATTCAGTAAGGTTTCAACCAGAAAAAATTCAATATAGGGTTCATTAAATGTAATGAACTTTTTAACTTTTTTTCCATAACGGTTTAGTACTATGGAAGCATATTTAGTATACCATTTTATCATATCTGGATTTCCCCACCCTCCTTTTTGCATGAGTACAAATGGATAATCAAAATGATATAAAGTTACAATTGGTTCTAGTCCAGCCGCTTTCACATCATCAATCAGTTGGTCATAATGCGCTAAAGCTTTTTCATTTACCGCTCCAGTTCCATCAGGTATAATTCGACTCCAGTCCAATGAAAAACGATAAGAGTTTACCCCTAATTTTTTCATCAGTTCAATATCTTTTAGGTATTGTGTCCTATCATACATATTGATAGCTACATTGGCTGTTTGTTTCTCACCTATTAGAAATTGGGTTACCCCGACTTTATTAGTCAAGTAATCCCATTTTGATTCTCCTTTCCCATCAGTTTGATAGCCTCCTTCCACTTGATATGCGGCCGTAGCTACGCCCCATAAAAATGGTTTTTTATTTTGTGCTTTTACAGCAATTCCCGAAAGAATGATTAGGCTTAAGGTTACAATGATTTTTTTCATGATAGTTGTTATAATAGTTCAATAATTTCAATTAAATTTCCTGTGTCATCTCTGATGAATCCCATCAAGGCATCTTTGGGAGGGCTCAATAAGGGGCCCATGACAATATCAACTCCCGTGTTTTTAAAGCGTTCGAATAATTCTGTTAAACCCGATTCTACTTCATAACAAATATGTTTCGTTCCTTGTTGACGCATATCTGTCAGCGGATGTTTTCGTGCTTCCGGCATAGCCTCAGTCTCATAATGCTCAAATAATTCGAGTTTAAAATCACCATGTTGCAGAAATGCAATTTTGGTTTTTATCTCTGGAAAATCCTTCTCCCAACAAAACTCAAAATCTAAATTTTGTTGGTACCAAGCAATCGCTTCTTGCATGTTTGCAATGCTGATTCCTACATGGTGTGCTTTTAAATAGATTGTACTCATTTTATTCGAACTCATTTTTGTTTACTGCCAAATAAGAATGGAATAATCCTTTTGGATCTCTTTCAGCTCTTAGTATATTAGTTTGTAATTGTATTGATTTTTACTTTTGTTTCAATCAACATAAAAGAGGCAATTCCTGCTACTAAAGCGGCAAAACCAGCGATATAAAAAGGAATAGAAATGCCATATTTATCGGCTAATATTCCTGCAACTAATGGCGCAATCATTCCACCAACAATTTCCCCTGCTCCACCTAACATTCCTATGGCTTTACCAGTGGAATGCATCGGAATTATTTCGGAAGGGATAGCAGACAAAACAATTGGAAAAGTACCAAAGAAGAAATAAGCAATAAACATACTTGGAATTTGGAGACCGGAATTTTGCATAAAAAGGATTGCCATTGGATAAAAAACGCCAATAAAAGCAAACATCATTACAAAGGGTTTACGACCATATTTATCAGATAACGTTGGAACAACAATTCCAGAGATAAGCGAAGAC
The DNA here is from genome assembly GCF_048158545.1 of Flavobacterium melibiosi. Lineage (NCBI taxonomy): Bacteria > Pseudomonadati > Bacteroidota > Flavobacteriia > Flavobacteriales > Flavobacteriaceae > Flavobacterium > Flavobacterium melibiosi. The sequence goes on along the minus strand of NZ_JBLNKU010000018.1, from coordinate 33,086 downwards.
AATCCCATGAGTCCCATAATAGCTCCAATTTGCCCTTCGGTAAGGTGTTGTATTTCAGTAAAAAATTTTGGTAAAAAGGCAATACTGCAATTAAGCCAAGTCATCATACAACAGCTTATCAGGACACCTACTCGAATGTTTTTATAGCCCCATAATTCTTTAAAGCTTAAACTTTTATCTTCTGATTTTTGTTCGTTTTCAACGGTATTTTTTCGTAAAAATTTCCAATTGACAAAGGCTATAATCAAACCCGGAATCCCAGCAATTAAAAAGGTAGAACGCCAACCAAATTTTTCGGCTAATAGCACTAATACGACAGGGGCAATCATAAAACCAAATAATGTTGAACCAAAACTTTGTAGAAAACCCATGTTAAATCCCAAACGATTTTTAGAAGATTCTTTGGCAATAAAGGATTGAATTAAAGGCAAAGTTGGCCCTTCTGAAAGTCCCATAAGTAAACGAGTCACGAGCAATACCGTAAAAGTAGTTGCCAGCGCAGAACTAATGGAGGAAAGTGAAAATAAAATAACAGCTCCAACAAAAACAACTTTTTTCTTATTGTGTTTTTCTGCCCATGAAGTTGACAAGTATCCCGAAATCGCCCAAGTAAGTGATAACCCAGAAACCAACATTCCGAGTTGCGCATTGTTTAATCCCAAGTCTTTTATTAGAAATGGCGAAAGATAGGTCAATGCCATTCTATCAACGAACACCAATCCAAAGGTGATGCTCATTAATACTAAAAGTTTATTTTCGTAGGTAAAAAGTTTGTTTTTCATAAGTCTGAATGAGTCTTCAACAAGAAACAAGGGTTAGTTAATTATATTTTTAGTTTAAATATTCATTTTTTAATGGAGAGTAATTTTAAAATTCAGTTTTTTATTACGTATTTGTATTTGCTGAAATTATGAACTACCTATTATATTTGTATTTTTTTTACAGGATATTCTTTTTTATTTTCAATAAAATAAATATAATATAAATTCCAAAGTACAAATATGGTTATGAATTAAGCTTATTTGTGAATCAAAAAACAACTACTGCTATTCAAAATCAATACTTTTTGAAGAATTTAATATTATTTGTTGAAATTTAAGTTTAGATTTTTGATATAATAGATTGTGGTTTTTAAATAAAAAAAGCCTTCCTAACGGAAGGCTTTTAATAACTAAATTCAAAATGTTTTAAAATTTATAACTCAACGTCAAAAAATAAGCTCTTGGCATAATTGGTAATGTAGCATAAACTGCTTGTGGATTTGCATCTAGCATGGCTTTTGTAAAACCTTGGGTGTCCAAAGATGCAGGAAAACCACCTGGTGCCGCCCAACCCATGACTCCGTAAGTGTTCAAAATATTATTTATTGAAAGATTCACTTGAATTTTCTCTGATATTTTATAGGAAGTATTTAAATCAAATGAATGAAATGATGGCAGTCGGAAGGCATTGCCTACGTTTGCCCAACGCTTACCCATATATTGCCAGTTGATAGATGCCGAAAATTTGTCAGTGTTATAAGTTGGCGTTATTGTAAACATATTGCCGATATTATCATTATTATTGCCATCAAAAGATATTTTTTCGTCATCGGCAGGACCATTTGTTTTTGCCAAATAAACACTAAATTCTTTGGCTATTGACGACTGTATTGTAGCCACAGCACGAAGGCTGAAATTTTTATTAAAAGCATAGTTTCCTTCTAATTCTAAACCTTTTGTTTCAAATTTTTGATACACTCGAGGCGGTGCGTAGTAAGTCCCGTCGGCATTTTGGAAAATCTGGAAGTTCGGAATATTGCTTGCTAAAGTATAGAATGGCGTTGCGAATAAACTTAGGTTTTCAGTACGGTATTTTAATCCAAATTCGGCCATTTTAATATCTTGTGCTTCGATAGAAACATTTGAGGTAAGCTGCTGATTGGCAATATCCATGAAATAACTCAAATCGGGTGATTTACGTCCTTGTGAGTAACGACCGTACATAGCAAAACTATTACTGACCTTATAATTTGCTCCAAATGAATAAGAAACTATATCGCTAAACGAAAGACTCTTATCAAAACTCTGTGTAGGGTTTCTTGTAAAAATACGACCGTCATAAAGCGTTGCTGTGTTTCCATCAACACCAGTTGGACTGTCAGGCATAACTCTTTTTGGTGTTGAAAAATTAGATTTGATATTGAAGTTTTCCATACGGATACCCCAATCAAAGTTTAATTTATCGGTAATGTCCCAAGTATGACCAAAAAACAAGGCAGTTTGCTTGATTGTACCATCATTGTCATACAAACCACCACCACCTAAGCTAGTAATTCCGTTAGGATTTGTCAAGTCAAATGTTGAACCAGACAAATTTGTATAACGGATGCCTACGATCTGAGGTTTGTCTTCGATAGTTGCAAAACTTTGTGCCGCAGGTGTAATAGCCAAACGTGTAGCTTTAGTTTGAGAAAAATAAAGCCCGCCTGTGAAGGTCATGTTTTTTAGCTTTTTTGTGATGGTCGCTTGGTCTATCACATCATTCATACTAATCTTAGTATACGGATTTGGATTATAAAAAACGGCATTTGGTAATACATCGCCACCCGGCAGACTAAATGTGCCACCTACAATTCTTGGAGGACCAGGCGTCAAAGGAGGCAATTGCTGGGCTGTTCCGTAAATTGCACCAGTAGTAGGATTATAAAACTCATAAGTTCCCATACGCCCAAAATTGCCACTAACTGCATAAAAAGTTAGTTGGTCAACACGAAATGGAAAAACAACGGCAGTGGTTTGAGAAACATTGTCTTTGTTAGATATTCTCAAATTATTATTAAAAGTCCAACCTTCACCTATATTTTGTTTCCAGTTCAAACCAGCAGCTATCTCATTGTATGATGCTACTTTTTTAGTATCATAATTGATATCTTCGGAATAGCCTGTTATTGATTTAGGAATAGTAAATTGTAGCGACTGAATTAAAGTAGAACTCGTATTATTGAAACTTCCAGCAGGTTTTGGATTAGTGAAATTAACCGTTGGTGTAAATTCAAATGGTGCGGTATTGTCGTCCAAAACCTTGGCATAAACCTTAATTGAGCCTGATTTGTAATTTTTTACGATATTTACCTTTACCTGTCCGCCTTTACTAAGGGTGTAGCCTGGGTATTTTGGTCCATCGGCATTACGATAAAACCCTCCCATATTATATGTCAGCGTTTTGTCTTTTGAAAGTGGCCCACCTACATTAAAATCTGCACGATAGTAAGGGTTTTTACCATTACCTTCTAAACCAAATCTGGCTCTTACTTCTCCTTTAAAAGATTTACCGCCTTCTTTCGATACATAATTGAATATACCTCCGGGAGCATTTGCACCCAATATTGATGCCGTACCACCTCGCACTGCCTCAATACGTTGAAGTGTAGCATCAGCTCTGAGATAAGCATCTGGTTGAACCAATCCTGAAATTCCCATCACCGGTAAGCCATCTTCTTGCATCGAAACATAGAAAAAGCCACCATTATAGTTCAATCCTCTTGTGTAAATAGAGTTACCAACCTCTCCTTTTGAAGTATTTACATATATCCCCGGTAGGTTTTTGAGCAAATCAGCCGCACTATTCGGCACAAGAGCTTCGATTTGTTTGGCATTTAATGTCGAAATTGCAACCGAGGCGTTCATCTTTGTACGCTTATCAAAAACACCCGTTACTACCACTTCGTCCAAAGCGGCTTGATCATCTTGTAATGCAATGCTTAATTTGCTTGTTTGTGGGACTTTTACAGTCACTTTACGAGTTGCAAATCCAATATAAGAAACAACGATTTGATAGCTTCCGTTTGCTACATTGTCTATAGTAAAACCCCCGTTGGCATCTGTGCTGCTGCTTTTGTTATTTTCCACTATAACGATTGAGGAACCTGCTAAAACTAAGCCTTTAGAATCGGTCACAGTTCCCTGAATTTTCCCTTCCTGGGCTAACGAAGTAGCAGAGAAACTAAATCCGACAACAAGGATTAAAATCCTAATAAATTGCGTTGTTTTCATAATTTTGATCTTTTTTAAATTAGATTGATTTTTTTTGGTTTGATAAAATGAATATTTGATAAATATTATTTTACAAATTTGGCGTTCAAAAATCAATTATGTGAATCAAAAAAAGGCTACTACTATTCAAAATCAACACATTTGTAGATATTCCATTGGTGTTTGACCTGTTTGTTTTTTGAAAAAACGGGCGAAGTTGCTCGGATTTTGATCGCAGAGTTTTATAGCGATTTCGGAGATATGGAGATCGGAATATTTAAGGAGGGTTTTTGCTTCTAGGATTAACATTTCTTTTAGCAAATCTTGGGCAGTTTTATCGGTACATGTTTTTACACATTTATTCAGATAATTAGGAGTAATGTTCAGTATTTTAGCGTAATCTGAAATGTTTTGGTATTTATAAATATGTTGTCCTAAAGCATGTTTGTACCGTTCGGTAATTTCAAAAAAGGAGTTTTTTGTTTTCTTAGTTTGAAAAGGAATTTCCTTTTTTATCTCTTCAAAAATCACTAATAAATTATAGGCTATTAGGTTTTTATTCTCATTATTTTCGCCTTTATACAATTCTAGTAACCTATTCAATATACATTCTATATTGTTTAAGGTGCTTTCGGACATTTGAATTACAGGATTGGATTGAAACTGAAAGAACGAAAATTGTTCGCTAAGGTAATTTTTTGGAAGAAATTCGAATATTTTCTCATCAAAATGGAAATAAAAACCTTCGGCATCCGAGCTCATCATTTCATGTTGGGTAATTTGATACGCCGGTAAAAAAAACATAGAAGAAGGACCAAACTCATATTTGCTTAGTCCTTTACTTCTTTTAGAAATTCCTTTTTTTAAAAATATAAAATCATGAACCGTTTTGCGGTGTGGCAATACTTGAAAACTCGATTTATTAGAGATTTCTTCTAATCTATTAATGTGGTATTCCTGATGACTAGGGTTAGATATAACTGGAGTCCAACTGGTAGTATGGGAATGGAACCCATGTATTTCAGAGGGAACAAGCGTTGGGATATATTCTTTATTAGACATCTTGATTTGTTTATTATATTTTTATAAAGTTACAAAAAATTGTTACTCTATTATAGCGACTGCTCTAGTCCATCCTGCACTTGCTCCTTTTATTTTTGCAGGAAAACAAGCTACTTTAAAACCAAATGGTGGTAAAGCTTCTAAATTGGCCAATTTTTCAATTTGGCAATATTCTTTTTCAATTCCAACATAGTGGGCTTGCCAGATAATTCCCGGACGTGGATTGTTTCTGAAATCTTCTGCTTGAATATGCAATGGAATATCCCAACCCCAACCGTCAGTTCCCATTACTTTAATCCCTTGGTCAATCAACCAGTGCGTCGCTTTTGCGGAAGCGCCCACATGAATGCGTACAAAATCAGCATCATGAATGCGTTTGTCAGCATCACAACGAATCAAGACAATATCAAATGGTTTCAAGGTATAGTTTATAGCGGCTAATTTCTCTATCAAATCTTCCGGCTCGAACATGTAGCCGTCTGGCTTATCGGTAAAATCCAAAACCACTCCATCATGAAAAAACCAGTCCAATGGCATTTCGTCAATGGTACGAGAAGGTTTTCCTTCGCAAGTTGGGTAATAATGATACGGTGCGTCAACATGGGTTCCACAGTGACTCGTTACCGAAAGAAATTCTCCTGCAGGACCATTGCCTTCGATGAAGACATCAGTTAATCCTTCAAAAAGTTTTCCCCCCATTTTTTTTGCTCCTTCTTTGTGGTCTTCATATACTATTTTGGTTGGTAGCGGCTCCTTAATTTCTTCAGAAATCGTAACGGAAAGATCTATTATTTTCATGTTGTATGTGTTTTTAAAATTTTAAAATAAATTGAGTAATAATCGCAATTTTTATTCTTTGTGTTTTAACCGATAATTAAAAAACCACCGTTGTGAAAAAGTTATACCATATAAGACATGTAAGGTCATTTGAGCTAGGAACTAAAATGAGTAAAACTTATTTTTGATATGTCTTATATAGTTAAAATTTAAATGATTTTTATTTCAAAAGTCTTCCGCCGTCTACGGTTATGATATTTCCTGTAGAAAACGTCAATTGGGTGGCTACCGAAAAGACAGCATTGGCAACATCTTCGCCCAAGGCAAATCTTCCCAAAGGTGTATTGTCTTTTTGAATTTTCAAAAAAGCAGGATCCATTGTAGTGGTGTATTCTCCTTCAACGAATCCAGGAGATACGGATACGACTCTTATTTTTGGTGCCAAAGCTCTTGCTAAAGAACGCGTCATAGAATCCAAAGCCGCTTTCGAAGCGCAATACGCAACATTGCTTCCTGTGCCAAAAATCCCTGCGATAGAGGAGATGTTTACGATTAGTCCGGTGGCTTCTGTTGATTTTTGTAACAAATCTTTAAACGCTCTTGCCATGGCAAAAGAACCTCTAAAATTAGTTTGCATAATTCGGTCAATCCATTCGTCTGTTAATCCGTCAAGATCATCGTGTGGAACTGGAATGGTAATACCTGCATTATTCACAAGAACATCTAGTTTACCATATTTATCCTCAACGAATACTTTAAAGTTTTTTAGTTTTTCCGAATCTGTTGTTGGAGCATGAAAAAAAGCATGATTCCCTTCCGGTAGGGTTGCTATGAATGCTTCGGCTCTTTGTGAATTAGAGTTGTAACTAATGATGACATCAAATCCGTTTTCGGCAAATTTTCGGCAAATTGCTGAACCTATTTCACCAGAACCACCTGTAACTAGAACCGTTTTTCGCATTCTGTTTTATTTAATTGTTTGTAACTACTCAAGTTTGTTGTACTGCTAAAAAATAAAATTGCCACAAAGGCACAAAGGCACAAAGAAAAAGTGAGCAGAAAAGACTCAAAGTAATAATTTCAGTAAATTTGTGGCTTAATAAATACACTGTAATTATTACTTTGTGCCTTTGTGTTTTTGCGGCAGAAATCAATACGCTGTTTATGAACCTGTTTTATTCACTGTTTTTGTATCGTCTTACTCGAATATCAGCTTGTTCTTTGTGTCCCCAGAAATTTTCTATGGCACACAAACGAGAACAATATTCACCAATCATGGCACTTGCTTCGGGCGTTCTAATTTCTTGATACGAACAAGTTTTCATGAATTTCCCAACCCATAATCCGCCTGTGTATTTTGCTCCGTGTTTCGTTGGTAAAGTATGATTGGTTCCAATTACTTTATCACCATAAGCTACATTAGTATATTTCCCTAAAAATAAGGCACCAAAATTAGTCATGTGTTTCAAGAAGTATCTTGGGTCAGCGGTCATTACCTGAACGTGTTCACTTGCAATTCTGTCCGCTTCGGCTACCATTTCATCAATAGTGTCAACTAAGATAATTTGGCCATAATCTCTCCAAGAAATGCTGGCTACATCTGCAGTCGGTAACGTTTGTAGTTGTCTTTCTACTTCTGCCAAAGTTTCATACGCTAATTTCTCTGAATTCGTCAATAATATAGAAGGGGATGTTGGTCCATGTTCAGCTTGTCCCAATAAATCTACAGCACAAATCTCTGCATCAGAAGTTTCGTCTGCTATAACCAAAGTTTCCGTTGGACCTGCCAGTAAATCGATTCCTATTTTTCCAAATAATTGTCTTTTGGCTTCTGCAACATAAGAGTTTCCGGGACCTACAATCATATCTACGGATTCAATGGTTTCGGTTCCTATTCCCATGGCAGCAATGGCTTGAATGCCTCCCAATAAATAGATTTCATCGGCGCCAGCCATATACATTGCGGCAACCGTAGCGGCAGGAATCTGTCCATTGATAGGTGGTGTGCAAGCAATAACGCGTTTTACTCCGGCTACTTTTGCAGTAAGCACACTCATGTGAGCTGAAGCTACCATTGGGTAACGACCACCGGGAATGTAACAACCTACACTATTTACAGGAACATTTCTATGTCCTAGAAAAACACCGGGAAGTGTTTCTACTTCAATATCATGCATAGAATTTTTTTGATGTTGCGCAAAATTTCTAACCTGTGTTTGCGCAAATCGAATGTCTTCTAAAACTTGTTCCGGAACACCACTGATAATTTCTTCAATTGTTTCTTTTGAAAGCAGAAAACTTTCCGGTGACCATTTGTCAAATTTTTCAGATAAAGATCGAACAGCGGCATCACCACCATTTTTAACTTCTTCTAATACGTTTTCAACGATTTCTCTAACTTTTTTGTCGTTAGATTCTGCTTCAAATAATGCGATTCCTTCTTTAATTATTCGTTTCATTGGTGGATTATATTTTATTGATGGTTTGAAAATGTTCTGCAATAGGTGGATTTTGAAAATGGGGAGACAAAATAGCTCTCCATTGGGTAAATAAAGGAGATTCCCGGAAACCAATGGTGTGGTCTTCCAGTGTTTCCCATTGTATTAATACCACAAATTTGGTAGGTATTTCGATGCAATGTTGGAATTCTAATCCAAGGAAACCTTTGGATTTTGACACTACTAATTTAGCTTCCTGAAAGGCGGCTGTAAAAGCAGTTTGTGATTGCTCTTTTATGTCAAAAGTTGCTATTTCTAAAATCATATCGCTAGTAATGGAGTTAAAATAAATCTATTAGTTAATTTAAACACTTGATTTTTTATACAATCAATATTTAATCAAAGTAATTTTTACAAAATTCTTAAAAATTACTATAGAAAGAGAATCATTTAAACGCTAGAAATAATCAAAATCAATCATTTTTGTCGATTTGTTTTAATTTTAAATCGATTGAGTATTCAATTTTAATAAATTGAGGTAAGAAATAGGCTAATTACGATTCTTTTTGGCTGTTGTTGCTTCTAAAAGCATTGGGGGAAAGACCCGTTTGTTTTTTGAACAATCGAGAGAAATAAGCAGGATCTTTAAAGTGTAATTTATAGGAGATTTCAGAGATGGAGTAGGAGGTGTACAGCAAGTGTTTTTTTGCTTCCGTAATGCAGTATTCATGAACGACCTGTAAAGCAGTTTTTTGTACCAAAGTCTGGCAAACACGGTTTAAATGAACGGGAGTGATTCGCAGTTCACTGGCATACTCTTTTATGAGTTTCGATTCGGGTAATGTTTTTTTAATCAGTTTTTGAAAGGCATGAAAATAACCTAGTGTTCTGTTGTTAGAAGACTCTTTTTGATCTTCAAATGCAGTGTTTAAATGATGAAGTCCTATGAAGAATAATTGGAATAGTGATTGAAGACTAATTTTTTTATACCGATTGTCTTCAGAAATGGCTCGGATTATCTTATTTTTGAGATAGATAAAATCATTTAAATCCGGACTGTCTGCATTAAAACTATACTGTTTTACTTTATTTAATTCTAATAAAATAAGGGGAATGTTTTTGAAAATACTTTCGATGAATTGTTCCGAAATGGTGAATACTTCTCCAGATATATTTGACTGAAATTCAAAGCCATGAAAGGTATTTGTCGGGATTATAAGAATGCAGGGCGCTTCCAGTTTTATCCTTGTATTATCTTGAATTAATACTCCTTCACCTGTATCAATAATAAAAATTTGAAACAGATCCGTGTGTAAGTGAACGTTGATTTCCCAATCGTATAATTTGCTTCGGGTTGCCAATAATTCATGATGCACAAAATCTTCAAAATCACGTTGATTGTTGTCACCGTAGAGTCCTTTATAGTTGAGCAGATTTTTTTTCATGATTCTTTTTTGGATTACAATACTAATATTTTTTTTCGAATTAAAAACACAAAATGTTTCTTTTGTACAAGAATATAAATAGATAATCCAAATCATAAGTGCTTACTTCACATAAATTTGTCCTTCTAGTTTTTCTTGAATTATTAAAAAATAACTTTATGAGTGATTTTGAAGACAGCTCCTTTGATTTAGAAGTTCAACCTTCTCGTTTGTATCCTGAGTATACCTCTACCGTTTTACGTGCGCCCAGTAAGTCTTTAATTGTTTTAAAGAAATCCTTGACCGAAAGGACAGGGCCGATTTTTAAGGATTTTAATTTGGGTACTTTCGACCATGATTTGACTAAAAATGCCATTAAAAATGGAGAACCGTTGGGGGAACGTATTGTGGTTCATGGTAAAGTATTGAACGAAAAAGGGCAGCCGATGCCTCACACACTTATTGAAATTTGGCAAGCCAATGCCGCGGGTCGTTATGTGCATAAAGTAGACCAGCATGATGCGCCTTTGGATCCTAATTTTTTAGGAACGGGACGTTGTATGACCGATTCGGAAGGAAATTATAGATTTTATACCATCAAACCGGGAGCCTATCCTTGGGGAAATCATCTTAATGCGTGGCGTCCGAATCATATTCATTTTTCGTTGTTCGGGAATCAAATTTCCAGCCGATTAATTACGCAAATGTATTTTCCGGGCGACCCTTTATTAGAATATGATCCCATTTATCAGGCGGTGAAAGCTAAAGGACGTGAACTGTTGATATCTAAATTTGATTTAGATATCACCGAGCCCAACTTCGCCTTAGGCTATCGTTTTGATATTGTGTTGAGAGGCCATCAGGCAACCCCATTTGAAAACAGATAAGAATATTATGGAAATAAAGAACACCAATAGAATACAAACACCATCACAAACCGTTGGCCCTTATTTTGCCTACGGACTGACTCCGGGGCAATACGGCTACGATTTTAAAAGTTTGGTTGGAAATAAAATAGAGGATGCAGCTCCATTAGCAGAGCGAATAACCATTAAGGGGAAAGTTTTTGACGGAGAAGGCAATTTGATTCCCGATGCCATGATAGAACTGTGGCAAAATGACGGAGTGAATCAATTTTTTGGTAGATTTGGTACAGGAACTGAAAAAGAAAACCAGTTTGTGTTCGAAACGATAAAACCAAAATCGGTTGAAGGTAAGGCACCTTATGTTACCTTGATTCTATTTATGCGCGGACAATTAATTCATTCGTATACGCGGGTTTATTTTTCGGATGAAGTAGCCTTAAACACTATTGACGCCATATTAAATAGCGTTCCAGCCGAAAGAAGAAATACCGTTATTGCGCAAAAAAAGGAAAATTTTTATGAGTTTAACATTTATATGCAAGGCGAGAATGAAACGGTTTTCTTTGAGGTTTAAAAATCCTATGCACTACTAATTATAATACTATTTTTATGAGCTTATACATTCAATTATTTTATTCAGATGAAGTAAACGCACTATTCTCGGATTCGAGTGCGGTAGCGCAAATGCTACGTGTAGAAGCTGCATTGGCACAGGCTCAAGCCAATAAAGGATTGTTTCCGGCAGCTATTGCCGAAACCATAAAAGCCAATTGTACCGTTGCTGACATTGATATAGAAAAACTAAAGTCGGATATATCGCTTGGCGGAAACGCAGCCATTCCTTTGGTAAAACAATTGACTCAAATCGTAAAAAATAAAGATGCCGAAGCGGCCAAATATATTCATTTAGGAGCCACGAGTCAGGATATTGTCGATACGGCAACGGTGTTGCAAATTCAGGAATATATCGTCTGGCTGGATCAAAAAATCAAGGTTTTAGAAAAACAGTTAGTGACACTAACCCAAAAGCATCGTCAAACCATTATGATAGGACGCACGCTTTTGCAACAGGCTAAACCTACGACTTTCGGATTCAAAACCGTGGGATGGTTAGAAGCAGTATCAAGAAGCAAACAACGTTTGGAACAAGCCAAACAACGGGTTTTAGTCTTACAATTGGGCGGAGCAGTTGGGAATGGAAATACCAATATTTCGATAGAAATTCAAGAGGAATGTGCCCGTTTGTTAGATTTAAAATCTTCTTTTACATGGCATTCACACCGAGATAATGTAGCCGAAATAGCAAGTGTTTTTGGGGTTTTAGGAGGCAGTTTAGGAAAAATAGCCAAAGACATTTCGCTATTGATGCAAACCGAAGTTGGAGAAGTTTTTGAAGGTGCAGCTGATGGAAAAGGCGGTTCAAGCACGATGCCTCACAAACGTAATCCAGTGACCTGTGCAGCGATATTGGCGAATACGAATCGGTTGCCACATTTGGTTGCCACGATGCTTTCGACAATACCACAGGAACACGAACGTTCGGCTGGTTTATGGCATTCCGAATGGGAAGTCTTGACGGAAATTATGCAATTGACGGCTGGTGCTGTAGCAAAAAGCATCGCCTTAATCGAAGGATTGGAAGTGGATGAAATTAGAATGTTAGCCAATCTTGAATTGACCAACGGTTTAATTTATGCTGAAAATTTAGCTTTGGCATTAGCCCAAAAAATAGGCAAGTCCGCTGCGCATGAATGGATAGAAAATGCTTGTAAAAAAGCGATTCAGGAAAGGAAACATTTAAAAGAAGTGGTTCTCGAAATGAATATCGATTTAACTGATTTGGATGCTTTATTCGATCCTAAAAATGCTATTGGATTAAGTTTGGAATTAATCGACCAAGTTGTAAAGAAATACCAATAAACCGTACATGAAAACAAATTATAAAATAACAGGAACACCCAATAGCCCAGTGTTGGTTTTCTCCAATTCTTTGGGTGCCGATATGGGAATGTGGGATGAACTGGTTCCTTTCTTATTACCTTATTTTCGAGTGTTGCAATACGATACCCGCGGGCATGGCGGAAGTGAAGTTGCTGAAAATCCTTATACAATTGATATATTGGGAAATGACGTTGTTAACTTATTCAATGAGTTGAAGATAGAAAAGGCTTATTTCTGTGGTCTTTCGATGGGTGGATTAATTGGACAATGGCTCGGAATTCATCATCCCAATAGAATTATAAAACTGATTATAAGCAATACCGATGCTAAAATTGGAACAACGGAAAACTGGAACGACCGAATCAATACCATCACCAAGGATGGAATGCAAGCTATTGTTGACGGGACTATGGAACGCTGGTTTACCGAGGATTTCAGAGAAAAAAATCCAAAAAGAATTGCCGAAATTAAAGCTATTTTTCTTAAAAATAATGCGCTTGGATACACCAATAGTTGTGCTGCGGTAAGAGATGCTGATTTTAGAGACCATCTACATAAAATTACCGCTGAAACGTTAGTTATTACTGGGGATGAAGATGTAGTTACCAATGTAGTACAAGCCGAAGAATTGGTAAAAAACATTCCGAATGCAAAGCTGAAAATAGTGCATGCCTGTCATTTATCAAGCACGGAACTTCCAAAAGAATATGCGGAAATACTTATCGATTTTATTGTGGGGGAAAGCACTTTCGAAAAAGGAATGCACGTAAGACGCACCGTTTTAGGAGATGCCCATGTCGATAAAGCGAATGAAAATAGCAATGAATTTAATGGGGAGTTCCAAAATTTCATCTCCAATTATGCTTGGGGCGAAATTTGGACACGACCGGGATTATCAAAACACAATCGCAGCCTGATAACCATTGCCATACTAATCGCCTTAAACCGAAAAGCAGAATTGCAAATGCACATTAAAGCTGCTTTTAATAATGGGGTTTCCAAGGAGGAGATAAAGGAAGTGATTATGCAATCGGCATTGTATTGTGGCCTGCCCGCAGCCAATGAAGCCATTCATACTGCTGAAGAAATTTTTAAAGTAATAAAAAAATAAAATTACCACAAAGAGATAGAAAAATGAAGAATATTAAAACACAGGTTGGGATTATTGGTGCGGGACCTGCGGGATTAACACTCGCCAATTGGTTAAGAAAACAAGGGATTTCATCCGTTATTATAGAACATCGCAGTAGAGTGTATAGCGAATCACGTGTGCGAGCGGGATTGTTGGAGCAAAACACGGTAGATATTTTAGAACATTTAGGTCTGGCAGACAGGCTAAAAAAAGAAGGAAAAGAACATCATGGAGTTCATTTGAGTTTTGATGGCGAGCGTATTCGCGTGCCTTTTGGGGAACTTACCGGTGGTCGCAATATTACGATTTATGGACAACAGGAAGTAGTCAAAGATCTTACGGATGCTTGGTTAGCTGGAGGCGGTCAGTTGTTTTTTGAAGCACCGGCAACCAAAATTGAAAATTTTGATACCGATCATCCTACGATTCATTTTGAATATGAAGGAGAAGCGGCTACCTTAGAATGTGATTTCGTCGCAGCCTGCGATGGTTTTCATGGCTTGGGTCGTAAGACGATGCCAAAAGGGTCTTACAATGAATTTACAGTGACTTATCCTTTTAGTTGGTTAGGTATTTTGGCAAATGTGGCTCCTTCATCCGAGGAATTAATTTATGCGTATCACGAACGCGGATTTGCTTTAAGCAGTTCTCGTTCCGAAAAAGTGAGTCGTTTGTATGTGCAATGTGATAATGATGATACGGTTGACAATTGGTCTGATGACAGGATTTGGGATGAATTATCGATTCGTTTGGGAACAGCGGATTGGGAATTAAAACGGGGTTCGATTTTCGAAAAAAGCATCACGCCGATGCGAAGTTATTTCATTGATAATATGCAAAGTGGCCGTTTGTTTTTGGCGGGTGATGCTGCGCATATTGTACCTCCAACGGGAGGGAAGGGATTGAATTTGGCCGTTGCCGATGTAAAACATTTGGTAGATGGATTGACTGAATTTTACCAAAACGGCACGACTACGGGTTTGGATTCATATTCCGAAACGGCTTTAAAACGCATTTGGCGTGCGCAGGATTTCTCGAATTTCATGACGACCTTATTTCACAAGCAAGCTGAACACGGATCGTTTACGTATCAGTTACAAAAAGCGAAATTCGATTACATTAAACGCTCAAAGGCGTATGCTACAACTATTGCGGAGAATTATGTGGGATTGCCTTTTGAAGCTTTTGAATAGAAAAGGAAATTATAACACTAAGGAATTAAATACTATGCCGCAAAGACACAAAGTCTCAAAGTAATCAGTCGGATACATAAAAGATATATCAAATTACCTTAAAATCAATTCTTTGATTTGAAATTTGCGTCTTTGTGTCTTTGCAGCAGAAACAAACTTAGCATTTGTGGTGTGGAATGGTTACAGGAAACCCAATATTTAAAATTATTTAGAAAAACAGCAATGAAACAAGTCCCTATTATAGATTTACATACCGCAGCCAAAATGGTGAATGAAGGCGATACTTTGCTTCAAGGCGGTTTTGGAATGACAGGAAACCCTGTTCACCTAATGCATGCACTTGCCGAAATTGGCACAAAAAACTTAACTTTTATTGGTAATAATACTGGTGAAGCCGGTCTTGGAGGTGGGCGTTTGTTGAGAAATGGACAACTTAAAAAGATGATTGGTTCTTTTTTTACGTCCAATCCAGATGCTGTAAAAGCAGCGCAAACGGGACAAGTGGAATATGAACTTTTGCCTCAAGGAACGCTTGCCGAAGCGATTCGGGCGGGTGGAGCAGGAATAGGCGGTTTTTACACACCAACATCCGCAGGAACATTAATTGCCGAAGGTAGAGAAACCAAAATAATTGATGATGTGGAACAGGTTTTCATCAAAGGAATTCGCGGAAACGTAGCTTTTATTAGAGCTTGGAGAGCTGATACCGCAGGGAATTTACAATACCGAATGACCGAAAATAACTTTAATAAAGCCATGGCAACAGCTGCTGATTTGGTTATTGCCGAAGTCGAAGAAATTGTTCCCGTAGGTGAAATTGCACCAGAATTTGTACATACACAAGGTTGTTTTGTGGATTATTTGGTCGAAGCTAAAATTACGCTGGAAGACTTAGGAAGTTCTGCTTCGGTTTCGACTTCCAAAAAAGTAGATGAAAGCCGAATGAATATGGCGAAACGGGCTTTGGCAGAATTGAAAAAAGGAGATGTGGTGAATTTAGGCATCGGAATCCCAACATTAGTTGCTGATTTGATAACTGATGCACATGGCATTATCCTGCATACCGAAAACGGAATGTTAGGCGTAGGCCCGGTTCCAACTGACGGTGGCGGGGCAATGGATTATCCTGTAAATGCAGGTAAAATTCCCGTTACGGCACTCAAAGGAAGCAGTTATTTTGATAGTACCGATTCCTTTGCTATGATTCGTGGAGGACATGTGGATACTGCGATTATGGGCGGTTTAGAAGTGGATGAATTTGCAAATCTGGCTAATTGGGCTGTTCCTGGAAAACCTTTGTTGGGAGTTGGTGGCGCCATGGATTTGGCCAAAGGAGCCAAACGATTAATCATCACCATGACGCATTCGAATCCTGACGGTTCTTCTAAGATTGTTCCAAAATGTGTTTTACCGCTTACTGCATCGGATGTTGTGGATTTAGTGATAACTGATTTGGCTGTTTTTTCTTTTGACGAAGGAAAACTGACCTTAATCGAAATTATGCCGGGAAGTTCTTTGGCAGAAGTACGAGCCAAAACGAGTGCGAAATTTATAGAAAAACTAAAATATTGAGGATATCAATAATTTTAAATTGACTCCAGCTTTAGCTGGAGGAAAAGGAATCAATTTGAATTGGCTTTAGCCAAAAAGTATGCTATTTTGGCTAAAGCCATTAAAAATCTGCCTAATTTTATTCCTTCAGCTAAAGCTGAAGGCAATTAATATTTTTAAAATCGAATATGCTTAATAGTTACGAAAAACTAAACTAGAAATTATGAATCAATCGTATATCATAGATGCAATCCGAACACCGATAGGAAGTTTTGGAGGTAGTTTGTCCACTGTAAGAGCGGATGATTTAGCGGCATTAACAATCCAAGAATTAGTAAAAAGAAACCCGAATATACCTGTTGAAATGATTGACGAAGTGATTTTGGGAAACCATAATCAGGCAGGTGAAGACAATAGAAATGTGGCTCGAATGGCTACTTTATTGGCAGGTTTACCTTATACAGTTCCGGCTCAAACGGTCAATCGCCTTTGTGCTTCGGGTATGTCAGCGGTTATAGATGCCTCTCGCAGCATTCAGGTGGGTGATGCCGATATTATGATTGCAGGCGGAATGGAGCACATGACGCGTAGCCCATGGGTGATTTCCAAGACTTCGAAGCCTTTTGGGAATGATGCAAAGATGTTTGATTCCAGTTTTGGATGGCGTTTTGTAAATCCCAAGATGGAAGCGATGTATGGCACGGATGCGATGGGAATTACGGCGGAGAATTTAGTCGAAATATATAACATAAGTCGGGAAGACCAAGATTTATTTGCTTATAATTCACAACAAAAAGCATTTGCAGCACAACAAAGCGGACGATTTGATGAAGAAATAATTCCAGTAGAGCTGATAGATAAAAAAGGAATAGTTACTTCGTTTTCTAAAGATGAATTCATAAAAGGAAACACTTCTATCGAAAAACTGGCGACTTTAAGAGCGGCTTTCAAGAAGGATGCAGGAAGCGTAACGGCTGGTAATGCAGCGGGTCTTAATGATGGTTCAGCCGCATTATTTTTAGCTTCTGAAAAAGCCATAAAACAATACAATCTGAAACCATTAGCCAGAATAGTTTCTTCGGCAATAGTAGGTGTAGAACCCAGAATAATGGGGATTGGTCCCGTAGGCGCTACCCAGAAAGCACTTCAAAAAGCAGGATTAACATTAGAAGATATAGATATTATAGAATTGAATGAGGCTTTTGCCGCACAAGCTTTGGCCTGTATCAGAATATTAGGACTTGACGATAATGATGTAAGAGTCAATCCAAATGGAGGTGCCATTGCACTCGGACACCCGTTAGGAATGTCAGGAACTCGGTTGATTCAAACTGCCGCAATCGAACTTCAAAAACAAAATAAAAGATATGCCCTTTGTACCATGTGTATTGGTGTGGGAATGGGGTATGCCGTGATTATCGAAAATGTGAATGTAAAATAGCGATTAAAAAAATCAGTCTATTTAATTTTAAAGAATGCACTACTAAATAATACCAATTATGAGTAACGAAAAATTAAGAAGTGAAGCTTTGGCTTACCATGCCAAACCACAACCCGGAAAGATAAAAATCGTACCAACAAAACCGTATGCAACCCAACGTGATTTGGGATTAGCATATTCCCCAGGAGTGGCTGAACCTTGCTTAGAGATACATAAAAATAAGGATGATGTTTATAAATATACTGCAAAAGGAAATCTTGTTGCGGTAATTACCAATGGTACAGCCGTTTTGGGATTAGGGGATATTGGACCTGAAGCTTCAAAGCCGGTAATGGAAGGTAAATGCTTGTTGTTTAAGATTTTTGCTGATATTGATAGCATTGATATTGAATTGGATACTAAAGATATCGACAAGTTTATTGAAACGGTAAAAATTATGGCTCCTACTTTTGGAGGAATCAATTTGGAAGACATCAAAGCACCGGAAGCTTTTGAAATCGAAAGAAGATTAAAAGAAGAATTGGATATTCCCGTAATGCACGATGACCAACACGGAACGGCTATTATATCGGCTGCAGCCTTGTTGAATGCATTGGAAATAACCAAGAAAAAAATAGAAGAAGTACGGATCGTTATTAGTGGTGCCGGAGCTGCTGCAGTTTCTTGTACCAAATTATACAAAGCTTTTGGAGCTAGTGCCAAGAATATCGTAATGCTTGATAGCAAAGGAGTTATTCGAAGTGACAGAGAAAATTTATCTGCCGAAAAACTGGAATTTGCAACGGACAGAAAGATAGATACGCTGGAAGAAGCGATGGTGGATGCCGATGTTTTTATAGGACTTTCGGTTGCTGATGTGGTAAATCCAGCGATGTTACTTGCTATGGCAAAAGATCCTATTGTTTTTGCAATGGCGAATCCAGATCCGGAAATTGCGTATGATTTGGCGGTAAGCACCCGAAAAGATATTATTATGGCAACCGGTCGTTCAGATCATCCGAATCAGGTGAATAATGTTTTGGGATTTCCATTTATTTTTAGAGGCGCGCTGGATGTAAGGGCAACTAAAATAAATGAAGAAATGAAAATGGCAGCTGTTAAAGCTTTGGCCGATTTGACTAGAGAAGCTGTTCCGGAGCAAGTGAATATTGCTTATGGCGAAACTCGCCTTACTTTTGGGAGAGATTATATTATTCCAAAACCATTTGACCCTAGATTGATTTCGTCAATTCCTCCGGCTGTCGCCAAAGCGGCTATGGAAAGTGGTGTTGCCAAAATGCCTATCGAGGATTGGGACAAGTATAGAGAAGAATTGTTGCAGCGTTCCGGGAATGATAATAAGGTGGTGCGTATGCTGCACAGCCGAGCCAGAATGAATGCTAAGAAAATAGTTTTTGCCGAAGCAGACCATTTGGATGTGTTGAAAGCAGCCCAAATTGTTTCTGATGAAGGAATTGCAGAGCCGATATTGTTGGGGAATAGAGAAACGATACTAGAATTAAAAAAGGAAATCGAATTTGATGCCGATGTGCTAATAATTGATACAAATACTGAAGAATCCTATGAAATGAGAAATCAATATGCCACTAAATTCTGGAACAACCGAAAAAGAAGTGGTGTGACGCTTTACGGTGCCCAAATAAAAATGAGGTCCCGCAATTATTTTGGGGCGATGATGGTACTTGAAGGAGATGCTGACGGAATGATATCAGGCTATTCCAGAGCGTATCCTACGGTGGTTAAACCAATATTTGAAGTTATAGGAAAGGCTTCGAATGTGAAAAAAGTGGCAACCGTAAACATTCTGACAACCGAAAGAGGTCCTATGTTTTTAGCAGATACCGCAATAAATATTGATCCTACTGCAGAAGAATTGGCAGATATTGCTCAAATGACAGCTAATGTAGCGACCACTTTTGGTTTTGATCCTGTTATGGCGATGTTGTCGTATTCTAATTTTGGATCTTCCGTCCATCCACATGCCACTAAAGTGAGAGAAGCCGTTGGAATTTTACATGCTAAAAAGCCGGACTTGGTTGTGGATGGAGACATACAATCTGATTTTGCTTTGAATACTGACTTGTTGCAAAGTAAGTTTCCGTTTTCTAAATTGGCTGGTAAAAAAGTAAATACCTTAATTTTTCCTAATTTAGAATCGGCAAATATTACATATAAATTAATGAAAGAACTCAATAAGTCGGATTCTATTGGTCCAATAATTATGGGGCTTAGTAAATCAGTTCATATCCTTCAATTAGGAGCAAGCGTAAATGAAATCGTTAATATGACTGCTGTGGCAGTGATTGATGTACAGGAAAGAGAGAAAAGAAAGAAAGCAAAATTGAATGTTTAGAGAATATAATTTTTTGAAGACGGTTCATTATTTTGATAAAATGAATGCAATAACTTTACCGGATGCCCTTTTTACGCACAGCAGGCAAAGTAATTGTCTTTCACTTTTTGCAATGCTGCTTTCGAACGTCCTTTATCATTTATCGCCCGACGCAGAATATCACCATCAGCAGCGGGCAGTCCTTCATAATGTAAAGCGATTTTAATGATTTGCACCCTATGTAAAAAATCAACTGACAAATTTATTTTGTGGACAATGGGGGTAAAATTTAACCAAAGTATAGCCAACTTCCAAAGGTTTAAGTAAATAAAAAAATCACTATATATTTGAATATATAGTGATTTAATATTTATTTTGATATGTTGTTTTGTTCTGCTACTTTCCGATGCAATAAGTAATATTTCTTATATTTAAAGGGGTGAGAAGGGTAGAGGTGTACAAAAGATGGATAGATGTTATCGAATTAATACTATTTATTGCTATTAAAAAACAATACATAGTCTAAAAGCTTGTTTTTTTCTTAAAGGACATAATTATCACAAAATCAGTTTTAGGTTACATGTCCATTCCCTCCATTGGGTCGGTTCCTTTTCGGAATTTGTATTCACTGTTTATAGCATAAGCACCAGTAATAACCACTTTTTTGCTTGGATCCATTTCCGATTTAATTTCAACCATGCCATTCATTTCCATTCCTGTTTCTACCATAATGTTTTCAAATACACCGTGTCTTTTTTCAATCCATATATAAGAGGCATTTTCTTCTCTTATAACAGCATCCGTTGGAATAAATAATCCTTTCACATTAGGTTGGGTTAATTTAGCTATTGCCTGCATACCCGGTTTTAAGAATAAGTTTGGATTTGGAACTTCCATCCTAATTAAGAGTAGTCTGGTGTCTGGATTTATTTCCGGGTTAATAAATGAAACTTTGGCATTTATTGTTTTATCAGGATAATCTGTAAATGAAATTTTTGCATTTTGTCCAATTTTTAAGCTTTTTGCATAGTTTACATTCACTTGTGATTCAAGCCAAAGACTATTTAAATCCGCTAATTTAAGTATTCCTAAACCTTCCATGATATAGCTACCTTCTGTGGCTACTATTTCTGTAACATATCCACTGGATGTACTGTAGAATATAGTGTAAGGAGAAACTTCATTACTCGTTTTTATACTTTCAATTTGGGTGTTGGACAAACCAAAGAACAATAGTTTCTGTTTGGCTGCATTTAGCATGGTTTTAGCATTTTTTCCAAAATCACCGGGCATTGTAAGTTGTTTATAGGCGGTGAAATAATCTTGTTTGGCTATCGCAATATCTTCGCTGTATAATTGATAAACCGCTTCGTTTTTACTAATATAGTCCCCTGTAGTTTTGAAATATAGCTTTTCGATTCGTCCCATTGCTCTTGCGGATATGGTTTTAACTTTTTCCTGATTGATCGTTAAAACACCCATATAGGTTTCTTCTAAACTATTTCCTGTTTCGGCTATAGTTTGCATTGTGATGTTACCCAATTTTATTTGCTGATCGCTCAAGGCTATTTCGTTAGCGGCTGATTCGTCATTTCGTATTGGCGTTAAGGCCATGTGGCAAATAGGGCATTTCCCCGGTTTACTTTCCTTTATCTGCGGATCCATAGCGCAAGTATAGTAAACACTTTCTTTTGTAGCATGTTTGCTATGATCTTCCTTGTTTTTAGTATTACAAGCCATTAATGCTGTAAATAGTATAAATAGGATACTGATTTTTTTTATCAATTTCATGTGTTAATTTTTATTGTTTTTTATTTGTCGCATTTAATGCCCAAAAAACATTTACAGTTTGTCTCAATTTAATTATTAATGGGCATTTCATGGCTATTTTGTTTTAATAAAGCTTTCGCTATCAATTAAATATTGTGCGTTTTTTGCAATTGTATCTTCAACCGAAATACCGTCTATTATCTGGATAAAATCATTAATCTCCATTCCTGTTTTTATCTCTTTCGTTTTAAAACCATCCTTCATTTTCATAAAAACTATTTTTTTATACCCAATGGTCACCAAAGCTTCTTTTTCCAGCCAAGTTGCTTTTGTCGAATTTGTTTTCACAACACCCTGTAATCGCAAACCAATGGGTAATTTTAGCGAACCGTTATTTAAATAAACCCTGATCCTATTGGTTCTGTCCGTCTGGTTGAATTGTGTTTCAATAAAATTTACCTTGGCAATTATAGGTTCGTTTTCGATAAATTCGGATGAAATATCGATAGGCTGGTTTATTTTAATTAAGCTATTATATCCTGGCAAGACATTAAAAACACCCCAAACTTTATCAGTATTGACTAATTTAAAAACGACTTCATTTTTTTTAATGTAATCTCCTTCTTTAATGGTTAAAGCTTCTGTAGTTATATTAGAATTTTGCATGCTGCCTTCTGTACTTTGGGTCATGCTTTCCGTTCCCTGAATGATTCCGTAAGCAGGACTATAAATGGAAATTACCGGATTTGCTCTTTTGGTGGAAGCCAATGCATTTATTTGATTAATAGTCATTCCGTAGAGCAGTAATTTTTGTTTTGATGCTTTTATGATGGAATGGTTTTCCGCATCATTGGAGATTAAATAGATGAAATTTTGCTGTTCGGTGAGTAATTCCGGACTGTATAAATCAAAAAGCTTTTGTCTTTTAGTTACTTTTTGGTATTTATAATTGACATACATTTTTTCTATCCTGCCACTCATTCTTGCCGCAATATTTACGGAGGAATTGGGGTCGTATACTACAATTCCGGGCAAATTTATTTCGCTGTTTATAATGGTGTCTTTTGGAGTGGTAGTTTTATAATTACCTAATATAAAATTATCGGTACGCTTTAAAAAATTCTCGATTGAAGTGCTTTTTATAGCATGACCGGCGTTTTCCTTTTTTACTAAAGTCATTCCACAAATAGGACAGTTACACGGTTTGTCCCGAATGATTTCCGGGTGCATCGAACAGGTGTACACTTCTTTTTGATGCTGCGTGTGTATTGGTTCATCAGACCTTATTGCGAAGTAATAGATTGCAAATCCGATAATGGAAATGATTATAACTATTAAACTATATTTTAAGTATCGGTTCATAATTATTTGGTTTCCAGTTGTTTTTCAATTTCTACCTGGGTGTTCAGTATGGATTGTAATTTGTCTAAAACATCCATTTGTGCCATATTTAATGCTTCCCAAGCGTCAAGTACCACAAACAAATCCCCGGTGTTGTTTTGCCAGGCTATAATAGCGGTATCATAATTTCTTCGTAAGGCTGGAATAATATTTTTTTCCGAAATATCATATTGTTTTTTTAAGTTTGTCAACTCTATGTTCATCCCTGAAATCATTCCTGCAGCTTCATTCAGAATCATCTGTTTTTGAAAGTTCAGGCTTTCGTTTTTTATTTGAAAACTATTGATGTTGGCTTTGTTCATTTTTGATGACCATGGTGCAAAAGGAATATTAACCATAAGCATTAAAGAGAATTGTTGCGGTTGCTCCCCAAAGGCAAACATGTGGTCGTACCTGACACCAAATTCGGGTAATAATTTTGCTTTTTCGGCAGCTATTTTCAATTGGTTTAAAGAAATTGTTTTTTCAATAGCTTTCACATCACTTCGTTTTTGAGAAAGTGCTGTGGAGTCTGATTTTATGAAATCAAAATCATTTAATTTATAGGTAGGATCTATTTCAAAAGCGATGTTCTTATCTCTTGCCATCAACGTGTTGAGCATAATTCGTTTTTGAGAGATGTCATTTTGTAACATTACTATCATATTCTCTAATATGCTGTATTGCGATTTTGCTTTATAATACGTTGGCAGTTTATCCATATTGTACTGATATCGTATCTCCATACTTTTAATCATATATTCCAAAAGCAATAAATTATCATTAGCAATTTTCACTTTTTTATTTAATATCAGCCATTGATAATAATTCGTTTTTGCAATAGCTTTTAATTGATTACTGGTGTAATTTTTGTTTTCGGCTTCGACAGAAGACATCGTGTTCATATAATTAAAATCGGCTTTTAGTTTGGAAGCATTTGGAATCATTTGTGTAACACCTAACATGAAATTGCCCATTCCGGGGTTCATTTCATCTGCCTTCCACATTTTGATATTGTAAGGTGTCATAAAAAATCCCGAACTCACTTGTGGTGCCATCCAACTTTTGGCTCCTTTTGCCGCAGCATCCATACTTTGTATATCGGCATCATACATTTTTAGTTGTGGATTATTTGTTTTGATATTGGTCAAAACTTCAGCCAACGAAAGTGTTTGCGCCTTAATAGTAATACAGCTTAAAGTCAAAACTAAAACGAAATAATATTTACTCTTTATCATTTAAAATATCTTTTTACCTAGTGTTTCTACTTCCAGAAATTCCCTATTGGTGAATATTAATCCTCAAACTCCTTTACTATTAGTTTACCGTGTTTTTTTAATTCGTATTCCCTGACCAAGGCATACAATACAGGCAATACAATCAGTACAAATAGAGTGGAGGTCATTAACCCAAAAACAAATGGAATTGTAATTGGTTTCATTACATCACTACCCGTTCCTGTGGCTAATAAAACAGGCATTAAGCCAATAATATCAACCAGAACGGTCATCAGCTTTGGTCTTAACCTTAAAGCAGCACCATCATAAATGGCATCTTCGATATCCTGTTTTGTCATTGATTTATTCTCGGCAGTAATCGTACTTACCTTTTTATGTATTGAATTATTCATGTAAACCAGCATTAACACACCCGTTTCTACTGCAACTCCGAATAAGGCAATAAAACCAACGGCAACGGCAACCGAAAAATTGACATCGAAGAAATACAGCGAGTAAGCTCCACCAACCAAGGCAACGGGAATTGCTGAAAGAACTATCAGGACTTCCCTGAAAGTATGGAATGTAAAATAAAGGATAGCCATAATAATGAGTAACACAAAGGGAATAATCATTTTCAATCGCTCCTGCGCTCTTACTTGGTTTTCGTATTGTCCGCTCCAACTTAAAAAATAGCCTTTTGGCAATTTTTTAATCGCTCCTTCGAGTTTCTTTTTGGCATCATTTACAGTACTTCCTAAATCCCTTTCCCGAACGTTAAAAAGCAGTGTTCCTCTTAGCATCGCATTTTCTGAACTTATCATGGGAGGCCCTTCAGTAATGCTGATATCAGCAACGGCAGAAAGCGGTATGGAACCATAATCCATGGTTTGTAATGGTAAAATTTTAAGCTTATGGATTTCATCACGAGCATCCTGAGCAAATCGCACATTGACAGAAAACCGTTGCCGGCCTTCGATGGTAGTGGTAACATTCATTCCTCCAACGGCTGTTTCAATAAACATGTTTACATCGTCTACAGAAAGACCATATCTGCCAATCTCTTCTTTATTTATTTTTATGTCAATGTACTTTCCGCCTACGATGGGATCCACATACAAATCTTTGACACCCTCTAATCCTTCCAATTCTTTTTTAAACTGTTGTGCTAACTTATTGATCGTGTCAAGATTTTGACCATATAATTTAATTCCCACATCGGTTCTAATTCCGGTTGACAACATGTTGATTCGATTGATAATGGGTTGTGTCCACCCGTTTATAACTCCCGGAATTTGTAGTTTAGCGTTTAACTCTTTAATAATATCATCCTTAGAGAAATCCGCTCTCCATTCCGATTGTGGCTTCAATAGTATAATACTTTCAATCATATTCATGGGCGCGTTATCTGTGGCTGTATTTGCACGCCCGGCTTTTCCGAGGACATTTTGCACTTCAGGTACAGTCATGATTAATTTATCCTGTACTTGCATGATTCGTTTTATTTCGGAATTGGAAACATCAGGTAAAGTTACAGGCATGAAAAGCAGCGATCCTTCATCTAACGGCGGCATAAATTCAGTTCCAAGACTGAGCACCAGCGGAACGCTTCCCAATACTAATGCGATACTTAACGCAAGAGTTGTTCTTTTCCATTTCAAACACCAACGGATTATCGGGTTATACATCCAAAGGAAAAAACGTGAAATGGGATGTTTACTTTCAGGGCGCACGTTTCCCTTTAGAAACAGTGTCATAAGCACCGGAACAAGAAATACAACTACAAAGGCAGAGCCAATCATAGCAAAGGTTTTAGTCCATACTAAAGGCGAAAACAGCTTATTTTCCTGTCCCGTAAGGAATAGTATCGGACTGAATGATACCAGTGTAATCAGTATGGAATTAAACACGGCTTTCCCAATCAGTTTAGATGACGCTTCAATTTTCTTTTCTCTTTCTTCGTTTGATATCATTTGTTCTAACTTTAAAAAAAAATTAATCTTCTTCTCCACTTATTGATTTCATTGCATTTTCCACCATTACAATTCCGGCATCTACTAAATCACCCACGGCAAGAGCAACTCCTGCAAGCGACATTATGTTTGAGGTGATGTCAAACCAGCTCATCATAATGAATGAAATAAGAACAGATATTGGAATTGTAATGACAACTATCAGTGCACTTCTTACATGCAGCAGGAAGATGAATAGGACGATGGCTACCACTATAATTTCTCCTACTACCGCTTCCTTCAACGTAGCTATAGTAGCATCAACGAGGTCAGAACGGTCATAAGCCGCTTTAAATTTTACTCCCGGAGGCAGGCCTTTTTCAATATCCGGTAATTTTTCCTTAATCCTTTCTATGACATCTTTTGCATTTTCTCCGTACCGCATCACTACAATTCCACCTACTTTTTCTCCTTCACCATTCTCATCAATAATCCCTAATCTTAATTCTCCACCCATTTGAACAGTAGCAATGTCTTTTATTCTAACAGGAACTGAGTTAATGGTTTTAAGCGGAATATTTTCAATTTCTTTTATGTTTTTGATATATCCCGATCCTTTAATGATATATCCAATATCCGATTGCTCAAATTTTCTGCCACCTACATCACTATTATTTGCTTTAATTTTTTCAGCAACCTCCATTAACGGAATGTTATGATAACGCAGTTTATTAGGGTCAACTACCACTTGGTATTGTCGTTGAAATCCTCCAAAGGAAGCTACTTCACTAACCCCATCAATGGTCTGTAAAGCAAAACGCACGTACCAATCCTGTAACGCACGAAGTTCTCCTAAATCATAGCCAGGGGCATCTAACGTGTACCAATAGACATGTCCTAATCCTGTTCCATCTGGACCAAGTGTAGGTATGATTCCTTCGGGCAAAAGACGTTGCGCATAATTCAATCGTTCTAAAACTCTTGTTCTTGCCCAATAAATATCTGTATCATCATCAAAAATCACGAAAACAAAACTCATCCCGAACATGCTATTGGCGCGTATATTTTTTACTTTAGGAATCCCCTGTAAATTGCTAACCAAAGGATAGGTAATCTGATCTTCGATGATTTGTGGATTGCGGCCCATCCATTCGGTAAAAATGATGACTTGATTCTCTGACAAATCGGGAATAGCATCAACGGGCGTATTTTTTACTGCATAAATACCGTAAGCCGTAACTGCTGCTGCAATGAGCAAAACAATAATGCGGTTTTTAAGTGCCCAGGTTATGAAATAATTTATCATTATTATTTTCTTTTAGTCTAAATTTTACACTTGAAACAAGTTTTATTATTCATATTGATCACTAAAGATTTTTCAAAATAAAATCTACCCGCTCTTCTGCCGGAAGTACAGGAACATGTACAACAGGAAAAGGTAAGGATTCATACACTGCTGTTATCAGTTCATGGATTTTCTTTTGTGCTGCCGCATTTTCATTCCTTGCATAATCATTTTTTAAGGGAAGGGAATCCATTATAAAAATTTTTTTATAGGAAATATTTCTTAATGCATCCCTTAGTTTGTCATCTACGGAAAGGTTTAAAAAACGATAATAGGCAAGTGCATCAGGAATTGCCCGGTCAAGAAAAACCTGGACGTGTGGTGCAATTTCTTTTTCTTGCTCAATCTGCATATCTAAAACACCCAACTGAAACTCCCGTTGGTTTTTTCTAACCTCTTCAATAGTTTTCCCTTTTAGCCGTTGTGTATCAAGAAAATGTCGGGCATGCTCCATAGTTGTAATATAACCCCGTTCTCGAAGTATATTAACCGTGGTTGTCTTCCCAGAACTTGGTCCTCCGGTTATGACATACCAATTGGTTTGCCTTGAAGGATTATTGATGATTATTTTTTCCATTTAAATACTGTAATTATTGATCCTATTACTATTTAATGTTGTTTTCTTTATTTCTCTTTAACTCAATCCATGTCCAAATTCCACCTAATCCATCTACAATTCCAAAAGATAAAAAATGCCAATCCGCTTTGCCAGTTACTATCAAGAAAGCGACAACCAGTGGGGCGAATAATCTTGTATGTATAGTGTATCGAGCAAAATCAATATTTCCCTTTAAGGCAGATTGCAAATAATAGTATGAACATATCAATACAAAACCAAGTAAGTGAAGCCACGGTTCTTTAGAGACAGGTAAACCCACCATGGGCAACACAAGATTTGATAAAAACAACAGAACAATTCCCATTAACAAGGAATACAAACCAAAAACGAAAATGCTTTTATTTACGCTGTTCATTGTTGTGCCATTTTTAATTTTTTACCGATCTGAATTACTATTAATGAAACCACACTAGCTCCAATTGAAATGAGCCAATCGTTAATAGACATCTCATAAAGCGATAACACTTTTCTCATTGTTTCAATCATATACATACTAATTAAAATGATTACCGAAATAGCAATCGCACCCCAAACATATTTGCTTCTGATTACTTCTGATTTGAAAAAGGAAGAACTGCTACTCATATTCAGTACATGAAGAAGCTGTGAAAAGATTAGCGTAAAAAATAAAATATTATTACAAAGTTCCGGGTTCCATGTTTCCGTTTTGTGAACTGTATAATGACTAAAAAAAACTGCGCCTACACTACTAGCTCCAATAACAATTGAATAAAAGAAAATAGTAACCCATCTTTTTCTATCAATAATAGGTGCGTCAATGCTCCTTGGTGGTCTTTGCATTATATCAGGGCTGCCTTCCGTTACTCCCAAAGCAAGGGCAGGCAAAACATCTGTAATAAGATTTATAAAAAGAATCTGAATTGGGAATAATTGAAAATGAAGGCTAAATACTGATGCACTTGCAATCACTAATAACTCACTTAAGTTACAGGAGAGCAGAAAAATCACAAACTTTCGTATGTTCTCAAAAATAACACGCCCTTGTCTAATGGCTATTACAATAGATGAAAAAGAATCGTCTTTTAGCACCATGTCTGCCACCTCTTGAGAGACCTGTGTACCTCTTAACCCCATTGCAATACCAATATCAGCTTTTTTCAACGCAGGAGCATCGTTGACTCCATCACCGGTCATCCCTACAATGTTTTTTCTTTCTTGTAAAACAGCAACAAGATCCAGTTTTTGTTTAGGGCTTACTCTTGCAAAAATTTTTGTATTTAACCAATTTGATTTTTCCTGTACCGTCAAATGTTCGTAATCGGTCATTTCTTTTCCTACCATTGCCTTAAAGTTATCCTTGCTTGCAATGCCAAGTTCAAGAGCAATATTTTTAGCCGTGGCTGGATGATCCCCAGTTATCATTATTACATTGATTCCCGCTGTTTTACATTCCTCGATCGCATCAAATACTTCTTCTCTTGGTGGGTCAATCATTCCAAACAATCCCACAAACACAAGATTTACAGCCATCTCACCGTCAGAAGACGTAGGATTATATGCGCCTGCAATTACCTTTAATCCTGAATTAGCCAGGTCTTCGGCTTTTTTCATCCAAAGCTCTTTTATATCATCATTCAGTTCTATGATACCTTCCGCTTCTAAAATACGATTACAACGCATTAGCAATTCTTCTGTAGCTCCTTTAGCATAAGAAGTAAGCTCCTTTTTAGACTGATGAAGTGTTGCCATTATTCTGGTTTCGGAAGAGAAAGGTTCTTCTTTTATTTTAGGAAATTGGCTTCGATAATCCTGAATATTAAAATTATTTTTCAAAGCAAATTTGAGCAATCCAATTTCAAGAGGGTCACCAATTTCTTTAACAGCACCATTGTTGTTTTGCAACTCTGCTGTATTACATAAAATGGCTATTCGATTAATAACTTCTAAAGCTTCTGGATTATTAGCAGATGTTATAATGGTATTGACTTCTATTTTATTTTGCGTAAGTGTACCTGTTTTATCAGTACATATTACATTGGTTCCACCAAGTGTTTCAACAGCCGAAAGTTTTTTTACAATCACGTTGTATTTTGCCATTTTCATCATTCCCTGTGCCAATGCCATTGTAGCCACTATAGGCAATCCTTCGGGTATAGCTGCAACAGCAAGCGCAATGGAAGTTTGGAGCATTTCAAGTAGCTTTTGCCCGTTCAGAAGCCCTGTAATAAAGATTAGGATTACCAATGCTACAGTTATCCAAATCAACTTTTTACTAAAATCTTCCAGTTTCTTTTCTAAAGGTGTAGCAGCTTGTTCTGCTGTTTGCACCATTTGTGCTATTTCTCCAAGTTCGGTATCCATTCCGGTTTCCGTAACTACCATATAGCCGTTACCTTTTGTAGCATAAGTTCCCTTATAGAGCGTGTTGTTTCGTTCAGCTAGAGTAGTGTCTGTTTCCAACTTTTCTATTTGTTTTTCTACAGGAACAGATTCGCCTGTTAATGCCGATTCGTCAACCTGCATTTGTGAGGCATTAAAAATTCTGCCATCCGCAGGAATCATATCTCCAGCTTCAACATAAGCCACATCACCGGGAACAATACCTTCCGCATTTATTTCTTCCAATTTTTTATTCCTCAGCACTTTGGCGGGTACAGCAGATAATTTTTTAAGTGTATTCATGGAACGCACTGCCTGGAACTCCATATAAAATCCAATAAGCGCATTAATCAGTATCACGGAAAGAATGGCAATACCATCCACCCATTCTTCAAAATAAAAAGATAAGCCAGCGGCGAAAACAAGTAACCATACAATTGGACTTTTAAATTGATCTAGAAAAATAAGCCAAAGTCTTTTGTTCTTTTTCTCTTCAATTTTATTGGGTCCATGTTCTTTCAAGCGTTTCTCCACTTCAGATGAAGATAATCCGCTTTCACCATCAGACTGCAAAGCAGCAATCACCGCTTCGGGTTCTATTGAATGTGGGTCACTATTTAGTTTTATGCTTCCCATTGTCTATTAATTGATTACAAAGCTGACTGCCTTCTTCAAGTATTGATTTAATCCGGGAAGATTCTATTCCAATAATGCTCAAATGATTTTCGTTATTGCAGATTTCTTTGCACAACACAATATCATTTTCTAATAATTGTTGCTTTTCAATTTTTGTAAGTGTAGTGAGACAGGTAACCGGATATAGTCCCAACGTATCAATCTGCTCTTTTAAACTGTCTTTTGCAGGAAAGTCCCATCCCAGCACGTGAAGACCGGCACAAGTTCCGTACTGGATTGCATCACTTGTAAAGTGTGTATTTGTTACTACCCATCCCTGATGAAATTTAGTACCATGACCCGGAAGCTGTATCCATGCCTCTTCCACATCTTTAAAGCGTGCCTGTATATAAAGAGGAATTTTTACATCACTCTTTGTTCCTGGCTGATTATGGTATTTGCATTCAATCATAAAATGATGGTTGTCTTTTTCAGCTATTACATCAATTTCATGATTCACACATTTACCTTTTACAATTTCATTCACTATTACAGTGTATCCCTGTTGTTTAAGAATTTCACCTATAAACCTCTCAAATGGATAACCTGATGGTCCCAATTCCATAATACCTCTTTTAAGATGATACTTTGCAGCAAGGGGACTTGAGATATCCTTAAGCCGATTAAATGCGATACGATAGATTTTTTTAGTTGAAATACCCGGATATAGTTTTGGCTGGATTTCATCAACAATTGATTCCGCCAAATCTTCTGAAGCTCCTACATTCAATAAAGAACGTTTGAGCTTTTCAGGAGAAAAGGGAGCCTGCTGACCACTTGCTTTAGTTATAACTATTTGATTTATGTTCATTTAGCTGATGTTACAATTATGTTCTATAATTTTTTTACACTTGTTGCTATATAACAAACAAAAGAAGTTCATCGTTTATAAAGCAATATGAACCAGAATCTTTTTCCTCTGTTAAAGGATTAGAAGTTTATTTAGTTGTTTGCGGAACTGGTTCTGTTAATTTCATACCGCACTTTGGACATTTGTCATTCATTTTGCCTTGCACTTCCGGGTGCATTGGACAAGCATACATTTTTTCGTGATTTTCCATTGTTTTAGTTTTGTCTTTCATCATTGTGTTGTCATTATCCATCATTGTACTGTCATTGCTCATCTCGTGGGAATCATCTGTTGTTTCTTTGGCTTTTTGATTACAGGAAACCAATACAAAAGCCATTACTACTGCTGAAAGAATTATATTTTTCATTTTTTTTTATTTTAAATTGTTAAACATGGTAATGTTAATATTTGGCAATTACCCTTTTATTTTGGGACATCATTATTCTTTTAATTATAATTAAAGCGCATCGTCAATAATTGTTACGATGCGCATTGGATTAAATAAATAAGATTTTAAAATTTATGCGACGGAATTATTTTTTGTCGCCTTCTTTTTTAATCATTTCCATACCACATTTAGGGCATTTTCCTGGTTTGTCAGAAGTTGTACTATCCATTTTACAAACGTATTTAGTGACAATTTCGACTCCAGCCTGACTTCCCTTTACAGCATGTTTATATTTTTTTTCGGTAGTTTTTATCATTTCCATGCCACATTTAGCACATTTTCCAGGGTCAGAGCTGACCTCATTAGGATGCATAGGGCAA